>JANNJO010000440.1:0-19220 GCA_031395755.1 Acidobacteriota bacterium
GGCAAGGTCTGCGGCGAGAACGGCGTGAGCCCCTACGACTGGCTCAAGCCGTTTCATGGGTGCGACTCGATCACGCGCGCCGATGCGAGCTAGGCGGCGACACTCTGCGGGACCAGCTCTATCGTGATCTCGGCTTGACCAGCACCGACGTACCTCACTCGGCTGGGTAGACCCAACCCAATCAGCAGCCGGTGGATCGCCGCGTTGCCAGCCAACATCGTGGCGGTCAACGCTGCCACGACATGTTCGTACGAACGCATTTGCTTTTCTCCTGGTTAGAGGCACACCAATTTCAGAAAGTGATATGGTCGGCCGGCGGGTGTCCAGGAGGAGAGAACTACAGGACTTGCGTAGGAGAGCTCTTACCTGGCGGCCACCGGCACGATACACGAGCATCGACAACAGGCAGTCGAGGTCGTGCGCCGACGGAGTAGGAACATCAAGTCCCGACAGTTATATCCAGTGTTTCCCGGATCTGTCAAATCGCGGTCCCCTCGCAGTGTGCACTAGTGCACAGCGTTTGCCGCGCTACACTGTCACGATGAGCACCGACGAGAAGCCCAAGAGCGCGCTGGAACTCGCCATGGAGCGTCTGCGTCAGAGAGACGCCGACAGCGGGGTCGTCGAAACGCCGGCGACGGACGAGCAGAAGGCCGCCATAGCGGAGGCTCGCAGCCTGCACGCCTCGAAGGTGGCCGAGCTAGAGATCCTGCACCGCGCGAAGATGGGCGCCGTGTTTGATCCTGCGGAGCGCGCGCTGGCTGCCGAGGACTACCGGCGCCAGATGCAGCGGCTGCACGATGATATGGAGAGAAGGGTGGGCAAGATACGCACGAAAGGGGATTGATTTGGATGTCGGCAATAAGGACAATGTGCCATCACGTATCTCATTCCCACTGACTCGGCGGTACCTTGAGCCCGGCACGTGTTGTGCATGATGGGCTGCGGATTTAGGCACATATGCGTGTAACACCCTGCAGGAGGATACACATGTCGCGACGATTCGGAATCCTGGCCTTTGTCGGTGCATTATTTCTGGTCACCGGCGAAGCACGGGCCCAGGCCCCGGCGGGAATGGAAGAGACGGTTCGCCCCGCCACAACGACTATCTATGGAGATACGGGTCTCTGGTTCGTCCCCACGGGCGAAGTGCTGCGCGACGGAACATGGTCGGCGAGCGGCTATCGCGTGAACTGGGACGTCCGCCAGGGGTTCACCGACATCTCCCACTTCGAGGGCACGTTCGCCTTCGGCGTGAAGGACCGGGCGGAGATTTTCGGGGCGATACGATTCGTCACGAGAATCGACCGTGACACGCGCCCGATCTTCGGCTTCGGCGGCGACCGCTTCGGCGGCGTCGACAACAACTATCCCTTCGTCCGCGAAGGATGGATTGGCAACGACTTCGGCGACACCTTCCTCGGCGCCAAACTCAACCTGCTCTCCGAATCGCGTATGAGCCCGGTGGCGCTCGCGGTCCGCGGCATGGTGAAGGTGCCGACAGGTTCGGCCGACGGCGGATCCGGCACCGGCAAGATGGACGCCGCGTTCGACTTCATCCTCAGCAAAGAAATCGCGAGCGTGGTCGAAGTCTCCGGCAACCTCGGCTACGTGCATCGCGGCGATCCGGACCAGTTCGATCTGTCCAACGGCATGCGCTTCGGCCTCGGCGCGCAGTTCCCGACGCGCAGCCCGCTGAAGTTCACGACCGAGTGGTTCGGTGAGCGCTACTTCGAGGACGTCGTGACGCGGAAGGGATCTCCCGCCCCCGCGTCGGTCATCGGCGTTGATGGCAGCATCCCGCCGGTCACCTCCCAGCTTCCGCTGCAGTCGACGCTGATGTTTGGCGCGACCTGGCAGATGCGGAACGGGTTCTTCGCCGGCGCCGGCATCGACTGGTCGGCCAAGGCCGAGGATCGCGAGGACCTGGGGATCGACAGCGACGACAACTTCGGCACGAAGTTCGGCTGGCAGTTCCGCATCGGCTATCACCCGGGCGTCGCGGGCCGCCCCGTTCCACTGCCGCCGCCACCGCCGCCACCGCCGCCGCCGGCCCCGGCCCCGCAGCACACGCTGACCGTGGATGCGCAGTGCAACCCGTGCACGGTTGAAGTGGGCGCGACTTCGAAGGTGACGGCGACCGCGATGGATTCAATCGGCTGCGTGATTACCTATCGTTGGAGCGCACCGACCGGCACATTCGCGAACCCGGCGCAGCAGAACACGGTGTGGACGGCGCCGAATACGCCCGGCACCGTGCCAGTGACGGTCACTGGTACCTGCCCGACCGACAACCTGTCGGCGTCGGACACGGTGAACATCCAGGTGGTCCCGCGCGCGGTCAAGACCATTACGTTCGAGGACGTATACTTCGACTTCGATCGCTACTCGTTGACCGACGCCGCGCAGCGCATCCTCACGCAGGCGGTCGAAGCGATGAGAGCGGACCCGACGCTGCGGGTTCGCATCGAAGGCCATACCTGCAACATCGGCACGGCCGAATACAACCTCGCGCTCGGCGATCGCCGCGCGCGCTCAGTGCAGCAGTACCTCTCATCGAACGGCATCGGGGCGGATCGACTGACGACCGTCACCTTCGGCGAAGAACAGCCGAAGTACGATAACTCGCGAGAGGAAACCCGCCGGCTCAACCGCCGCGCGGCCATGACGGTGCAACTCGTCGCCGGTGGCAACTAAGGGGGATTGTTTATGAATCGCTACGTAAACATCGGGCTGTCTTGCGTGATGGCCGCCTTCATCGGAGCCGCCGCGGCCGATTTGTCGGCGCAAGCCAAGCCCGCAGGCGGGGGGCAGACACAGCCTGCGATGGCAGGGACCACGACGAATCTGGGGTCGGTGCGCATCCCGCGCGCCGTCAAAGCCGACGGCCAGGCACTGGCCGCCGGCACCTATCAGGTGCGCGTCACCGAAACGCCGGCGGCACCGCCGGCGGCGGGACAGACGCCGCAGTACGAACGCTGGGCCGAGTTCCTTCGCGGCGGCAAGGTCGTCGGACGCGAAGTCGTGACGATCGTGCCGGGGAGCGACATCAAGCAGGTTGCTGAAGTCACGCCTCCGCCCGCGGGCGGCGCACGCACCGAAGTGCTCAAGGGCGGCGATTACCTGCGCCTGTGGCTCAACCGCGGCGGTAATCACTACCTGATTCACTTCAATATCTAGATCCAGGTGGTTCTAGGTTCTAGGTTCTACGTTCTAGGGACGCACCCTTAGAACCTAGAACCGTAGAACCTAGAACCGCTTATGGCCGTGCCCCAGCTCCGTCCCCTTCTTGCAGCACTTCCGGTCATTTTTCCGGCTCTAGCGCAGGCGTACACCTTGCAACGGCATGGCGCGCATGAAAGGGCAGCGGCCCAGGCTCGCCGCGGCCGCGGAAGAACCGCAGGAGGGCAAGGTCGTCGACCTCATGGAGCGCCTGCGTCAGAGCCTCGACTCGCGCACCTCGACCCGCCCCAGGCCGAAGGGCGCTCGCCCGGCACAGGCAGGCAAGAGGAAGAGAACGCGGCGCGCCGCATGACAGCGCCGCTTCGCCACATCGTCTTCGCCACGCTGGTCGTGCTCACCTCCGCCGCGTGCAGGGAAACGGGCGACGTGCAGGTGTCGTCCATCAACTTCAGCGGCGCGCAGGCCATCAAGGCCGAGGAGCTGAAAGCGATTATCGCGACGCGGGAGAACGGGTTCCTTCCGTGGTCGCGCAAGCGTTTTTTTGATCGCCAGGAGATCGATCTCGACGTCAAGCGGATAGAAGCATATTACGCGGATCGCGGCTATCCCGCCGCCAAGGTGGTCGGCCTGGACGCGAAGTTGAACGCGAACAAAGACAGGGTCGACATCACCGTCGAAATAGCCGAAGGGGAGCCGGTTATTGTCGAGAACGTTTCGTTCGAAGGGCTCGACGGGATCCCGGCCGATCACCTCCAACGACTGCCGGGCCAGCTGCCGATCAAGTCCGGCAATATCCGCGATCAGAAGCTGATTCTCACGTCCCACGACATCGTGGTCGCTGAGCTTCGCGATCACGGGTTTCCGTACGGCAGCGTACGCGTCGTCGAGCGACCCGGATCGGCCTCGACGCGCGTCAACCTCGCGATCGTGGCCGACACCGGCCCAAAGGCGGTGTTCGGCGCCATTGACATCGAGGGCGTGGTCTCGGTCGATGAGGATGTGATTCGACGGGAGCTCGCGTTCTACGAGGGCGATCTGTATCAGCTGAGCCGTATTACCGAGAGTCAGCGGCGGCTCTATGGCCTGGAGCTGTTTCAGTTCGTCAACATCACGCCGCGGCTGCCGGAAGATCGTTCTCCTCAGGTGCCCGTCGTCGTCACCGTTGCGGAAGGCAAGCACCGGCGCCTGCTGCTCGCCGCCGGGTACGGATCGGAAGAAAAGGTACGCGCGCGCATCAACTGGCGCCACGTGAACTTTGGCGGCGGCGCGCGAACCGGCGAGACCGAGGCGAAGTGGTCGTCGCTCGAGCAGGGTGTTCGCGGCAGCCTGACGGAGCCGTTCCTGTTCCAGCCGGGGTTATCGGTGCGGCTCTCCGGTTCCACATGGTGGTCTCGCGAGCCGATTTACGAGTCACGCAGCAGCGGCGGGCGGCTCGTGCTGTCGAAGGATTTCAGCCGCACTGGAGTCGGCACCGATCGCGGCGCGCGAAATCGGCTGAGCGTCGCGCTGATTCGTGAGTACGAGGATTATGCGATCTCGGAATCGGCGCTCGCCGATCTGACATTTCGCGAGGAGTTAATCGCTCTCGGCCTGGATCCTGATACCGGTCGCGGCTCCGGCACCCTGTCCGCCTTTGCAGTCGATTTCCTGCGCAACACATCGGAGCAGCCCTTGAACCCGCGCCAGGGATATTCCATCTCTGGGCATGTGGAAAGCGCGGGTTCGTTGCTCGGCGGCGGCTTCACCTACAACGAGCTGCACGGGGAAGTGCGCACCTACCTCGATCTGGGGCCGCGCTTCATTTGGGCGAACCGCGTCCGCTCCGGTACTCTTGCGGGCTCCGATGGCGCACAGATCCCGTTCTACAAACGCTACTTCGTCGGTGGATCGAGCAGCGTGCGCGGCTGGGGCCGTTATCAGGTGAGCCCGTTGAGCCCCGCGGGTCTGCCGATCGGCGGCCGGACGATGATGGAGGTCTCGACCGAAGCGCGATTCGGTATTCGGGGGAAACTGAGCGGAGTGGCGTTCGTCGATGGCGGCAACGTGTGGCGGGAGCCCTGGGACGTGCAGCTGAGCGATTTGCGCTGGGCAGCGGGCCCAGGCATCCGCTATGACACGCCGATCGGCCCCATGCGCGTCGATCTCGGCCTGCAGCTCAATCCGATCGAAGGTCTCGTGATTGAAGGAAACCAGGAGAAGCGGAAGTGGCGAGTTCACTTCAGCATCGGCCAGGCGTTTTAGGCGTGCGCGGCCCAGCCATGCGCGCCTTGCACCGGCTGTCGCGCTACGTTGCGATGGCCGTGCTGGCGCTCGTTATTCTGCTCGGCGCCGGCGTCGCGGTGACCCAGACGAGCTGGTTCAAGAACTGGCTGCGGCAGAAAGCGGTTTCGCAAGCCGCGCAATACCTGAACGGCGAGCTGACGATCACGCGCCTCGGCGGCAACGTCTTCACCGGGGTGGAGCTCCAGGGCGTCGCGCTGCGCCATGAAGGGCAGACGGCCGTGGCGATGGACACACTCATCGTCGCCTACAGCCCGTGGACGATGATCACCGAGGGTGTGATTCTCAACTCCATGACCCTCGAGAACCCGACGATCCTGCTGCAGCGCGACAACGCGGGCTGGAATTTCAGCCGCTTCGTCAAGACGCGGCAAAACACCGGTGGACGCGGCGCGCCACCGATCACGATGGAGTCGATCGTGATCACCAACGGCCACGTTATCCTGAAGGATCGCGGCCGTCTCGTCGAGGATCTCACCTCCCTGAACGCCCGGTTCCGCTTCGCATATGAAAAGCCGGGCATCGCCGTGTCGATTAGCGAGATGACGGCGAGCGCGGCGGGCACGAACCTGCGGAAGCTCGCCGGCGATCTACGGTTCGATCGCGGAGCGATCGTCGCACGCGAACTTGCCATCGACACCGATCGATCGAACCTCGTCACGACGGTCACCTACAGCGGCCCCCAGGAGCGTCTGCTCGACATTCAGCTCGATGCCCGCCGCCTGTCGCTGCCCGAGATAGGCCGCTATTTCCCTCCGCTCGCCACCATCAAGCTTGAGCCCGCCGTCAACCTGCGGGCGCGAGGGACGCTCGACGAGTTGAACATGGATGTGAACCTCATTTCGTCGGCCGGCACCGCGCACGGGCCGCTCGTCGGCCATTTCGGCAGCGGCGCGAAGAGCCTCGCAGGACGGCTCGATGTGCGTGATGTCGACATGGCGCCCATCCTCAACCGGGCGGAGTGGAAGACGCGGGTGACCGGGCAAGCCGACTTCACGTGGGCGTTCAGTCCCGCTCAGATCAACTTCACGTTCGCCGGGCCGCACGTGGAAGGCTTCACCTACCGTGCGGCGAACGTTCGCGCGCAGGGCGTCTACGAACCGGCGCTCCTGAGGTTTGATGCGAGCGGCGCCTCCTATGGGGCCACTGCGACAACGCGGGCGACATTCCGCTTTGCGGCTCCCGGTCGGCCGCTTTCGTACTCGCTTGCCGGGACCTTCCAGAGCCTCGACATGCGCCGTCTGCCCGAGCGGCTCGCGATGCCCAAGCTCGAGACGCAGGCCGCCGGCAGCTACCAGTTCGAGGCGGCGGGGGCCGATTGGCGAGGCTCCGCAGACCTCAATGACTCCGTGGTGGAAGGCGCGCGGTTCGGCAAGGGAACCCTGCTGGGCATCCAGTCGCGCAATAGAGCCCTCAGCTACTCTGCGAGCGGTAATGTGGCGTGGCTCAACCCCCGCCGGTTCGCCGCGCCGCTCGCCGTGAAATGGCTGGACGACGACCGCTTCGACGGCTCACTGACCGGCACGTTTGCCTTCGAAGGCAGCGGCCGCACGACCGACGATCTCGTGCTGCAGACCAGCGCCGCGCTCCTCGACTCGACGCTCGCAGGCGCGCGGTTCCCGCGCGCAGCCCTGGATTTCGAGATGGCGAATCGCGAGATCCGCGCGAAGTTCGTCGGGCCGTTCGAAGATCTTCCGGGAACGCTCTTCACCGATCGGAATGAGCTGGCCGACACGACGCTCAATGGATCGGCGGACATGGTCGTCAGCCTCGCGATTCCGAAGGTCGGCCCGGTGGCGCTCCTCGACACGAACGGCACGACGACGCTGACGGCTTCGACCATCGCCGGCATGGCCGTCGATTCCGCGCAGGTGATTGGAGCATTCAAGAACAACACCGCCGACATCAAACAGCTGATCGTGACCGGGCCCGATATCAAGGCCACCGCGCTCGGCACCCTGGCGCTCGGTGATACCGGCAGCTCGAATCTCGAATACGACGTCGCCGTCACGAACCTCGAGCCTCTGGCGAAACGCCTCAATCGGCCGCTGGCGGGCTCGGCCCACGTCGTCGGCCTGGCGACCGGCCCCGCATCCAATCTCACGCTGGCGGGCACGCTCGGGGCCAACCGCCTTCGCTACGGCACGAACGTCGATGCGCTGACCGTGAACAGCAAGTACACGGTGCAGGTCCCTCACTTCGACTTCGAACAGGCGCGCCTCGAGTCCGACACATCGGCGACGTTCGTGACGATGGCCGGCCGCAATCTACCTCGCGTCACCGGAAAGATGACCTACGAGAAGAACGAACTGCAGTTCAACACGATGTTCGAAGAGGAGAGACGCTCGCTCGGCTTTGGCGGGACTGCGGTGTTTCACCCCGACCACAACGAGCTGCACCTGCGCGCGCTGAATCTGACCGTCGGACAGACGCAATGGTCGTTCCCGGCCGGGCAGGAAGCGACAGCCCGGCTCTCACAGGATTCAGTGACGATCGAGAACTTCGTGCTGCAGCGCGGGGTCCAGCAGCTCACCGCCGCCGGCACCGTCGCCATCGGCTCCGGGTCGGCAAACCTTGCCAACAACCTGAACGTGCGGCTCGACAACGTGCAGGTGCAGGACATCAACGAGCTGCTGCTCGGGAACCGCGCGGTCTCGGGAGTGCTCAACGCAAACGCGGAGATCCGAGGAACCCGCAACGATCCTGTGCTGCAGACGAGTTTCGCGCTGAGCGGCGGCTCGGTGGAGGGCGTGAAGTTCAACGCCCTGACAGGAAAGGCGAGTTACTCCGGGCGCGCCGTCGACCTCGATGTGAGGCTCGAGCAGACGCCCCAAGCGGTGCTGACGGCGGTCGGGACCGCGCCGATTCCGGACGGCCCGGGCACGACGGTACGGACGACGGAATTCGATCTCGCGGTCAAGAGCACTCCGATCGACATCGCGCTGTTCCAGCCGGCCACGACGCAGCTGACGAAGCTGACCGGGCAGCTGCAGGCCGATGTGCACGTGGCGGGAACGCTCGACGCCCCTCGCCTGAACGGGCTCGTCGAAACAGCGAATGGCGGCTTTAGCGTGGTGGCCACGGGGGTGACGTACACCAACGCCATCGCGCGTCTCCTGTTCGAGAACGACAAGCTGCTCGTCGATCGATTCGAGGTCAGCGACGACGATCAGGATCGGCTCGTGGCCATCGGCGAGCTCGGCATCGTCCGCCGGAGCGTCGGCGAGATGAACGTGCAGGTGTCGGCTGCCGAGTTCAAGATTCTTGACAACCAGTTCGGCAACCTGGAAATCGAAACCGATCTTCGCATTACCGGCGATGCGGCGAAGCCCCATATCACGGGGGAGATCCTTACAGAGGCCGGACGGCTCGATGTCGATCGGCTCCTCGAGCAGCTCGGAAGAAGCCCGTATCGCACCGAAGCGACAGTGGCGACCACGACCGAGACCGAAGAGACGGTCCCTGTGGGGGTGGGGTCCGGCTCAAGCCGGACCGCCACCAACGGCCGGACCGCCACCGAGACGCCGCTGGGCCTCTATGACGCAGCAACCGTCGACGTTCGTCTGGTCCTGCCGGACGATCTCGTGCTTCGTGGACGCGACATGCACGCGAGCTTTTCGCGGATTGGCCTCGGAGACATGAACATTACCGTGGGGGGCGATCTGCAGATCCGCAAATCGCCCGCGGGACAGCCGGACGTGATCGGCACCGTCTCGGTCGTGCGCGGGTTTTATGATTTCCAGGGCCGCCGCTTCGAGGTGCTGCGCGACAGTCAGATTCGATTCCAGGGGGCAAGGCCGGCTGACCCCGCGCTGCAGGTGGACGCGCAGCGTGTGATTTCGGGCGTTACGGCCATCGTGAACATCAGAGGCACCGCGCGACAGCCGCAGGTCCGGCTGTCGAGCAACCCGCCGCTCGACGAAGCCGACGTGCTCTCGCTGATCGTCTTCAACCAGCCCATCAATCAGCTGGGAGAAGGGGAGCGGCTGAATCTTGCTGAGCGCGCCGGCGGGCTCGCCGTGGGCTATCTCGCGTCTCCGCTGGCTAACTCGATCGCCGACGCGCTCGATCTCGACATCTTCGAGATACGGGCATCCGGTGGCGCGAATGGCCAGCCGTCAATCGCCGTCGGGCAGCAGATCGGGTCCCGGTTGTTCGTGTCGTTCCGCCAGGAGTTTGGGTCGGCCGAGCTCAGCCAACTCGCGCTTGAATACCGCATAAACGAGCTCCTGAGGCTCGTCAGCACCGTCACGGAGGGCTCCCAGCGTTCACACCGCCTCCAGCGGGTCGATACGACGGGTATCGACCTCATCTACACGATCAGCTATTAGCCCTCGAACTGTCCAGAATCCCTGTTGCTTTTCCCGACAAGTGGCTGGGTTTCTGGTCAATCCGGGCCTGACAGAGCTGTAATCGGAGTCCCTCGGGACGGATCTGGGCCTGAAAATAAACGGCCCGCCCCTTGCTTTAGAAGCGGCGGGAGCTTAGCCATGGTGATTGATAACGTTTTCGGCCTGAATTCGACGCGGCGGCAACCCGAAGTTGCGCCGCCAAGTGTGTTTTTCCGGGTTTTTACCGCGATCACGCGCCAGGTCGCGCGGCTGTGGTGCGGGTTGCACGGGCATCTCATCTTGCTGCACTTCGAGCCGAACAAGCTGTCGCTGCAGTGTGGTTTCTGCGGCTACGCATCAGAAGGCTGGGAAGTAGGCCGGCCGATGACGGCACGCAGGCAAATGAACAACCTGCAAGCTCGCCCGGATCGCCGGCGAACGCCGCGTCCGCTGCCCTCGAGCGCGAGGCTCGCGTCGTAACTTGGTTCGTGGTTCGTGAACACCGAAGCCGGAACCCGGAACCCCGAACTCCCTGAGGAACCGATATGGATTTAACGACGACCAACGTATGGCTGGGCATTCTGGCGGTTGTAAGCTTGCTCGAATTTCTCATGATCGTGGCCGCAGGCGTGTTCGCGTTCAAGATGTACAAGCAGGTGATGACGACGATCGAAACCGTCGAGCGGGTGCACATCGCGCCGTTGCGTGCGCGGGTCGACGGGATTCTCGATGAGGTTCAGGCCGTTACCCACAAGGTGAAACACGCACAGGAGTCGGTCAGCGATGCGCTGCGGCAGGTGGCCGGCACCGGCAGTATGGTGGCCGGGGCCGTGAGGGCGAAGACCTGGCCCATCATCGGCATCATTCAGGGTCTGAAATCAGTCGCGAACACGGTGATGAAAAACGGCAAGCACGGCGATCCGCCCGTCGCGGATTACGGCACGTAGGTCAGCACGACACGGTCCAGCTCCGGTGTAGGGTTTCACGTCATGCCTTTCTGAGAAACTCAATGAAAAACTGTGCCTTCTGTACGGTACGAGCTGTGCAGTATAGACACCGACCCGGATTCCTTTCCGGATTCCTCATTACGCTCCCCATTGCGCGGAGCAACCTACAGCTCGGGAGGCGCCAGCGGGCGCCTCCTCTCGCCATTTTTTGTTGTGACTGGGTGACCGTGATTGCGGGATAGATAGATGTTTGGGCGGTTGCGGATTGGATGATATAGATAAATGAAGGACACAGATTCCAGAGCGATGGCTGGTCGAGCGAAAGCGAATATCCAACCACCCCGCCCCCCCGGTCGGCGCCAGGATCCTTCCAAGCGGCAGGGCCTCGAGGTCGACGGATTCTCCGACGATTATCTTAGTGTCGTCGCGCACGATCTGCGCGGCTCTCTCAACAGCATCATCGGCTGGGCGGAGCTCATCAAGCGCAAGGCCCTGAACGAGTCGGGCAACGTGCGCGCCGGCGAGACGATTATCCGCCAGTCCAAGCAACAGCTCGAGCTCATCAATGAAGTGGTCGATACGTGGCGGCTGCTGTCGGGAAATCTGCAACTGACGCTCGCTCCAGTGGATGCCAAAGAACTGGTGAACACCGCCGCCTATGCCGCCAGAGAAGCGGGCACGAAGGGCGTCGAATTCGATTTCAAGCTCGAGGCGCTGCCAGCTCCGCTCCTCGCCGACGGCGCGCGGCTGCGACAGGTATTGATCGCACTTTTCAATAGTGCCATTCACTTCGCTCCCGAGAAGGGTACCGTCGAGATCTGTCTCCGTCCTGCCGGTGCCGGCATGGCGGAGCTCACCGTGCATGACTCGGGCGTCGGCGTCGATGCCGACGCGCTCCCGTATTTGTTCAGCCGGCAGCGGCCGAAGGAGCCCGGCAAGCAGTCGGCCCGGGCGAAATACGGGCGGGGGCTCGGGCTCATCCGGGACATCATCGATCTCCATGGCGGCACGATTAAGGCGGAGACCGACGGCGAATCCGGCGTGACCTTCCGCGTGACGCTACCGCTGCAGGCCGCCCCGAGTGCGGTGCGCGCGGAGAAAGTGCGTGAAGTGGAGGAGACCTCCCGTGGCGCGGTGCGATCCCGCCTCGCCGGAACCCGCGTGCTCATCGTGGATGACGACCCCGACGCGCGCGAAGTCGTCGCCGCCATCCTTCGCCACTATGGTGCCTCGGTGATTGTGGCGACGTCGGTGTCGACGGCGCTCGTGGCGCTGCGACGCGAGCAGGTTGACGTGCTCGTGGCCGATCTCGGAATGCCGGTTGAAGACGGCTACGATCTGATCCGCCAGGTCAGAAGCGCCGAGATTGAAAGGATCGCGCGCCTCCCGGCGGCGGCGCTCACCGCTTACACCACGGAAGATGATCGCGACCGCGTGCTGGCGGCCGGGTTCCAGTTCCATCTCGCCAAGCCCGTCGATCCCGCCGTGCTCGTTGCGACCGTTGAACGGCTCAGGAGCGAGACGCTCTCCGTTCATTAGATCAGGGCCACAAACACGTGCGGGCTATTCGTTGCGGCACGAAAAGCAATACTATTTAACGTATACTCGCGAACCGCGGGGGACGTGGGTTCTACGAGAAACTAGAACCGCGTTTTCAGGAGAAGCGTTGTCATGGCCATTGAACGAGCTGCAGGCGGCTCCAGTCTCATCGATGTTCTCGATCGAGTCCTCGATAAAGGCATCGTCATCGATGCGTGGGTTCGCGTGTCGCTGGTCGGCATCGACCTCATCACGGTTGAAGCGCGTATCGTCGTGGCTTCGATCGATACGTATCTGAAGTACTCTGAGGCGGTCGGTCAGTCCGTGCCCGTGGCGCGGCCGGCGCTCGAATCTCGCCCGTACGACGAGCTTGCGGCCGAGAATCAGGCGCTGCGCGCTCAGCTGAACAGTGCCGCGCGCAAGCCAGTCGCGCGTCGGCGCCGCGCGGGAGTGTAGCGTCACATGGCGAAAAAAACGACGAAGACGAAGGAGCGCCGCGCCGTGCGGCGATCTACGCCTCCCGCTTCCAAGGCGACAGCGAAGCCGGCTCGTGAAAAAGCGGTAGGCCGCAGGGGCGAGGATGCGGAGTCGCCCGCAGAGCCAGCCCGCGGCAAATATGTCTACTGCGTGATCCAGTCCGCCGATTCGCTGAGATTCGGCGCCGCAGGGGTGGGCGACAACGGCTCGGAGATCCACACCGTCCACTATCGCGATCTCGCCGCGGTGGTCTCCGACGTGCCGCTGGGCGTCCTCGACTCGACGCGTGAGAACGTGCTGGCGCACGAGCGGGTGAACGAGATCGTCATGCGCGATCACACGGTCATCCCCATGTCGTTCGGTACGATTTTCAAGACCAGGGATGACATCGTCCAGCTGCTGCGCTCGGCCTACGATGCCTTCGGCGACGTGCTCTCGAAGATGCGCGACAAGATGGAGTTCGGTCTCAAGGTATTGTGGGACCGCGATTCGGTCGTCAAGGACATCGAGGACGAGGACGAAGGCATTCATCGGCTGAAGAACGAGATCGCACTGCAGAAGGGTTCGACGTATTTCGCCCGCATGCAGTACGGCCGGGCGATCGACGCGGCGCTCCAGTCGCGCTCGGAGCGCTACGGAAGCGAAATACTCGATTGCCTCAGGGACGTCGCCGTCGCCTCGCGCATCAACAAGCCGATCGGCGACAAGATGATCATGAACGCCGCGTTCCTCGTCTCGCGCGATCAGGAGACGGCGTTCGATTCGCGGGTCAAGTCGATTGCGGCCGAGCACGACAAGCTCACCTTCAAGTACACCGGCCCCTGGCCGCCGTACAACTTCGTCAACATCAGGCTCAAGCTGGAACGTGTCTGATGTTCCTGCTCGACAGCCTGCTGATTAGCGGCATCCAGTTCGTCCTCGACAAGGTCGCGAACATCGCCGAGACCGAGGTGAACGACCCGGAGCACCAGCGCGAGCGGCTGCTCGAGGCGCAGATGAAGCTCGAGAGCGGCGAGATTGATGACGCGGAGTTCGCCGAGATCGAGGCGGACGTCTTCGAGCGTATCCGCGAGATCAAGGCGCGAACCCAACCGCAGGAAGCCATCGTCGATGACGACCATCGCATCGCCAGTGTGGAAATCACCGTCGATGACGACGCATCGTGAGTGCTTCCCCTGAGACGGCGGCGTACGTGTTCTGCCTCGTGCAGTCGGGGCGGCCGCCCTCGCTGCGCGGCGTCCCCCCAGGCGTGCCCGGCGCCGGCCCTCCGCGCCTGATCTCAATCGATCGCGATATCTGGGCGGTCGTCGCCGATGCCCCGCTCGATCGTTTCAGCAGCGAGCAGCTTCAGAGCGATTTCCAGGACGTCGAGACGATCTCCCGCCATGCGCTTGCGCACGCGGCGGTTATCGAGTTCTTCTTCCGGCGCGCGCCGGTCATTCCCCTGAAACTGTTCACGCTCTTCTCGACCGACGATCGAGTGCGCGCCCACCTGCAGAGCCGCGGTCCACGCCTCCGGAAGCTATTCGCAGAGCTCCAGGGGCTGGAAGAGTGGGGCGTGCGCGTCGTTGCGAGCCAGGTGGAGGCCGAGTCGGCGAGATCGCTCAGCAGCGGCCGCGACTACCTCGTCGTCAAGAAGCGCCTGAACGATCGGGGTGTCACTCCGCCTCGCGCCACGGTGAAGGAAGCGAACGGAGCGGTGAAAACCCTGGCCAAGCTCGCCTCGAAAGTGCGGAAAGAGACCTTCCCCCCGCCAGGCCGGGGCCGGCCTTTCGTGACCGGCGCATCGCTGCTCGTGAGAGCGAAGCGCCGCGTCCCGTGGAAGAAGGAAGTGGCGAGGCTCACGACAGCGCTCGCGAAGCGCGGTCATCGGCTCGAGGTCAGCGGGCCCTGGCCGCCGTATCATTTCGTCACAAAATGAAGGCCCGCCGAAAGCCTCCAAAGCGGTCAGACGACTGGCTGTTTCCAAAGGCTGCCATTGGATCCGATTCCGAGGAAGAATCGTCGCTTCTCGACGTCGTGGACAGCCTCCTGAACAAGGGCGTTGTCGTCAACGGCGACGTCGTCCTCGGCGTGGCGAATGTTGATCTGATTTACGCCAAATTATCGGTGTTACTCGCGGCGCTCGATCGCATCATGGGACCGGCGTCACGAAAATCCGAAGGTCCACGGAAACTCCAAGGTCGAAGAACAGACAGATCCAGGAAGAAAAAATAGTGCCGTGATTTGGGTACTGATTCTGCAAGCACAGGGATCCATGACCACATACAAGAACACGCCAGAGAATCCCGATTCAGATCCCCGCGATCGCGAGCCGGCCGACGAAGCGCCTGCGACGCCCACAGACGAGCCCAGGCCGGTGCCGGTTCAGGACCCGCCGGTCAGCGAGCCCAGAGCTCCCTACACCGTTACGCAGGCCGACATCGTCGCCGCCGGCGAGTAGCGGCCTTGTTACGGTGCGCCGGGGCCTGTATCGGTTTTAGGCCACCTCGCATCGGCGTGTTCGGCGGCGGGCATGTTCACTTGGTCGCGCCGCAGCGATCGGCATTGCGCGCGCTTTCCAAGATGGCACAACCCGTGCTTTCTGAGGTCTCAGTCACTTTTCTTCGGAGGTATAGACATGCTTTGGACAATCTTTCTCGTCTTGGTGGTCCTGTGGATGCTTGGCGTCGTCAGCTCCTACACCCTCGGTGGGTTCATTCACGTGCTCCTCGTGCTGGCGGTCGTCGCACTGCTGGTGCAGTTGATTCAAGGGAGACGAGTTGTCTGACAACATCAGCCCAGAGCCGGAAAACGTCGTGGCGGCTTACGCGCCGGCCAAGGAGAGCGTCGTGGATAACCATACACAGGTTTCCAAGTTACTGGCCGGTGCGGCCATCGGTGCGGGGTTCGCTTTCCTCTTCCTCACGAAGAGCGGGCACCGTTTTCTGGACTCGGCGGAACCCTGGCTCGACGATGTGATCCGCGATCTGCATCGCCTTCGGGGCGCAGCGGCTAAGGCAAGAGAGGCGGTTGAGGAGGGCCGTCGTTCGTTTGCCGCCGTCTCGGAGGCCATGCCGTTCGGCCAACAGAAAGACAAGGACTGGACGAGCGAGCCACACCACTAACTCGTAGCTGGTAGCCTGTAGCTGGTAGCCAGTTCAGCTACCGGCTACCCGCTATCGCCAACCTGCTACTCCTCGACGTCGTTGTTTTCGTTAGCTCCGGCCTCGTCATCAAAATCTTCGTCGTCGAACTCGGCGTCATCGTCGGCCATCTCGAGCTCGTCGTCCTGCTCCTGCGGAACGGGTGAGGCGGAGTACTGGTCCTGATCGGTCGATTTCACCGGCATGGTAATGAACCTCCGGACGGGAATACGCAAGAACGTTGCCTCAAAACACAGAGAGCAGGAGACCAGGAAATTACAGATCTCCCAGCCTCCTGTTGGCCTTACTAGAACTTGAAGGCCGCTCCGACATCCCATTTCCAGAAGTTGAGATCGCCAAGGTCGAAGTCGAGGCCGCTTTCGGCCTTGTTGGTCAGCGTGCGGAAGTAGCGAAGGTCGCCCCGCAGGCCGACGTGGTCGCTGAAGAACGCCATCACGCCCCCACCGAAATTGACGGCGAAGTCGTTCTCCGCGTTTATGCGATCGAAGAAGTCAGACTTCTTGGCAGTCGCCCGGAACAGACCCGCACCACCCGTGACGTATGGACGCACGCTGGCCGAGTCCCCGCCCATCGGGATGCCGAGGATGAGGTTGCCCATCAGGCTCGCTTGCGCCACCTGCGGGCTCGTCAAGGTCTCTGGAACGAAGCTCGGCGTGTAGTTGAAGCCTGCCTCGGCTCCGAAAACGCCGCCGCCCATGAAGGCGGCCGACAAACCATAAGCGGTTTTGTTGTTCGGAAGGTCGCCTCCGAAGAGCGAGCCGATGTACGGGGTAAGGACGACGTCAGCCCGGGCCGGGGCTGCGGACGTGAGAAGTAAGAAGGCGGATACTGCTGCGATTCCGACTTTCAGTTTCATGGGTGCTCCTTTAATTATTGTCTTCATGTTGTTCCTCAGGGTGAGACTCGAAGGGCGTTGGCGATACTCTTGACGTCCGGAATGGCCATTGCGAGCTCATTGATGCGTTCGCGTTCGTCTTCGGTGCGAACGAGGCCGGTGACGCTGACGTCTCCGTTGCTCACGATGAAGCTGATTCCTCGATCCTTCAGGCCGGGATCGCGATCGATCGCGAAACTGAGGACGCGGCGAATGCTCCGGTCGGCCGGATTCTGCGGAACCAGTGCGACCGTGTCCGGCTCGACCGCCGGGGGACGGTACGCCAGGGCGACGTGCGTCGATTGCGGCCCATCCAGCTCCTGAGTCGAGGTATCAGCACCGCACGCCATCGAGGCGGCGACCGTGACGCTTGCGATGAGAAGTGGAAGGTAAGTCATTGTTCCCCAGTACAACTAGCAATCTCCGGTCCGTAGATGGACAGGGCGGGAGTGGGGGTGTCTGGAATCTGGCCTCTTTGCTTTGAACGGTGTGCGGAAATGAGGAGTTTAGGGATGGCACACGACTTGAAGTAGCGGCGACGGAACTATTTGTCATTTCGAAGGAGGAGCCGGCAATGTACGAACCACATTACGAAGAAGAATCAGGCGGTAGCGGTTTTATTCTCGGGCTACTATGCGGGACGGCGCTCGGCGCCGCAATCGGGTTGATGTTCGCGCCGAAGGCTGGCTCCGAGATTCGCCAGACTCTGTACGACTCGACAGGCGACATCCGGCAAAAGGCGTACGACGCGTACGGCCAGGCTACTGAACAGGTCAATACCGCGGTTGCCAAGGGGCGCCAGGCTGTCGAGCGGGGGAAGGAAGCGTTTGACACGGCGCGGCAGACGGCAGCGGCGGGCTCGGGCGGCAACGGCAGCACGACGGAGTTCGCGGGCCAAAATCGTCAGGGCGTCGCCGACTTCACATCGACGCGGCCAACCAGCGGCGTCTAGACCTCACGACTCAGAAGGGGTAAGAGGCAAGGGGCGAGGGGCAGAACCCTCAGCCCTTTACCTCACCCTTCACCCTCACCCCAGGCCTTTCCAAGCTGTCCGTACGGCATGTCACCTGCAATACCGCGACAGGCTGCTTCATCTGATGCAAAATAGACATTTTTTCAATACATAGTGTCGTTTAACCATACACTATTACCAGGGAGCGTGAACAAATGGCGACCCGCGTATTGATCGTTGACGATGACCGGGACACCGCTGATTTCCTGAAGCTGCTGGTCGAACCCAGAGGGGATCTGGCCAGGACCGCCTCCGACGCGGCTCAAGCTCGCGAGATTCTGCGGTCGTGGCGCCCTGAAGTGGTTCTCATGGACCTCATGCTCCCGGACGCCGACGGGATTGATCTGCTCAAGGACTTCAAGGAGACGAGCCCCGAGACGCAGGTCATCATGGTCACAGGTTATGGCAGCGTGCCCAAGGCTGTGGAAGCGATGAAGTGCGGCGCGTTCAGCTTCATCGAAAAGCCCGTCGATGCCGACGTCCTGCTGGTCATGCTGGACAAGGCGACCGAGAAGCTCCAGCTCTCGGCCGAGAACAAGCGGTTGAAGGAAGAGCTGCGCGATCACACGAGCTTCGCCAACATCGTCGCGCGCAGCGATAAGATGCGTCAGCTCTTCCATCTGATCAAATCGGTGGCGCCGACCGACGCCAGCGTGCTGATTCACGGCGAGAACGGCACGGGCAAAGAGCTCGTCGCGAGCGCCATTCACGAGCACAGTAAGCGGAAGAAAGGCCCATTCATCAAGATCAACTGCGCGGCCCTGCCAAGCGAGTTGATCGAATCCGAGCTGTTCGGCCACAAACGCGGCGCCTTTACCGGCGCGGTGTCCGACAAGACCGGTCTGATGGAGCTGGCCGATGGTGGCTCCCTGCTGCTGGACGAGATCGGCGAGATGCCGGCCAGCCTGCAGGTCAAGCTCCTTCGCGTGCTGCAGGACCGCGAGTTCCGACCGGTTGGCGGCAGCCGCGTGATTCAGCCGAACTTCAGGCTGGTCTGCGCGACCAACATCAACCTCGATGCGGCGCTTGGCGAGGGGAAGCTGCGCGAAGACCTGTACTTCCGCATCAATACCGTGACGCTGGCGATCCCTCCGCTGCGCGAACGCACGGAAGACATTCTGCTGCTCGCGGAGCACTTCCTCGATCGCTTCTCCGGACAGCATCAGCGCAATATCCGGTCGATCAAGCCCGAGACGGCGAAGGCGCTCTTACGGTATCGCTGGCCTGGCAACGTGCGCGAGCTCGAGCATGTCATCGAGCGCGCGGTCATCGTCGCCGAAGGCACCGACATCACGGTCGAGGATCTTCCGCCGTCGATCCGCGACGCCGAACGGCTGCCGAATCAGACGGGCTTCGTCATTCCTCCGCATCACACGCTCGAGGAAATCGAGAAGCTCGCGATTCTGCAGACGCTCGAGCGGACGCGCGGCA
>JANNJO010000259.1:0-12272 GCA_031395755.1 Acidobacteriota bacterium
CCCAGCCGATTGGCGCCGTGCAGCCCCGCCGCGCACTCGCCCGCCGCGAACAGCCCGGGAACATTGGACATCTGCGTATCACCGTCGACCCGCACGCCGCCCATGATGTAGTGCGTCGTCGGCCCGACTTCCATCGGCACCTGCGTGATGTCGATGTCGGCCAGCTGCTTGAATTGATGGTACATCGACGGCAGCTTCTTCCTGATGTGCTCGGCGCCGTGGGGGATCCGCTCCTTGATCCAGGCGATGTCGAGAAACACGCCGCCGTGCGGGCTGCCGCGGCCCGCTTTGACCTCACGCATGATGCAGCGGCTCACGTGATCGCGCGTCAACAGCTCAGGCGGCCGTCGGGCTGCCTTGTCCCCCTGCGTGTAGCGCCAGCCTTCCTCTTCGTTGCTCGCGGTCTGCGAGCGATACGCCTCGGGGATGTCGTAGAACTTGTAGCGGCGGCCCTGGCTGTTGGTCAGGATGCCGCCCTCGCCGCGCACGCCCTCGGTCACGAGGATGCCGCGGACGCTTGGGGGCCACACCATGCCCGTCGGATGAAACTGCACGAATTCCATGTCGACGAGCTCGGCACCGGCGTCATAGGCCAGGGTGTGGCCATCGCCGGTGTATTCCCAGCTGTTGCTCGTGATCTTGAAGGCGCGCCCGACCCCGCCGGTGGCCAGCACCACCGCCTTGGCGCGGAATACCTTGAAGCGGCCGCGCTCACGCTCGTACCCAAAGGCGCCGACCACGCGGTCGCCGTCCGTCATCAACCGGGTGACGGTGCACTCCATGTGCACGTCGATGCCCATGTGAATGCCGTGATCCTGCAGCGTCCGGATCATTTCGAGGCCGGTGCGATCGCCGACGTGCGCGAGGCGCGGGTAGCGGTGGCCGCCGAAGTTTCGCTGGAGGATGCGCCCATCCGGCGTTCGATCGAACAGGGCGCCCCAGGCTTCCAGCTCCCGCACGCGATCGGGCGCCTCCTTCGCGTGCAGCTCCGCCATGCGCCAGTTGTTCACGTACTGGCCGCCGCGCATCGTGTCGGCAAAATGCACTTGCCAGTTGTCACGGTCGTCCACGTTGGCGAGGGCGGCCGCGATGCCGCCTTCAGTCATCACGGTGTGGGCCTTGCCCAACAGCGATTTGCACACCAGACCCACGGACACTCCGGCGGCGGACGCTTCAATCGCAGCTCGAAGGCCCGCGCCACCCGCGCCGATCACCAGCACATCATGGTCGTATGTCTGATACTCCGGCATTAAAGGATCCTGACGTCCGACCACACGCCCATCGAGCAGAGTCGGACGTAGAGATCCGAAAAACCGACGCTGAACAGGCTGGTCCATGCCCAGAGCATGTGCCGGCGATTGAGACAGCTGACGCAGTTGTAGGCAGCGATCCCGAGCGGTGCGCGGGAAAGCTGATCGACGCAGCCTCCGGCGACGTGTCGCATCGAATGGCAGCCGAAGAGATAACCGCCCAGCAGCACGACGTTCGTGAGGAGGACGAGCGTGCCCATGCCGATCCCAAACGACGCCTGGCCGGCCGCATCACCGGCGAACCACATCGCCGTCCACGCGTCCCACGCCAGGATCATCAAGACGAACACCGAGATGAATAGCATGTAGCGGTGGATGTTCTGCAGAACGAGCGGAAATGAGTTTTCGCCCCAGTAGGTTTTACGTGGCTCGCCCACCGTGCAGGAGGGTGGATCGCTCCAGAAGGCTTTGTAGTACGCGCCGCGGTAGTAGTAGCACGTCAGCCGGAACAAGCCCGGAATCGGGAGGATGAGCAGCGCGGGAGAAAAGGGGAGCCACGCGGGCCAGGCCGCCGGTTTCGGACCAAACCAACTGTGCGGCGAGTCGCCGAACAACTCCGGAGAATAAAATGGTGAGAGGTAGGGCCCGAACGTGTAGTGCTCGCCCTGAAAGGCCGCCCACGTCGAATACACGACGAAGGTCGAGAGCCCGACAAACACCACGATCGGCTGGATCCACCAGGCATCCCGCCGGGCCGTTTCGCCGAACCGCCGCCGGCCGATTACCAGCGGTACCAGGGGTGTCGTCGACACAAGGGCATCCTCCTTGAACGAACGTGCACATTACCACTTAACGAAACTCCTTCCCATTCTCCCACACCGCCGCCGGCGGATCGTTGGCCACGAGGTATTCGAACTCCTTCTGGAATTCCTCGTTCGAAAGCCCCGCGGTCGCGGCGAGCTTGGCCAGCTCGTGCGGATCCTCGAAGTCGTCCTTCCGCAGGCGAATCATGTAGCGGCGCGCGATGTGATAGCGCGTCGAGGTGATATCCACCAGCCGCGTGCGCGCCCTGCCGGTCTTGGCATCCAGCATCTGACTGAAGGGGATCGGCACGAAGCGGCCGGCCTGCATCGAGACCATCGCGTTCGATCCACCCGACAGGATGTACTTCGCCGCGCAATAGCCGAGATCGCGCGTGTATTCCATGTCGAAGGGAATCGGGTCCGCGCAGCGCAGCTCGTAGCCGATGTTTTTCGCGACGAGCGTGGCCTTGAGTCCGAACTCTTTGAGCCGGCTGGTGACCTGGGCCTTCAGGATCTCACCGATGTTCACTTCGGCGATGCGCACATGCCCATGCGCGTCGCGCTCGCACTCTTTCAACGCGGCCAGGTCGTCCTCGCTGATGTGCAGCACGACGCCTTCACCGATGATGGCGACGCCGTCCCGCCTGCCATAACTCATCCGTTTGATGATGGCGCCGACCAGCGTATCGACGAGCACCTTGAGTCTCAGGGGCGCCGAGAACTCTTCGGGAATGAGCGCCAGCGTGGCGCCGGCGGCCTTGGCGATGCCGAGGCTGAGATGCCCGGCGGTGCGGCCCATCGCAATCACCATGTACCAACGCGAGGTGGTTTTCGCGTCGACCATCAGGTTCTTGACGATCTCGACGCCGTAGTGGCGCGCCGTTTGAAAGCCGAACGTATCGATGTGCGCCGGCAGGTCGAGGTCGTTGTCGATCGTCTTGGGCACATGGACGACGCGCAGGCGTCCGGCCGCGTGTTCCGCGAGCTTCATCGCCGAGAAGGCGGTATCGTCGCCGCCGATGGTGATGAGCTGCGACACGTTGAGCCGCAGCAGCGACTGCACCGCGTTCTCGAGCAGCGCCGGGCTCTTCGACGGATTCGCCCGGGCGATGCCGATGTGCGAGCCGCCGCGGAAATGGATACGGCTGACCGCGTCGATCGTGAGCGGGATGACGTGATCGATGTCCCCCTGCATGATCCATTCAAAACCGTCGCGCAGGCCGACGACATCAACGCCTTCGACGCGTGCGCGGATGGTCGCGGCGGCGATCACGCTGTTCAGACCGGGGGCGGGGCCGCCCCCGCATAAAATGGCAAGCTTGTTGTGGGGATCCATGTGGCGGTTATTGTAATTTCGCGGCCAAGCTGTGTGCAATTTCTGCATCGATCGAGCCAGGGTTGTCGTTTTTTCTTAATGAATTCGTTGGAAAGGAAATTGCTTCCCACAGAGACGTGCGTCTCCAAAAGGAAACCTTTGGCCCCGTCCTTCGCGCCGCCCGCGAGCGCCACGGCGTCTCCCTCAAGCAACTCGCTCTGGAGACCAAGCTCAGCGCGGAGCTCTGGGAAGGGTTGGAAGACAACGACCTGTCGCGGTGGCCCAAGCGCGTGTACGCGCGCAGTTACGTGCGCGATTATGCCTTGCGCGTCGGCCTCGACGCGGACGAGGTTGTCAACGAGTTCTGCCGCCTGTTCCCCGAGTGGGGCGATCGCCGCGCCGAAGGCGTGATTCGCGAGAAGGCGCAAATCATCGCGCACGAGCTCACGTGGGAGGATTTGCCGGCGCCGGAGGAACGCCGGGCGAGCGAGCGCGCGGCACAGGCGGCGCCGGGATTCATCGGGCGACACCGCGAGCGCATCATCGCGGTTGCCATCGATCTCAGCGCGACGTTCGGACTCGGGGGGCTTGGCGTGCTGCTCGGCCTTGCCTACTGGCCATCGGTCGCGATCGCGGCCGTCTCGTACACCGTGCTGGCGACCTCGTTCATCGGACGCTCCGTTGGCCTGGTCGCGTCGCAGTGGCTCATCCGGGTGCTCAAGTCGGTCCCCGCCACCCGGCGCCTGGTCTCTTCACACACCCAAGGCGCGTAAATCCGGCTATTTTTGCGGGATCGCGCTCGTTTCTGATATCCTCTCGCTCTTTGCCGGCTGGCAGCTCGAAGCTGATGGCTGGAAGCTGATAGCTATTAAGGAGCGAGCCATGCAGATAGCGGAGCGGGAATCCGGTTCGGTGACGGTCCTGGATCTTTCTGGAAAAATCACTCTGGGCGAGGACGGCACCCTGCTGAAAGACAAGCTGCAAAGCCTCCTGCACCAAGGCAAGAAAGCCATCCTGTTCAATCTTGCGCAGGTGTCGTACGTCGACAGCGCCGGGCTTGGCGCGATCGTCAGCGCCTACACGACGGTGACGCGCGAGGGCGGGTCGCTGAAACTCGCGAACGTGACGAAGAAACTGCAGGATCTCCTGTCGATCACGAAGCTGCTCACGGTCTTCGAGACGTTCGACTCGGAGGACGAGGCGGTTCGCAGCTACAAATAGTCCGCGCTTCACAAGAGATCAGGAGTTCAAGAGTTGTTGATCTCCTGGACTCCTGTTCGCGTTCGTTACGATTTTCTAAACACGACAATCCTGTTCGTGTTGGTCCCCTTCCTGTTATTCCTGACGCCCCAGCAGTTCGCGGTCTTCGTGAACTGCTGGGCGTTGATGACGACCAGCAGCGGCTCGAGGCCGGAGGCGATGCCGCAGGGCAGTACGGCTTCCTCGAGCTTGATTGTTCCACCGCGAACTTCACCGACCTCGAACGCCACATGTCCGCCGGGCCGCAGCACGCGCGCGATCTCGCGGAAGACCTCGGTCATCGCGCCCTGCCACTCCGTCACCTTGCGGTGGATCGAGATCTCGACCGTGGCGGGGTCGATGCCGCAGAACCATCCTCTCAGCCAGTTGTCCGCGGCGTAGTTCACGACGTCCAGGAAGGGCGGCGAGGTGACGACCAGGCTGACCGAGTTGGACGCGAGCTGCGGCGTCGAGCGCGCCGGCCCCGTCAGCAGCCTCGCGCGCTGCGCCGATCGGAGCAGCATCGCGCGTGTCGTGCTGTCGCAGTCGCTCAGCAGCGACCGCGTCTTCGTCGCGATCAGCGTGCGGACGTCGCGCCGGGGCGGCGCCTGCTTGCGCCGCGCATTGATCTTCGATTGCGCCCCGACGGACGCGGCCTGATTCGGGGGCAGCGTGTAGACCGAAAAAAAGCCGGGGGAATGTCCGGTGAGGCGGTTGACGGCCACCATCCGGATCCAGCGATCGACGGCGTCGATCGAGCCACGGTGCTCCTGCGCCATCAGGTATTCGCGCAGGCTGCAGATCTCCCTGAGCGTCTCGGGGTGATAAAAGACCTCGAGCTCGGTCGGGGACGAAACGGCGAAGGAAAGGTCGATCTCCTCGAGCCGTGCGGCCACCTCTTCTGCCGTGGGCGGCGAGAGGCGCGGTTGTGACAGCATCGCGCTCAGCGGATTGATATCGCAGCCCGCCGGGATTCGGCCCGCCAGCGCCGCTTCGATGACCGTCGTCCCGCGTCCCATGAACGGGTCGTACACCAGCTCGCCCGGTGCGGTGAAACGATCGATGAAGAACCGCGGAAGCTGGGGCTTGAAGCACGCGCGATAGGAGACTTCATGCAGGCTGTGCGCGGCGCGCTGCTTGCTCGTCCAGAATTCGTTGACGAAGGTTTCGACGACGATCGGGCGCGACGTCGACTTCGCGAGCCCGACGCTCGTGATGCTGCGCCTGGTCGGCCGCCCGCCCCATTGGAACGCGCGCAACTCGCGAACGATCGCATGCTGCGGTGACGGGGAAGGAAGGCGCTGAGCGGATCCTCTCATAGGGGAAGGCCCTGAAGGCCTTCCGCCTATCTATCGGCAGAACTGTGAAGAAGTACAGCAGCCGTCAGGTAGACGGCGGCGCCCGTCATCAAAGTGACGGAAAAACCCCAGTTCATGGCGATGAACACGGCGAGCGTGGCACCGATGACCGACAACGCGCCGTTCATGCCCCACGCCCAAGGTACGAGGGCCGAATGGTGTGCGGTCATCAGCCGAATGCCCGCAGGCAGCGGCATCCCCATCAGGACGCCGGCAGGAGCGATGAGGATGACGGTCAGCGCAATGCGGGCGGAGTGGCTCGCGGTGATGGCGGACCGGATGATCGGCGGCAGCGCCACGATGCCGAGGATCGCGACACCCACGATGGCGACGATCACGAGTTGAGTCGTCCGGCGCAGCCGCCCGTCGCTGATGTGCCGGCTGGCAAGGCTCCCGATCCCCGTCCCGAGCAACACCGAGAACAGCGTCACTGTGAGCGAATACACGGGATGGCCCAGCAGCAGGACGAAGCGCTGAAGCAGCGCCACTTCGATCAACATGAATCCCGCGCCGAGCATGCCGAAGTAGGCGAGCCAGCGAGGCCAGTCGCTCCCCCGAAGCTCACTTCCGGACAGCGCGAGCGGACCGACGACGAAGAGCGTGACGAAGGTGACGGAGATCGCCATCAGCGTCATCAACGCGCTCAGCCCGTTGCCGAAGAGCATGCTGCGTCCAAACGCCGTCTGGAACTGGTCTCTGATTTTCGTCGTGTGAAAAAAGAACGGTCGATTATCGGTGGTTGCCGCGACATCGTGGTGATAAGCGTCGTAGAACGCCTGCCGATCGGCCGCGAGAATCAGCTTTGCGTAATCGTTGTCGGCAGCCGTCTGACCGGGTGCGTACAGAACGGTGAAGCCCAGCCCGCTCGAGGTCGAGCGAAGCCGCGCGACATCATCCGGCGTGAACGGCGTCTTCTTGAACAGGAAGGTGGCGACGCGATCCTGCTGAACGATCGCCATCTGACCGGCCGCGTCGCAGCCGCGGGTTTCGCAGGCGGCCTGGGCCAGCGAGACGAGGCGGAGGCCGTCGAAGACCCACCGGGTGATCGTCAGCATGCCGCCCTCGGTGAGGTGATCGTAGTAGTCCTCGAACGCCTCCCTCGTGTACAGCGTGTTCTCCGTCAGCGTATACGCGCCCGCCGCCGTGGCCGCCCACGTATCGACCAGCGACGCCTGGATGACGTCGTAACGCTCGGTCGATCGTCTGATGAAACTCCGCCCGTCGTCGACGACGACGTGGACCTTCGGGGACTGGTAAATCGAACCGGAGAAGTCGCGGAAATGGTTCAGCATGACGTCGTTGGCGATAATCGAGTTCACCTCGACGCCGTCGACGCGGCCCGCGCCAAACACGAGCGCGGTGAGGAGATCTCGGCCGCCCCCCGGTCCGATGACGAGGGCAGTGAAGCCTTTTCCCACCAGGTGGTACGCGAGGCCGGTGAGCTCGTACTTGAGGTACTCGACCTTCGACAGATCGCCGTTGAAGCGGACGATCGGCGTCGAGGCCGCCGAGTCGATGTCCATGAATCGCGTTTCAGGCCGCGGACCCGTGTACGTCGAGCTCAGCGACCAGTCGCCATGCGATCGGTCATACACCGCCACGCGTGAAAACGAATTCCATTTACTGAACAACACGGTATCGGCATCGTGCCCTTTCGTGTTGCTCACGTCGAACGGCGCCGAGCCGAGCAGTTGCAGGCCGCCCGGTATGCCCACCGCGACAGCCGCGAGGATCGCCGTGCGCGCCATCGCCTTCGCCGGTGTGAACAGCAGCGCGGCGAGGCCGCCGAGCACGGCCGCAAGCAGCACCACGCCCGGCGCACCGAAGCGATTGAGGAGCGGCAGCAGCAGGAGGCAGCCCATCGCCGCGCCGATCAGGTCGGCGCCATAGACGACGTTGACCTGGTTTCTCAGCCGCGTGATCGCGAACGAGATCACCGCCCCTCCGCTGAAGAACGGGAGCGCCGCCAGCGTATAAATGGCGATCATCTTCACGAGGTTTTCGTGGCTGTAGTTGAGGCCCACGCGAATTCGCACCAGCGCCGCGAGCGCGAGGACCGTCACCGCCGCGAACAGGAGCGAGTGAATCGTCAGCAGCGTAGCGGTGGACCGGCGGTTGAACGCGTGCCGGCCGACGTACACGTACACGCCGCTTGCGCTCAGGCCGAAGAGCGCGATTGAGATCGCGAGGAACGCGAAGTGGTAGTACATCGTGACCGAGAAGATGCGCGTCAGCGCGAGCTCGACCATCAGAATCGCGCCGGCGATGCACCCGACCCCGGCGAGCGCGCGCACGAACCGCCCGCGTGTGAATTCTTCCGCGCGACCGACCCCGGCGTGTTTCGACATTCGCGACGAAGTTTAGCATCAGAGACTTGAGGTACACTGACACCCGTGCCCGCGAGCGCATCGGTTCGAGCGCGATCCTCCAATCACGTTCTCATCTGCGCCGCCGCGTGGGTGGTGCCGGGCGCGGGCCATCTCTGGCTCGGCCGTCGCAAGGGGCTCATCTTTCTGGTTGTGCTGCCCGTGATGTTTGCGCTGGGGCTGGCGCTGGAGGGACGCATCTTTCCGTTCGAGCTGTCTCAACCGCTCGTCGCGCTGGCGGCGCTGGCGAACATGGGCATCGGCGTGCCGTACTTCGTCGCGCGCGCCATGGGCCATGGCGCGGGTAATGTGATTGCCGTCACCTACGAATACGGCAACACCTTCCTCATCGTCGCGGGTCTGCTCAACGCGCTCGTCGTCATCGACGCCTTCGATATTTCCATGGGGCGGAAATAGTCCAGATGCAGAGCCACTTCGTCCTCATGCTGATGTTTTCGCTGTGCGTCTCGGCCGTCTTTGCGGGCCTGATGCGAGAGGACGCGGGCGAGCAGGTGATGCTCGGGGCCAAAATGTTCGGCGGGATGATCGCCGCCGCGGTCGTCCTTGGCTGGCTGATGTTTCCGTTCCCGATCTAACTGCCATTGCCCTCTGTCCCCAGCCCTGCGTGGATCACGTTGTGGGTTCCGGTCATCGGGTACATGGCGATGCTGTTCGGATTTTCCTCAGTCTCCACGCTGCCATCACCCCCGGGCGATTTCTCGTTTTACGACGTGCATCTTGTGGCCTACGCCGGGCTCGGCGCGCTCGCCGCGCGCGCGCTTGCCGCGGGGCGCCTGCGGAACGTGACGGGGCGCGTCGTCTGCGGCGCCATCGCCATCTCAGCACTCTATGGGGTCACCGACGAATACCATCAGCTGTTCGTGCCGGGCCGCGCGTTCGACGCGATCGACATCCTGGCCGACGCGATTGGATCGGTCGTCGGCGCGAGTGCTGTGGGGGCGTGGAGTATAATCAGGCGTCGTTTCGAGACGCGCGATGTCCTTTGACAACCTGCTTGTCCAGCGTGAGCGGGGCGTGGCCGTGCTCACGGTTCAACGCCCCCAGCGCCTGAACGCCCTCGATGCGTCCACCCTCGATGAGCTTCGGCAGGCCTTCCTCGATTTTCAGCAAGACGAGTCCATCCGCTGCGTCATCGTGACCGGCGGCGGCTACAAGGCGTTTGTGGCCGGTGCGGACATCAACGAATTTGCCCGCGATACACCGGAAGGTGCGCGCGGACGAGCGCTTCGAGGGCAGGAGGTGTTCAACCTGATCGAGCGGCTCGGTAAACCGGTCATCGCCGCCGTCAACGGCTTTGCACTCGGTGGCGGCTGCGAGCTGGCGATGGCATGCACGCTGCGGCTCGCGGCCGACAGCGCTCGTTTCGGCCAGCCGGAAATCAACCTCGGGCTGATTCCCGGTTTCGCCGGCACTCAGCGTCTGGCCCGTCTCGTCGGCAAGACGAAAGCGATGGAGATGATTCTGACGGGAGTGCCGATCGGCGCCGACGAAGCGCTCGCCCTTGGCCTGGTCAATCGCGTGGCGCCTGCAGCAACGCTGATGACGGAGGCGCGCGCGCTTGCGTCGGATCTGGCGGCGAAGCCCCCGATCGCGCTGCGCTATGCCATGGACGCCGTCAACCGCGGCCTCGACATGCCGTTTGCCGAGGCGTGCGAGCTCGAAGCCGCGCTCTTCGGCCTGGTGACGACGACAGAAGACATGAAGGAAGGTACGAAGGCGTTCCTGGAGAAGCGGAAGCCGGAGTTCAAGGGAAAGTAAAAAGTAAAAAGTAAAAAGTGAGAAGTAAAAAGTGATGCAGATCGAGGGGTCGAACAAGGGCGCAGGATTGAAGTTCGCCGTCGTAGTGGCGAAGTTCAATGACTTCGTAACGGATCGGCTGCAGGCCGGCGCCCTCGGAGGGCTGAAGTCCGCGGGCGTCGGCAGCGATGATGTGTGCGTCATCAGGGTGCCAGGGGCCTTCGAAATCCCTTTCGCGGCAAAGGAAGCCGCGGGCCGCGGCGGGTTTGCGGCGGTCATCTGCCTGGGCTGCCTCATCCGGGGCGCGACGGCGCACTTCGAGTACATCGCGTCGGCATGCGCGCATGGCATCACGGAAGCAGCGGCGGCGACCGGAGTGCCGATGACCTTCGGCGTGTTGACCACCAACTCGGTCGAGGAGGCCCTGGAACGCGCGGGCGACGGCCCGTCGAACAAAGGCTGGGAAGCCGCCATCGCCGCCGTGGAAATGGCGACATTGCAGCGCGCGCTGCGCATGCCGACGCCGGCGCGCGGCATCGACGTATGACCGGCACGCTGCCCGGCCCTCCCGGAACCCGGCATCGCACCCGCCATCGCGCTCGCCAGTCAGCGGTGCAGATGCTGTATCAGTGGGAAGTGGGGAAGCAGGACATCGAAGACGTGCTCCGCACGTTCTGGGAGGCGGACATGCCGGGCGCGGAGGGCGCGCCGGAGAGCGTGCGCGCGTTTGCCGAGCAGCTGGTCCGCTCGACGATTGCCAACCTCGAGAAGATCGATCCCCTGATTGCTGAAACGGCCGAGCACTGGCGCCTCTCGCGAATGGCCGCGCTCGACCGGCTGATTCTCCGGCTGGCCATCGGCGAATTTCTCGAAGGGGGCACGCCGCGCAATGTCGTGATCAACGAAGCGCTCGAGCTAGCGAAGACCTTCAGCGGCGACGAATCGGCGAAGTTCGTCAATGGCATTCTGGATGCGGTGAAGAAGAAGCTCCCATGACAGGTTGGATGACCGGAGTGCTGATTGTCGTGGCCGCCGCGTGCGGCATGAGCTCCCAGTCGCCTCCCGGCGCGCCTTCGCCTGTGCCCCCCACCTTCTCAATCCTGGTGTACTCCCGAACCGAGGGATTCCGGCACGATTCGATTCCGGCCGGGATTGCGGCGATCCAGCAGCAGGGCCGGCAGCGGGGATTTTCGGTCGAGGCGAGCGAAAACGCCACGTTCACCGATGCGAGCCTCGCGACGTATAAAGCCGTGATCTTTCTTTCCACCACGGGCGACGTGCTGAACGCCGCGCAGCAGGCGGCCTTCGAGCGATTCATTCGCCGCGGAGGTGGATTCGTCGGCGTCCACTCGGCGGCCGACACCGAGTACGACTGGCCATTTTACGGAGCGTTGATTGGCGCCTATTTCTCTGGACATCCCGACATTCAGAACGCCACCATTCAGATCGAAGACGCGGGGCACCCGTCGACGGCATCGCTGCCGCGCGCATGGGCGCGGCGCGACGAGTGGTACAACTTTCGGCGCAATCCGCGCGGCGCCGTCACGGTCCTGGCGACGCTGGACGAGCGCACGTACTCCGGCGGCACCATGGCGCCCGACCATCCCATCATGTGGTCCCACACCTACGAAGGCGGCCGGTCGTGGTACACGGCCGGCGGCCACACGTCCGAGAGCTTCTCTGAAGCCCTGTTCGTGGAGCATCTCGGCAACGCCATTCTGTGGGCGGCCGGTGCGATATGATTTGGGCGAATGTCATCTGAAGACGAACAAGTTCTGCAGCGGCGCGCCAACCTGACGAAGCTCACCGGGCTTGGCGTCAATCCCTATCCGCATCGATTCGATTACACCGCGACCATCACAGACCTCGTGCACGCGCACAGCGGCAAAGCGGGCCCCGAACTCGAGGAGCCTCGCATCGGCGCGATCACCAGCGGCCGCATCCTGGGGATTCGCAATTTCGGCAAGGCCAATTTCCTTGTGCTGTCGGATGGGCGGTCGCGCATCCAGATTTACATCAAGAAGGACTCGCTGTCGGAGCGCGATTTCGAGCTGTTCCGTCTCCTCGATTTCGGCGACCTCATCGGTGTCGAAGGCCATCTGTTCCGCACCCGCACGAACGAGCTCACGATCTGGGCGTCGCGGCTCGAATTCCTCGCCAAGTGCCACATGCCGCTGCCCGAG
>JANNJO010000445.1:0-14168 GCA_031395755.1 Acidobacteriota bacterium
GATTGCGATGCCGAGCGCGCCGCCGCTGCCGCCCTCCCCCGTGATGACGACGACGACCGGCACCTTCAGGACGGACATCTCGCGCAGGTTGAAGGCGATCGCTTCGGCGACGCCGCGCTCCTCCGATTCCACCCCGGGGTACGCCGCCGGTGTGTCGACGAAGACGATAATCGGCCGGCGGAATTTTTCGGCCGTGCGCATCAGGCGGATGGCTTTTCGATACCCTTCGGGGCGCGCGTACCCGAAGTTCCTGTAGATCTTCGCCTTCGTGTCGCCGCCCTTGTGGTGGCCGACGACCATGATCGGTTCGCCCTTGTAGCAGGCGGTGCCCGCCACGATCGCGTGATCGTCGGCAAAGCGCCGATCGCCGTGCAGTTCGACGAAATCGGTGAAGATCCGATCGACGTAGTGGAGCATGTCGGGCCGGCTTGGATGGCGTGCGACGAGCACGCGCTGCCACGGCGTGAGCGTGGCGTAAATCTCTGTGCGGGCCTGCCGCAGCTTCAGGTTCAGCCGCTCCAGCTCGCGCTCGCGCGCGTCGGTCCGCGGTAACGCCGACAGCGCGTCCACCTCCTTCAGGAGGGGCGCCAGCGATTCCTCGAACTCGAGCGTCTCAGTCGCCATCTAGGATGTCATCTTAGTACAACCGTCCCCGCGCCGCAGATGCGCTCCACCTCGGACGCCAGCTGCTCGGAGGGACGCACGCGCACCTGCGCGGCCAGGCCGGCGCGCAGACGCAACGGCGGCTGCTGATCCCGCAGCTCGAGCTCCAGCACCACCCGCCGGTCGCCGCGGTGCCGCGCGAAGAGATCCGCCAGGGCCTCGAACGTCTGCCGCCCGTGCGGAGGCGCGGTCAGCTTGATCGACAACTCACGCGACATCTTCTGCCGCATCGTCTCGATGGGCAGCACGTCACTGGCCGTCATGCGGATGGTCTCTTCGTCGAGCTCGACCTTTCCTTTCACGACCACCATGGCGCCGGTCTCGAGCACGGAGGCGGATTTCGTGTAGGCCTCGGGGAAGATCACCACTTCGACGCTGCCGTGCGGATCCTCCAGCATGATGACGGCCATGCGATCGCCTTTACGTGTCTTCAGCTGCCGAATCGAGGCGATGATGCCGCCAATCGCGACGTCGACGCCCTTATCGCGACGATACCCGTTGCCCGGACTGGGCGCCGCCGCGCCTGTCGCACCCAACGCACCGGTCGCACCTGTCGCACCCGCGGCAGCCGTCTCGGCAAGCTCGGCCGTCGTCTTCGTCCCGAACGCTTTGAGCTCGGCCGCGACGCGATCGATCGGATGACCGCTAAAGTAGAGGCCGAGCGACTCCTTTTCGTAGGCCAGCTGCTGTACTTCGGTCCACGCCTCGACGTTCGCCGGTCCGCTGGGCGCCTCTTCAGGGTCCCCGCCATCTTCCGGCGTGCCGCCAAACAGCTGCGCCTGTCCGTCGTTTCTGTCGCGCTGCCGCCGCGCGCCGTACTCGCAGGCGAGGTCGATCGTCGCCATCAGGCGCGCCCGCAGCTCTCCGAGGGAGGCCTCTTTCCCGGAGGCGAACGAGTCGAACGCGCCCGCCTTCACCAGGCTCTCGAGGACGCGTTTGTTGACGAGCCGGAGATCGAGCTCGTCGCACAACGCGTGCAGCGAAGTGATCTTTCCCTGCAAGGTCCGTACGCCCAGGATGGACGCGATGGCGCCCTCGCCGACGTTCTTCACGGCGGTGAGGCCGAACCGCACGCCTTCCGGCGTCACGGTGAACGGGAGCCGGCTCCGGTTGATGTCGGGCGGCAGAATCGGAATGCCCCGATCGCGGCACTCGGCAAGATACATCGCGAGCTTGTCGGTGTTCTGCGCCTCGATCGTCAGCAGCGCGGCCGCAAAGTACCAGGGGTAGTTGGCCTTCAGGTAGGCGGTCTGGTACGCGAGCAGCGCGTAGGCGGTCGAATGCGACTTATTGAAGCCGTATCCCGCGAAGTGCTCCATCAGGTCGAAGATCTTTGTCGCTTTCTTCTCGTTGATCCCGCGCCCGACCGCGCCATCGACGAACTTCTTGCGCTGCGCCTGCATGACGTCGGCTTTCTTCTTGCCCATCGCCTTGCGCAAGAGGTCGGCCTCGCCGAGCGTGAATCCCGCGAGCACGCTCGCGACACGCATGACCTGTTCCTGGTACGCGATGACCCCGTAGGTATCGGCCAGGATCGGCTCGAGCTCCTTGACCTCATAGGTGACCTTCACCTTGCCGTGCTTGCGCGCGATGAAGTCGTCGACCATGCCGCTCCGCAGCGGGCCCGGGCGATACAGCGCGTTCAACGCGATCAGGTCATCGAGGCGCTGCGGCTTCGCCTTGCGGAGAATGTCGCGCATGCCCGAGCTTTCGAACTGGAAGATTCCGTACGTCGCGCCGTCGGCGAAGATCTGGTAGGTCTTCGCGTCGTCCAGCGGAAGCGCGTCGAGATCGAGCGCCTCGCCCGTCGTGGCGCGGATCTCCTCGACCGCGTCGTTCAGCAGCGTCAGCGTGCTGAGCCCGAGGAAGTCCATCTTGAGGAGGCCGATGCGCTCGATCTCCTTCATCGCCCACTGGGTCGTGATCTCGTCGTTCTTCCCCTTGTAGAGCGGCGCGAACTCGGTGATGGGCCGCGGGGCAATCACCACGCCCGCTGCGTGCACTGACGCATGCCGGGTCATCCCCTCCAGACGGCGGGCGACGGCCAGCAGCTCCCTCACGCGCTCGTCCTGCTCGTTCGCCTCTTTGAGTGCCGGGACTTCCTCGAGCGCCTTCTCGAGGGTCATGTCGAGCGTCGGCGGGATCAGCTTCGCCACCCGGTCGACCTCGGCAAACGGGATATCCAGCGAGCGCCCGACGTCGCGCACGACCGCGCGCGCTTTCATCGTCCCGAACGTGATGATTTGTGCGACGTTTTCCCGGCCGTACTTCTGCGTGACGTACTGAATCACCTCGGCGCGCCGTCGCTCGCAGAAGTCGATATCGATATCAGGCAGCGATACGCGCTCCGGGTTCAAGAAGCGCTCGAAGATGAGGTCGTAGTCGAGGGGATCGACGTCCGTGATGCGCAGGGAGTACGCCACAAGGCTGCCCGCGGCCGACCCGCGGCCGGGTCCCACCGGGATACTCTTCTCGCGCGCGTACCGAATGAAGTCCCACACGATCAGGAAGTACCCCGGGTACTCCATCCGCTTGATCATCTCGATTTCGTACGACAGGCGGGTCTCGTACTCCTCGAGCGGATGTCGAAGCGCGCCCGATCCGTGCAGCACCTGCAGCCGCGGCAGCCGGGCTTTGAACCCTTCGCGGACGACATGTTCGAAATAGTCGTTCAGCGTATAGGGAGCGGGGACGGCGAAGTTCGGGAGATAATTCTTGTCGCTGGGGATATCGACGTCGCAGCGCTCGGCGATGCGCATCGTATTGGCCAGCGCCTCCGGCATCTCGCCGAACACCGTGTGCATTTCCGCCGCGGTCTTTAGATAAAACTGATCGCCGTGATAGCGCATCCGATCGCGGTCGTTCACGTTCTTGCCGGTGCCGATGCACAGCAGGATGTCGTGAGGATGGTGATCGCCGTGCATCAGGTAGTGCACGTCATTGGTCGCCACAAGCGGCATGTTCAGGTCGCGCGCGATCGGGACCAGCCCCTTGTTGACGATCAGCTGCTCCTCGATGCCCTGATACTGCATCTCGAGAAAGAAATTGCCCGCGCCCAGGATGTCGCGGAACTGGGCCGCGGCCTCGAGCGCTTTCCGTTCGCGGCCGGTTCGAATTTCGCTCGCCACCTCGCCCTTCAGGCAGCTGCTGAGCCCAATCAGCCCCTTCGCATGCCGCGCGAGGAGTTCCTTGTCGATGCGCGGCTTGTAGTAAAAGCCTTCGGTATAGCCCGCCGATACCAGCTTGATGAGGTTGTGATAACCCTCGTTGGTTTCGGCCAACAAAACAAGGTGGTTCGCCGTCTCACCGATCGTGCCGCTTTTCGTCAGTCGGCTGCCCGGCGCGACGTAGACCTCGCACCCGAGAATCGGCTTCACGCCACGCTGCTTGGCGTGGTCGTGAAAAATGACCGACGAGAACATGTTGCCGTGCTCGGTCACGGCGAGCGCCGGCATCTTCAGCCTTGCCGCCTGATCGAGCACCTCGTCGATGCGGCACGCGCCGTCGAGCAGTGAAAACTCTGTGTGGAGATGGAGGTGGACGAAGTTTTGATCAGCCACTGGATTGGGAAGACATCGTATTATAACGGGGTGCAGTTCCCTCGCACCCCCATATCTTGTGTGGGCGTCGCATTTTTCATCGCGTTTCTGGCCGCGCGCGCGCTCGCGGCCGGTGTCACGTTCCCGCTCGAAGTCAAATGGGTCGCCACGCTGCCGGCAGCGCCGGCTTTTGCGCCCGCCTTCGACAGCGATCACGCGTATGTTTCGCTGAGCACGAACCAGCTCGTGGCGCTGCTCATCAAGGATGGCACCACTGTCTGGTCGGTCGAGTGCCCGATGAGCGCAGCGCCAGCCGCCGGCGACGGGTTGGTGTTTGCCGGCAGCGACGGATTGATTGAAGCGCGCTCCAAGGGGGACGGCCGGGCGCAATGGCGCCGCCCGATCAAGGGCAAGGTCACGTCGCTCCATTGGGATACCGGTTGGCTGCTCGCAGCGTCGGACGCCGGTCCGCTGCTGGCGATTCGCGCGGCAGACGGAGAGATTCTGTGGCAGCGGGACCTCGGCGCTCCTTTGCAGGCCGCTCCGGCGCCTGCCGGAGATCGCGTCTACCTCCCGCTCAAGGACGGCCGCGTCGTCGCCTTGTCGCTTGCCACCGGCGAAGAAATCTGGACGCACAAGCTGAGCGAAGCCGCGGTCGGCATCCTTCCGGTGGGCGATCGCGTGTTTGTCGCCTCCCGTGACAACCGGCTGCACTCCCTTGATGCGGATGACGCCGGCACCAACTGGAAATGGCTGACCGGGGCCGACCTGCTCGGCGTTCCTGTCCTCGACGAAAAGCGCGTCTATTTCGTGGCGCTCGACAACGTGCTGCGCGGGCATGGCCGGAACAATGGGACGATGCAGTGGAAGCGGGTGTTGCCGATGCGGCCGTTCACCGGTCCGCTCCTCAGCGGTCAAACGCTGATCATGGCCGGCGTCGCCAGCGAGCTGCGCGGGTACAACTCGTTCGACGGTAAACAGGTTGGAGAGATCATCGTGAAGGGCGCCGAGAACGAAGAGATGCTCCTGGCGGCACCTCCACACCTGGCGCCCCAGGATCTGGTGATCCTCATCACGAAAGGCGGCCAGGTGCGCGCGCTGGGAAGCGCGCCGCCTCCGGCCGTCGCACCGGACGCACCAGTTCCAGCTCCGTGACCACCCGAGCCATCACGCGGCCACTTCGCCGAATCTACCTGGCCGGCCTTCTCTGCGCACTGGTGGCCGCCGTCGCCGGCATTGCGCTCGAGCGTGCACGCTTTGGCCCGACCGACGCCCAGGCGGTTGCGCGCGTCGAGCGCTCGGTGCGTGCAGAAATCGCCGGCGTCACCAGCGCGCTCGGCGACATCGCCGCCGCCGTCGCGAGAGAGCCGGCGTTGTTCGATGTGGCGGCGGCCGATCCGTCGGGCCCAGGAGTGCGCGCGCTCCTCGACCGCGCGGATCAGGCGCTGCGCGGCCGGACCGCCGGCGTCTTTGCCGTCACCGCCTACCGGCCCAGCGGCGCATGGCCGCTCGCGTGGAGCGGCGTGCCCTCTGATATTTCTGTCGAGTCCTTTGCAGGTTCGGAGGCGTTTTTCCTCGCTCCGGGCGCGCTCGGCCTCCGGCTGATTTACGTGAAGCCGGTCCTCGATCCTTCCAATAGCCATCGCGTCGGCGTCGTCGTCGCCGAGCGGGTCGTGTCGTCTTCGCAGGGCATTCGGACAGTGATATCCGAAGGTGTGCTGGCGATGCCCACTTCTGTGCCGGTCACCGTACAGCCCTTCAGCGCGGCCGCGGCAACCAGGGGCTTTGTCGTCGACGCGCCCAACGGCCAGCCGCTGCTGATCGCGCAGGTCAGCACGCAATCAATCCGGGACGCACGCTCGAGCTGGCGGGGCCGCACGTCTGCTGTCGTCCTCGTCCTCCTCGCGCTCACCTTGATCGTGTCGCTGCCCCGGCTTCTTCGATGGCGCGAGTCAGTCACGGCCGGACCGGCGCTGGCCGTGCAGTTGAAGGCGATCGGCATCGTGATCGCGCTCCTCGCCGCGTCGCGATTGCTGCTCTGGGTGGCCCCGACCGCGGGGTGGACCGATCAGATTTTTCACACCGCCGCCCTCGGCGGCCTCCTCCGCACGCTCCTGCGGACACCGATCGACTTTCTGCTCACCACGGCGCTTCTCGCGGCGTTGCTGGTGCTCGCGTTCGATCTGACGGAGCGGCTTCGCCGCAGAGTCCGGCGACGCCAGCCCCCGCCGGCGACGCATCACGACTGGGTGGTGTTTGCGATCACCCAGGTCGGCGCGGGCGCGCTGGTCGCGCTGCTGCTGGTCGGCTACGAAGTGCTGCTCGGCAATGCGATCGCCGCCACCTCCGTCGATGCCCTGCAGTTCTCGCTGCATCCGCTCGTATCCGCGCGCCTCGCGTTCGCGGTCGGGCTGATCCTGGCGCAGGCCGGCGTGTTCTGGGCCGGGATTCTCGCGGTCATACTGATGTCGGTTCCCTGGCGCACTCGGCGATCGGGCGGCATCGCGCTGGCCGGGTTCGCGATGCAGTCGATCCCGGTGCTCGTCATCGCGATCTTTCCGCGGGCGATCGGCGCGGCCCCCTCGACCGTTCCCGCGCTGCCAACGGCATTCGCAGGCCTCGCCTGTCTCGCCATGGCGTGGTCGATGGCGTGGGCGCGCCCGCGATATCGCCATGCCTCACAGACCCTACGCCTGTCTGCCGGCGCTCTGGTCCTGCTCATTCCGGCGTTCGTCCTCTATCCATCGGTTCACCATTTCGCTGACCGGGGATTGCGCCGCATCATCGAGGAAGAGTACGCGCGGCAGGCGCTCGATCAACGCGCGGCGCTGCTTGAGAATCTCTCCGATGTGCTGCAACAAATCGATGGCGCGCGACTGCCCAATCTCGCGAAACCGCCGAGGCAGCCCAGTCCATCCGACCTCTCGTTTTCGGTCTGGTCCGAGACCGATCTCGCGTCCGAACGGCTGGCCTCCTCGCTCGAGCTTTACGGCCCCGACCGTCTGCTGGTCAGCCGCTTCGCGCTGAATCTCCCTGCGTATGTCCCGGCCACGCAGCGCTGGCAGGAGCCGACGTGCGAATGGGAGATCTTTGAAGAGGCATCTCCGTTCGGCTCGGAAGAGCGCCGCCTTTTCCACGCCGGCCGTGGCATCTGCGAGGGCAACTCCAACACGCCTACAGGCGGCTCCATTGTCGTCAACGTGATGCTCGATTACGACGCGCTGCCGTTCATCACGGTGCGTAACCCTTACAACGAGCTGATTCGGCCGCTCAGTGCGCTGCCCCAGGAGGGCATGGCCGGCCGCTCGGTGCAGTTTGTCGTCTATGGATGGGGACGCGGCTCACTGTACTCGTCGAACACGCGCGCGTGGCCGCTGGACGAAACCCTGCTCGGAGTGATCGCGCAATCACGCCGCCCGTTCTGGACGACGATGAGCGATGGGGAGCGGCAGTACTCCACTTACATCCTGAACGACCGTGTCGGGATCTACGTGATCGGCTTCCCTGTGGTGACGCGCATGGATCACCTGATCAACCTGGCAGAGCTCACCACGCTCGTCGGCCTCACCTACATGGGGTTGCTCGTCCTGGCATGGTGTGTTTCGGCGCTCGGCGGAACAACGGCCTCTTCGGGGCGCGCTTTGTTGCGCGAGGTCCGCGCGAGCTTTTACAGAAAGCTGTTTCTGGCCTTCCTTGTGGCGTCGGTCCTGCCGGTCATGGTGTTGGCGATTGCGACCCGCACCTTCTTCGAGCTGCAGCTCCAGTCAAGCGTGCAGTCAGACGCGGTAAGGGTCGCCTCCGTCGCGCAGCGGGTGGTCGAGGAATACGTCGCCCTGCAGCAGCGCGAGTCAGGATCGGAGCCCGACGACGACATCATGGTGTGGTTGAGCCGCGCGATCGACCAGGACGTCAACCTCTACCGCGGCCCCTCATTGATTGCGACGAGCGAGCGCGATCTCTTCACGTCCGGTCTTCTGCCTGAACGCACACCGGGACACGTCTATCGCGCGATCGAGCTCGATCGCCTGTCGAACCACGTCGGCCAGGAGGTCGTGGGAGCCGTTCCGCACGTGCTTGCCGCGGCGCCGGTACGTCTCGAGGAAGGGCGCGCCATCCTCACGGTGCCGCTTGCGCTGCGCCAGCAGGAGGTGGATCGCCAGATCGACACGCTCGACCGGCGCGTCCTGCTTGCGGCGGTTCTGTTCGCGCTGCTTGGAGCGGCGATCGGGTACTACATGGCGGAGCGCATCGGCGACCCTGTCAATCGCCTGACGCGAGCGACACGACGCATCGCCCGCGGCGACTTCAGCGCGCGCGTCGCCGAGACGTCGTCAGACGAGCTGCGGCGCCTCGTGGCGGACTTCAACCAGATGGCGGCCGATCTGCAACGCCAGCGCAACGAGCTGGAGCGGACGCATCGCCTGGAAGCGTGGGCGGAAATGGCGCGGCAGGTCGCGCACGAGATCAAGAACCCGCTGACGCCGATCCAGCTGTCGTCTGAACATCTCGTGCGCGTCAACAAGGACAGAGGCGAGCCGCTCACTCCCGTGCTCGAGGAGTGCGTGACGTCGATCCTGTCTCAGGTGAAACTGCTGCGGCAGATCTCGGCGGAGTTCTCGAGCTTCGCTTCGCGCCCGACGCCGCATCCTGCGCCGGCATCGCTCGCCGAGTTGATTCCCACGGTGGTCGAGCCCTACATCACCGGACTTGCCGACCGCGTGGCGGTAAAGATGGACGTGCCCGCGTCTTTACCGACGGTCGTCGTGGACCGCGTGCTCCTCGCGCGCGCGCTGACGAACATGATCGAGAACGCCCTTCACGCGATGCCGGGCCGCGGCACGCTCACAGTGAAGGCCGAGGCGGCGCCGACGACGATCCGTTTGTCGGTCACAGACACGGGCACGGGGATGGATCCCGAAGCGCTGCGCCGCATCTTCGAGCCCTACTTTTCGACGAAGGCGACGGGCACGGGATTGGGCCTGACGATTGCGAAGCGCAATGTCGAGCTGAACGGCGGAACAATTGATGTGCATTCGGCGCCGGGAAAAGGCACCACGGTTATTATCGAGCTTCCGATCTAGATCTTGGATTCGAGCTTGGCGGCCGCCGTCGCCGGCTGGGGCTCGTTGCGGTGGCGGACCTTCAGCACCGCGAGCTCGATGAATGCCGAGAGCATATAGCCGTAGGACAACGTGACGAGCGCCAGGGCCGGGTGTGCGGAGACGAACGCAATCACCAGCGCGATGAGGAGCAGCACCGTATACGAGCGGCGCGTCTGGAGATCAAAGGTCTTGAAGCTGCGGAACTTGATGGTGCTGACCATCAGAAACGCCGGGACCAGCACGAGGGCGAGAACCGGAATCGCGCCGATCGGCTCCTGAAACCCCGAGGGATACGCAAAGATCATCGACGCCGGAACGGTCGCGGCTGCCGGGCTCGGCATGCCGACGAAGTACCGCTTGTCGACCGACCCGGCCTGAATGTTGAAGCGCGCAAGGCGCATCGCCGCCGCCGTCATATACACGAACCCCGCCGCCCAGCCCCAGTTCCCCAGCGAGGTCAGCCCCCACGAGAACGTCAGAATCGCGGGCGCGATCCCGAACGAGATGACGTCGGCCAGCGAATCGAACTGCACACCGAACTCGCTCGTCGTGCCGGTCATCCGCGCGATGCGGCCGTCGAGTGTGTCCAGCACCATGGCCACGCCGATGAACGGCGCCGCGACAGCGTACTCACCGCGCATCGCGTAGATGACGCAGGCATAACCGCAGAACATGTTGCCCAGCGTCATCAGGCTGGGCAGCAGGTAGACGCCCCGGCGAAACCGCCTTTGCGGAACGTCAGTGCGCCTGCGGTATGGAGGGAGCATGGGGGCCATCTTAACAGTAAGAAACAGGAGACCAGAAGATCGGGAGATATCACCTTTCAGAATGTGCCCGCCACCAGGAAGGCACGTCCGGGAAATCAGCCTGTGTCAATAGCGCGCCAGAGGACGATCTCACCGAGGGTGAGCTCCTGTTCAAATCGTCGCGATGATCGTCACACCACCGATCACTCTCTCCCCGACTGCAACACGCAACTCCGCCGACGGAGGCAGAAACACGTCCATGCGCGATCCGAATTTCATGATGCCAAACCGCTGCCCCGCCTGCAGATCCGCGCCCGGCGCGACGCGGCAGACGACGCGCCGCGCCAGCATGCCGACAATCTGCCGAAAGACGACCGTGAAGCCGTGGTGATCGACCCAGACCTCGCTGCGCTCGTTGGTGGACGCCGCATCGCGGTGATAGGCCGGCAGGTATTTGCCGCGGCGAAAATCGACGCGCATCACGCGCCCCGACACGGGCGTGCGGTTCACATGCACGTCCATCGGCGAGAGGAAGATGCTGATCTGCTTCCACGCGCCCGGCGGTGCCGCTCTGGGATCGGCAGGCCCGGCGACGAGCACGCGGCCATCGGCTGGCGAGAGCACCAGCTTCGGATCCTGCGGCGAGTCGCGATCGGGATCGCGAAAAAAGAATGTGAAGAAGGCGGCGAGCACAAACAGTGGCACGGCGCCGGCGGAGCCGACGGTCAGGGCCGCCGCAATCGCAAGAGCGGCCGTGCCACCGATAAAGGGGAACCCGGCGCGATCGATCGTCACGCGACGATCTTAATCCGATTAGTGCGTAATCGCAGGTAGCGCCCCGAACGCGCCCGGCGCTTCACCGCGATGACGGCGAAGGATGTCTTCCATCCGATCCTTGAGCTGCAGCTTGCGTTTTTTCAGGGTGACTTCTTCTACTTGCTCGGGTTCTGACAGGTATGGCTTACCGGAAAGAATGTGGAGGCGATCGTCGAGTTCGTGGTGCTGAGTGGCGAGCTGTCTGTACTCTTCGTCAGTCTTGAGCAGCAGCTCCTTCAACTCCTGGACATTCTCGGTTTGCATGCCCGGCCTCCTTCATAAGAATTGTGGGACTCATCAGAGTTGAAACGTAACACACGATCCTGCTGCGTTCAAGCATTCGATCGTGAAGTATTCAATGCTCCTCTCCATAGGATAAGCGCATCCTCTGGGGGGCTGATGTAATAATTCGGCCGCGTCGCAGCCACTTCGAAGCCGAGCCGCTCGTACAGGCGCCGCGCGGGGGCGTTTGACCGGCGAACCTCCAGCGTGGCGCGCTCGGCCCCCCGGCTTGCGCCCGCCTTGAGCACATGCTCGAGGAGCGCCGTACCCAATCCCTGCCCCCGGAAATCCCCCCGAACCGCGAGATTATTGATGTGTACCTCGTCCAGGACGAGCCAGAACGAACAAAATGCGACGATTCCCGCGGCCGGCGCCCGAAGCACGTATAAGAAGGATACGTCGGGGTTTTGCAGCTCCCGCACGTACATGTCGCGCGTCCACGGGTTGCTGAACGAGGCCTGTTCGATGGCGACGATGTCGTCCAGGTCGGTTTCGGCCAGCGTACGCTCGATGGCCCAGCTCATGATGCGGCGCTGGGGTCCGGCGTTGGGGTGGGGTCCGGCGTTAGCCGGACCGCCCGATCCCGGGCCAATTCCGCGTCGGATCGGCGAATGTAGATGGGGCGGATCGCATCCGGCGCAACCGGGCCGTGCTCGCGCATGTATACCTCGGCCAGGCGCGCAATAATCGGGGCGAGCGGAGGAGCGTGGGGAATGATGTGCGCGTCTGGAAACGCGGCCCGGATCAGCCCCTGGTAACCGAGCGCGCCGTCACCCACGAATACCCAAGGCAGGAACGTCCCTGCCGCCCAGCGCACCAGCACGTCGGCCGGTTTTTCAACGACCGGACCCTCGACCGTCTTCTCCCCGGAATACATCGCCGAGAACACCTGCCCGCGTTGCGCGTCGATCCACACGGCGACTTTGCCCTCTGCGCCGATCCCCTCGCTCCCTGACAGGGCCGAGGGCAGAGAGCAGAGAGCAGAGCGTGCGGCGTCGTTCAATGCGTCGAGCGCGGAGACGCCGACCAGCGGACGGTGATTCGCCAGCGCCAACCCCTGGAGGGCGGCGATGCCGATGCGCAGGCCAGTAAACGAGCCCGGTCCGGCGGCCACGGCGAAGAGATCGACATCGGCAATGCGCGACGCGTGCGCACTCAGTAATTGCATCAGATCGCCGGGTAGTCGCTCGCCGTGCGTAAGCATCGCATCGCCGCTCAACGTACCGAGCAGCGCCCCGTCGCGAACGAGCGCCGCGCTGCCCTGCCGAGTTGTCGTGTCGAGACCCAGTACCAGCATGTAGAATTTCATTCTACATGCCTACTCCCCCACCGAGCCCTGCCTCGCCGGCAGGGCCCGCGGCAACCGTGACACCGGCGATGCGGCAGTACCTCGACGCGAAACAGCAGTATCGCGACGCGATCCTGTTTTTCCGGATGGGGGACTTCTACGAGATGTTTTACGAGGACGCGCTGGTGGCGTCGCGCGCCCTCGAGCTTACTCTCACGTCGCGATCCAAGGATGGCCAGGGCACGTCGATTCCCATGTGCGGCATTCCGCATCATGCCGCCGACACGTACCTCGCGCGGCTCGTGAAGAAAGGCTTCCGCGTCGCCGTGTGCGACCAGGTGGAAGACCCGAAGAAGGCCAAGGGGATCGTCAAGCGCGAGATCGTGCGGGTCGTCTCCCCCGGTACGCTGACCGACTCGCAGCATCTCGACGCGCGCGAGCCGGCGTTCTTGTTGTCGCTGAGCCCATCCCGGGTCCCCACTCCCGAATCCCAGGACGCCGACCAGGCCGTCGTCGGAGTCGCGCTCCTGGATTTGACGACCGGCGAATTTTCGTGCGCGGAGTACGCCGGCAAAGCCGGTCTGCAGGCGCTCGCCGATGAAGTGATGGTCCTGCGGCCGCGCGAGATCGTTGCCCCCATAGACCTCGACCTGAGCCGGCTGCTGCCGGAGGGAACCGCCGAGCGTCTGCCGGTGACGCGCGTCGACGCGTGGACATTCGACCACGAGTCCGCGCGGCGCAGGCTGCTCGATCAGTTCCGCACGAACGGCCTCGAGGGATTCGGGCTCGAGGCCCATCCATCCGCCGTCTCCGCGGCGGGCGCGCTGCTGCACTATCTGCGCGACACACAGAAGGCCGATCTTGCCCACGTCAGCAGCATCACGTACAAGACGTCGGCGGACTGCCTGCTGATCGACGCCGTCACGCTGAAGCATCTGGAGATCGTCGAGTCGATGGAGGGTGGCCGCGACGGCACGCTGCTCCACGAACTCGACCGCACGGTCACGCCGATGGCCGGGCGGTTACTCCGCGCCTGGCTGCTGCGGCCTCTGGTGTCGCTCGAGCGCATTCGCGATCGACTGGACGCGGTCGAAGAGTTCGCCTTCCGGAGCACCGACCGCGGGAAGTTCCGCGAAGTCCTCAAGAGCGTGCAGGATCTCGAGCGCCTTGTCGCGCGCGCAGCGCTCGGCAACGCCAGCCCGCGCGACCTCGTCGGCCTGAAGCAGTCGATTGCCGCGGTCCCGAAGGTCCGCCTTCTCCTCGAGGGCTGCCAGGCGCCGCTCACCCGCTCGCTGCTGAGCGCGCTCGACGATCTGATGGACGTCCGCGACGACATCGATCGCAGCGTCATCGACGAGCCAGGGGCCGTGGTGCGGGAGGGTGGCTACATCCGGGATGGCCTCGATGCCGAGCTCGATGGCCTGCGCCGGATCAGCCGCTCGGGCAAGCAGGTCATCGCGGAGCTCGAAGAACGCGAGCGGCAGCGCACCGGCATCAGCTCGCTGAAGGTCCGCTACAACCGCGTGTTCGGCTACTACATCGAGATCTCGAAATCGAACCTTCATGCCGTTCCGCCCGACTACCACCGGAAGCAGACGATCGCCGGCGGCGAGCGCTTCATCACGCCGGCGTTGAAGGAGTACGAGGAAAAAGTGGTCGGCGCCGACGAGCGGATTCTCGAGCGGGAGATCGAGCTCTTCGAGCAGCTCCGCGGCCGCGTCGCGGCGGAGGC
>JANNJO010000327.1:0-14437 GCA_031395755.1 Acidobacteriota bacterium
CCTACGCCGGCTTCGAAGCAGACGACGTGATTGGGACGCTGGCGATGCGTGGCGTTGCCGGGCAGCGTCCGGTCACCATCGTCACCGGGGACAAGGATTTCTTTCAGCTCGTCGACGATGACACCAGCGTCCGCGTGTTCAATCCCCGGGACGAAGGCACGTGGTATGACGCCGCCGGGGTCAAAGAGAAATTCGGCGTCGGGCCGGGCCAGGTGGTGGACGTGCTCGCGCTGATGGGCGACACCATCGACAACATCAAGGGTGTGCCCGGCATTGGCGAAAAGGGCGCCCGGGAGCTGATCTCGACCCATGGATCGCTCGACGCGCTGCTGGCCAACGCGGGCTCGCTCACCCAGAAGAAATATCGCGAAGCCCTGCTTACTCACGCGGACTCTGCCAGAGAGAGCCGCGTGCTGCTGCAGATCCGGACCGACGTGCCGCTTCCGGACATTGACATCTCCTGTTTCGACTATCGTGGGCCGAATCGGCAGAAATGCTTCGAGCTGTTCTCCACCCTGGGATTCCGCTCGCTCGTCACCGAGTACGCGCCGACTGCGGAGACCGTCGATAACGACTACACGGTTCTGACGACGGAGGCGGATTTGTCGGCGTTAGTGTCGGATCTGGAACGCGAGGGGCGATTCGCCTTGAGCGTCATCGGGGACTGCCCCGGCGGCATGCACGCAGCGCTTGTGGGGATTTCGTTCTCGACACGTGCGGGGCAGGCTCGCTACTTGCCGGTCGGACACACAGCGCTTGACGCGCCTTCAGACATCACGGGGAAGTCGGGCCTCGAGGCGTTGGCACGCGTGCTCGAGAATCCTGCCGTCAGGAAAATCGGCCACGATCTCAAGTTCGACCTGATGATGCTCTCGCACCAGGGCATCCAGCTCGCCGGCCTCGACTTCGACACGATGCTCGCCAGCTACGTGCTCGACGCGACACGCTCCAACCACACGCTCGAGGAAGTTGCGCTCGAGCATCTGGGTTACAAAGCGCTGACGCAGGAAGACGTGTGCGGCACAGGCCAGAAGGCCGTGGTCCTACCCGATCTTCCCGCGGCTGCGATGTTGAATTTCGCTGGGGAGCGCGCGGACCTGGCGTGGCAGCTCGCCCAGAAACTGGCCATCCGCCTGAAAGAGGACGGTCTCGAATCCCTTTATCGCGAGCTGGAGCTCCCGCTCATCCCGGTACTGGCTGACATCGAGAACAGCGGCGTCCGGATCGATCTTCCGGCGCTCACTGGTCAATCGGAGCGGATCGAAGCAGAGCTCGCGTCGCGCAGTTCGCGCATCTTCGAGCTGGCCGGTGAAGAGTTCAACATCAACTCACCGAAGCAGCTGTCGGTCATTCTCTTCGACAAGCTCCAGCTTCCCACTGCCAAGCGCACGGGCAAGACCAAGGTGGCCTCCACGGCAGTCGATGTCCTCGAAGAGCTCGCGCTGACACACGAGCTCCCAAAGCTGATCCTCGAGTGGCGCGCCCTGCAGAAGTTGAAGGGCACCTATATCGATGCCCTGCCGCAGCTCGTGCACTCTCGCACAACGCGCGTCCACACGTCCTTCAATCAGGCGGTCGCGGCGACCGGACGTCTCAGCAGCAGCGATCCGAACCTGCAGAACATCCCGATCCGCACCGATTTGGGCCGCGAGATCAGACGCGCGTTTATCGCCGATCCCGGGTGCGTGCTCATCTCGGCCGACTACTCGCAGATTGAGCTGAGGGTTCTCGCCCACCTCGCGCAGGAAGACGCCCTCATCGAGGCGTTTCGAAGGGGCGAAGACATCCACGATCGGACGGCGCTGAAAGTGTTTGGACCCGACAGCGGCCTCGAGAAGCACGAGCTGCGCCGCCGGGCGAAAATCATCAACTACGCGTTGCTGTACGGCAAAACCGCGTTCACGCTGGCGCGCGACATCGGCGTCACACCCGGCGTGGCCCAGGAGTTCATCGACGCCTATTTCGGAGGATTTCCGCGCGTGCGGGCGTTCATCGACGGTACCATCGAGAGCGCCCGCACCAGGGGCTTCGTGGAAACCCTGTTCGGCCGCCGGCGCATGGTGCCCGAGCTGAACAGCCGGAACAATCAGATTCGTCAGGGCGCCGAGCGGATGACGGTGAATTTCCCGATTCAGGGAACGGCGGCCGACATCCTCAAGCGCGCGATGCTCGCGGTACACAGCACGTTGAGATCAGACAGAGCAGAAGGCAGCGGGATGAGGGCAGAACGGGCTGCCAGAATGATTCTGACCGTTCACGATGAACTGCTGATTGAGAGCCCCGAGGAATCGGCGGCTGACGTGGCGGTGAAAGTAAGGAATGCGATGGAGGGGGCAGCAGAACTCGTCGTTCCGCTTACCGTCGACGTCGGCATCGCACCAAACTGGCGTGAGGCGAAGTCATGAGTTGTCTGCCCTCTGCCCCAGTAGAGTTCACCTGATGCCCGAGCCAGTCATCATCCCGCGCAGCGATCACCCGATTTCACGCCAGCATATCGACGCCGACGCCCTCAAGGTCCTCTATCGACTCCGGCAGTTCGACCACATTGCCTATCTCGTCGGCGGCAGCGTGCGAGACCTTCTCCTGGGGCGCACGCCGAAGGATTTCGACATCGGCACCTCGGCGCATCCGTACCAGGTGAAGCGGCTCTTCCGCAACTGCTGGATCATCGGGCGTCGGTTCCGGCTGGCGCACGTCAAGTTCGGCCTGAAGGTCATTGAAGTCGCGACGTTCCGCCGCACCGTTCCTGCAGGGACGGAGGAGGAGCCTGTGGCGGTGCCGCCCGTGCCTGCCCCGCCCAGTGACGCAGTGGACGATCCGGATCTCTTCATCCACCACGACAACACGTTCGGCACTCCGGAAGAGGATGCGTTCCGCCGCGACTTCACACTGAACGCGCTGTTCTACGACATCGAGACGCGGTCGATCATCGACTACGTGGGCGGTCTCGAGGATATCCGCGCAGGGCTCATACGGTGCATCGGCGTCCCCGAAGAACGGTTTCAGGAAGATCCCGTGCGCATGCTCCGAGCCGTCGCCCTCGCTGCGAGGCTGGACTTCGCCATCGACCCGCCCATTCTCCAGGCCTTCGAGCGATACCACGGTGAGCTGGCGCGGAGCGCGCCGCCCCGCCTGATGGAAGAGATTTACAAAGTGCTTCGCGCCGGCTTCGCCGAGAAGGCGTTCCGCATGCTCGTGGGCACGGGGCTCCTTGCGGCGATCGCGCCTGAGGTGCCGGGCCGGATTACGCCGACGTTCTGGCAGTCGCTCGCCGCCATCGACACCTATCGCCGCGCGTTCAAACGGAACCCGGAAGCGCTGGGCAACGCCATCCTTCTGGGCTCGCTGCTCATTCCCCTTGGGCTGCTCGAACAGCATCACGGCCGCACCAAGGAGCTGGGCGCCCGGTTTGGCATCCTTCCGCTCGCGCGGCGCGACGTGGAGTTCCTGCGGCAGATTCTCATGCTGCAGCGGCATCTTCGCGATCCCAACGCGTCCGTTCGTCACAAGCGGGCGATTGTCAATCGGAGCGCCTTCTCCGCAGCGTTGACGTGGCTGGAGCTGCACGGCAACATCCCGGAGATCGTCCAATCGTGGCGCGCATTGCAAGCGGAAGCGGCCGAACTGATGCCGGAAGGCACGCTTTCCGCGGCAGACGGCCCTCCGCGCCGGAAAAGACGGCGTCGGCGTCGGCCCAGATTTCCCACGCCGGGCGCGTAGCCCCCGCTACGTGCCCTGAATTTCTTCGATGGTCTTGTAGGGATGGGCCAGCTTCAGTGCGATCAGGAGTTTGATCAGTGGCCAGGACGGGTCGATCTCGTTCCGGCGAACGCTGAACTTCGGGCTTCGTGGATGACCGTGGTGATTGTTATGAAGCCCTTCGCCGCCGGTGAGCAGCGCAACGAGTCGGATGTTGGTCGCCGTGTTGTCGAAATTCCTGTACCCGATGTAGTGGCACAGCCCGTTGATGGACGATGACAGCACGAAGACGTACATGACGAGATGGATTCCCGCCGCCAGCAACCCCCACCAGAGCCCAAGCACGTAGCACAGTGCGCCAATGCCGATTGAGGGTCCGACGAGCCCGAAGCGGAACGCGTATCGATCGAACGCGTCTTCGTCGATGTCGCGCGCGTAGCGGTCGAGCGTCTCGGGATTGCGCGCCTCTTTCAGGTAGTGAAACACGTTGCCAAGCTGCACCGACCAGAAGCCGCGCAGATGCGGGCTGTGCGGGTCGCCCTCAACTTCGGTGAACGCGTGGTGTTTGCGGTGCACCGCCACCCACTCCTTCGTGCTGAGGCCGGTGGTAATCCAGAGGCAGAACCGGAAGATCAGCGCGACGGCGGGATGCAGCTCAAGCGACTTGTGGGTGGCGCTGCGATGAAGAAAGATGGTGGTGCTGAAGACGGCGACCTGCGTCACGAGCGCAGATGTGAGCAGGCACCACAGTAGCTGCGCGAACACGCGACAGCCTACCACATCAGCCGTTGCGCCGTTCGAACTCCCTCATGAATGCGACCAGCGCGTCGATGCCCTCTTCGGGAAACGCGTTGTAGATCGAGGCGCGGATGCCTCCGGCCGACCGGTGGCCCTTCAACCCATCGAGGCCGGCTTTCTCCGTCTCCTTGACGAACTGTTTCTCGAGATCTTCACTCGTCAGGCGAAACGTCACGTTCATCAGCGAGCGACTGTCTTTCTGCGCGGTGCCACGATAGAACCCCGTCCTGTCGATCTCCTCATACAACTTCGCCGCTTTCCGCTCGTTGACGGCCGCGACCGCCCCGAGCCCTCCCTGCTCGATCAGCCATCGCGTGACCAACCCGAGCATGTAAATGGCGAAGACCGGAGGGGTGTTGTGCATCGAGCCGCTCTCCGCGTGCACGGCGTAGCTCAACATGGAGGGAAGCGAGGCGGGAGAACGGGCAAGCAGGTCGTTGCGGATGATGACGACAGTCACGCCGGCGGGTCCCATGTTCTTCTGCGCCCCTGCGTAGATCAGCGCATGCTTCGACACGTCGATGGGGCGGCTGAACATATCCGAGGACGTGTCGCTCACGAGCGGCAGGCCGCCGACCTCGGGAAGGCCCTTCCACTCCGTGCCGTAGATGGTGTTGTTCGACGTCATGTGCACATAGGCGGCGCCCGGCGTCAGGACGATCTCCTCCGCACGCGGGACCCTCGTAAACTGCTCGGCCTTGGTCGTCGCCGCGACGTGGACCTTGCCAAGCTTCCTGGCCTCTTCCGCCGCTTTGGTCGCCCACACGCCCGTGACGATGTAGTCCGCCGTCGCCTCGGCCTGGAGCAGGTTCATCGGCACCATCGCGAACTGGAGGCTGGCGCCGCCCTGGAGAAACAGCACGCGATAGCTCGACGGCACCTGTGCGAGCTGCCGGATATCGGCCTCGGCGCGGGCGAGCACGTCCTCGAACATCTTCGAGCGGTGGCTGATCTCGAGAATCGACATGCCCACGCCGGGCAGCGCCATCAGCTCGCTCTGGGCCTTCTCGAGCACGGAAACGGGAAGCACGGCAGGGCCGGCCGAGAAATTGAAAATGCGCTCAGATTTCATGAATCAGCAACCCATCTCGAAGCTTTGGCTCGAACCACGTTGATTTTGGCGGCATGAGCGCGCCGGCATCCGACACGTCCATCAACTCGATGACGCTGACCGGGTACATGGAGAAGGCGACCGCGGCCTTGCCGCTCTCCACCAGCTGCTCGAGCGTTCGCGTGCCCCTGGCGCCGCCGACGAAATCGATGCGCGTGTCCGTGCGCACATCCTGAATCCCGAGCAGCGGTCGCAGGAGCCGCTCCTGGAGCACGTTGCAGTCCAGCGCGCCGATAACGCTCGCCCCCGGAAGCCCGCCGCTCTTGAGATCGACCGTGTGCCACTTGCCGGCGACATACATGGACACTGTGCCCTTTTCGTCGGGGGCCGCAGGGCCCGACGTCATCGCGAAGCGCCGGTCGACCTCTCCGAGAAAACGCTCGGGCGTCATCCCCTTGAGATCGCGCACGACGCGGTTGTACGGAAGAATCCTGAGCTGGTCGGAGGGAAACGCCACGGCGAGGAAAGAGTGGGCCTCCTCGGAATCTCGAAACGGCTCGCGGGCGCGCGCCGCGCTGGCGGCGCGGTGGTGCCCGTCGGCGATGTAGAGCGCCGTCACGGATGCAAACGCCTGAGCGAGCGCCCCTTCATCCTTCGCATCGACACGCCAGATAGCGTGACGAGCGCCGTCGAGCGCGTCGAAGTCGACGAGCGGATCGGTGGTCGAGCGGACACGTTTGGATAGCTCATCGATCTGCGCGTTCGGCCTGTGTGTCAGGAAGACCGGCCCGGTCTGCGCGCGAAGCTCCATGATGTGGCGCGTGCGATCGTCCTCCTTGTCCTTCCGCGTGCGCTCGTGCTTCTTGATGACGTCGTTGTCGTACTCGTCGAGCGAGTAGCACGCCGCCACTCCGGTCTGGCCGTGGCCGGCCTCCGCCAGATGATAGAGATAGAAAGACGGCTCGCGCTCCTCCACGAACGGAGCATCGCGTTTCAATGCGCGATAGCGCTCCGCCGCCGTGCGATAGACGAGGTCATCATGTGGATCGACGCCGGCGGGTAGATCGATTTCGGCCCGGGATACGTGAAGAAAGCTCAGCGGATTGCCGGCGGCCAGCGCCCGCGCTTCTTCGGCATCGACGACGTCGTAGGGCACCGCAGCCACGCGGGGGGCCGCAGCGGGAGCGGGACGGACCGCACGAAAAGGTCGGATGAGAGCCATCGCGACCTTTGATTATATTGTGATTATCGCTATTTGCGTCGTGCCGGGAACTCGACGTACTGGACGACGCGATCGCCGCGCGACACGAACACGTTGAAGATCTTCGCCTTGCCGTGGCGCAGCTCGACCTCATGACGCCCGCTTTGCATCTTGAGTGTCAGCGGGGTGACGCCCTGCGCCTTGCCGTTCACGAGCACCTGGACGCCTTGCGGATTCGATTCAATGACCAGCGTGCCAGTCTGCGAGAACAGCCAGTCCGGCGCCGGAATGAATTGCGCCGCGGTAAACGCGCCCGTTATCAGGATCAGCGACCCGGCGATCAACAGGAACTTCCGGAAGCCGGGACCCAGCGGCTTGCGGGAGGCCGCCATCGTGGTTCCGCTTGATCCGGAAGCGCGCTGATCCACATCGTGTGCCTGCCAGGCGTCACGCTTCGGTTTCAGAGGTTTGAGGGCAACAGGAGCCGGTTTCGACGCAGGCACCGGCACGCCCGTCGGTTTAGTGAGGACAGGTGCCTTGAAGGGCAACGCTCCGTCGGCTCGCGACGCACGCCCGGCCTCCAGGTGGAGATCGCGGGGAGCAGGGCGCAGCCCCGCTTCCGTCAACGCTTCGTTGAAGCCTTGCAGCGCCACGGCGGCGTTCACGAACACGCGGCGCTGATCCATGTGCAGCGCTTTCAGGAGCCAGCTCCGAATCGGCGGCGCGATCGACGCGCTCGTCAACAGGTCGCCGAGGCCGCCGGCGTGCTCCGAGTCGCGCAACGGGCGGCTCGCGAAGAGCGCAAGGGCAATCATGCCGATCTGCGCCACGTCGACGCGACGATCGAGCCGCACCGCGCCGGCCGACGGCGGCACCGCCACGCGCAATTCTTTCCAGTAACGCTCGGTCGAGAACCGCAGTTGCTCGATGGCCGGCCCAAGCACGTAGTCGGCAATGCGGACTTTCCCATCAGCGAGCACGATCCGCTCCGGCGCGAGCGCCCCATGGGAAAGTTCGCCGCTTTGCCGGTGAAGCTCGGCCACGCCTTGGAGGATTTCCTTGATCACGAAGGCGGCGGCGCCTGCAGACACCGGGCGTCCGCCCGCCTCCGCCTGCGCCAGCACATCGGACAGCCTCACGCCCGCGGTGTAATCCGAGATCAGGCTGATCCGCGGAACGCGCCCGGGCACACTCACGATGTTGCGAACCGTCAGGAAGGCCGGGTGGTCGAACCGCTCGACCAGCCAGAGTCGCTCGTTGAGCGCGAATTCGAAAGAGGGGATGGCCGCCAGCTCGGGCCGCAGAACCAGGGATTCGTGGACCGGCCGGCCGTGGCTGTCGCGGACCAGGAGGCGATCGCCCAGCCCGTCCCTGAAAAGCAGCTCCTCCTGAGGCATGGATTTAGCGGCCGACACTTCCACGACCGTGGCATAGCGGAATCCATGCCGGGCTTCGGGCGCTTGTTTTAGGCGGAAATCGGGGGATTCCTCAGCGGCCGACTTCCAGAGCGGGGCACGAAATCACGGTTTCGTCACGACCGAAACGGCGTGAAAACCACGGACGGAATTCACCAGGTACCGCGCATCCGCCTGCAACATTTCATCAACGGTGATCGCCTTTTCACGGATTTTCCCCTCCTCCAGCAAATGGGCGCGGAGGGTGCCTGGCAGCAACCCGCTCTCGATCGGTGGTGTCAGCAACTGGCCCCCGATCTCGATGACGAGATTCGCAATAGTCGATTCAGTGACCAGATTGTTCTCGTTATGAAGCAGGACATCGGCGAATCCCGGCCGCGCCTCGACAGCCTCGTCGTAGATCTGCCGATTGGTGGTCTTGTGATACAGGAAGGGATTGGCGGAGTCGATGGGAAACGCGGCCAGCGCGACGGATGGAAATCCTTCGTCAACATCCACCGGCCCCGCTGACAGGCTCACAGACCCGCGCCGTGAGACCAGCATTCTAATCCGCTGCGGCGCGCGCGACAGATCCGGCGTAAATCGATCGAGCTGCTCGCGGATGTCGAGAAGGTCGAGCTGAAATCCAAAGTAGTCTGCCGACTGCCGCAATCGCTGCAGGTGGCGTGCAAGCAGCACGTAGCCAGCCTCCGGCCTCCACAGCATCGTCTCCAGCAGATCGAACGACGGGGGGAGGGACGCCAGCACCCTGGCCTTGACACGGCTTTCCTCCCATTCCTCACCGCACACTGAATCCGATACGATACCGCCGCCGACGCCGTACTCCGCGTCGCCAGTCGAGGCCTCGACCAGAACCGTGCGAATGGCCACGTTGAATTGGGCGCGCCCGCCTGGCCCGATGAAGCCGATGCATCCTGTGTAGATCCGTCGCGGCGAACATTCCCACTCGGCAATGATCTCCATCGTCCGCGCCTTGGGCGCGCCTGTGATTGACGCGGCGGGAAACAAGGCCGCCATCACTTCCGCGAGCGAGACGTTCGTTTCGCCGGCCACTGTCGATGTCAACTGGAGCACAGTGGGATAGCGCTCCACGTCGAAGAGGTTCGTCACCCGTACGGTGCCATGGCGGGCGATGCGGCCGAGATCGTTTCGGACCATGTCCACGATCATGACGTTCTCCGCCCGCTCCTTTTCGGAATCGCGCAGCCGCCGCGCGTGCTCGAGATCCTGCTCGAACCACAGCCCGCGCGGAGCGGTGCCTTTCATCGGCCGCGACTCGATGGACGACCCTGTGCGATGAAAGAACAGCTCCGGCGAAACACTGCAGAGCATCCAGTCGCCTGTATCGACGTACGCGCCAAACGGCGGGCTTTGCGCCGTCGCAAGCTGCAGGAACAGCGCGAACGGATTCGACTTCAGGCGCGTGCGGAGGCGGTAAGTAAAGTTGACCTGATACGTGTCGCCGTTGCGGATCAGCTCCTGAAGCTGTTCGAACACCTCGTTGTAACGCGCCGGCGACACAGAGGTGGTCCACACTTCGTCAGCGAGCGTGGACAAGCGCGCGTCGAAATCCTCGAGCGATCGATCGCGGGCTTCGCTGTAAATCCCGAACCACAGGAGAGGGAAGTTATCCGGCGGCCGCGTCGTGAGCGCACTGTCGAACGCGGGCGATGCTTCGTAGGACAGAAAGCCCGCGGCATAGCGCTGGTTGCGCGTGCATTCCGCTTCGATCTTCTGGAGCGCTGGAAGCACATCCTCGACGCGACTTGCGGTGACAATTTCAAGAGGTCGTTCAAACAGGCGCCACTTTCCGGATGCCGCATCGCGGACGATGACCCTCAATCGTCTGTCTCCAGAGCTGGGTTCCACCGTCCTGTCTGATAACTCCATTCCGCCAGCCGGTCGGCGCGCTCGCGGGCTTCCGGCTGCTCCGCCATCTTGTCGATGGGCCATGGAAGCACGTACGTCCAGTTCGCGTCGCTGATCGTGGCGGGCTGGTTGATGCGATCGCGCCAGCCGAAAACGTCCTGGATCGGCAGCAGCACGAGGTTGGAGCCCGCGTTATACAGGCGCGTGAGAATCCCATCGCGCACGGTCGCGTCAAACACCGGAGACTCGAAACCGAATCGCAGCCGGTCCTGCGGCGGCAGCGTCTCCCACCATACGGCGAGCGGCTCCGTATCGTGGGTCCCGGTCATGGCCACCGACAAGGGCGCATAGAGCAGCGGATCGCCAGGCTCCCAAAGAAGCACTTTGTATCCGGGGAGCCCGAGCCGTGCAATCGACTCGCGCACGAAGTCTGGAACCGTGCCGAGGTCTTCGACGCTGACGTCTGCGCGCGTCTCGATCATCACGCGCATGACCGCCTCCCCCAACTCGCGCTGCTCCTGCTCGCCAGACGGCATGAAGTAGGGCGCACGCCGGTCGAGCGGGCGCACGTACGTGCGGTAGAACCCCACCAGGTGGTCGACTCGAAACCCGTCGTAGAGCTCCGCCAGCCGCCGCGCGCGCATGCGCAGCCATTCAAAATCGTTTGTGCGTGCCTCGTTCCAGTCATAGGGCGGCAAGCCCCACTCCTGACCTGTGTCGCTGAACGCATCCGGCGGCGTCCCCACGGAGGCGTCAAGGATGAAATCCTGCCGACGGCTCCAGACATCGGCGCTGTCGAGGGTCACCATGAAAGGGCAGTCTCCAACGATCTCAACGCCTTCGGTTTTCTGTCTGACAGACTGCCACTGATCGGCGGCGATCCATTGTAGATATTGATGGAACAGCATCTCCTTCGACAATCGATCGCGCGCCTGGGCAAGCGCGGTCACGCCGCGATCGCGCACATCGGACGGCCATTCGGGCCATGGACGCTCGCCTGATTCCGTTCGCAGCGCCCGGTAGAGCGCATATTCGTCGAGCCACCACGCTTCCTGCTCGATATACGCGCGGAAGGCGGCGGCCTTCGGGGTCCCGAGCAGCCATTCGGTCTTGAAGAACCGTTCGAACGATGCGTGCAGCGCGCGCGCCTTGAGGGCGCGCACCTTGGCGTAGTCCACGCGCGGCGACCCTCTGACGATCGCGATCTCCTCCGCCATGACCTCTGCGAAGACCGTGGCATCCTCCAGCATCCAGATGCTGATGAACTGCGGATCGATCGCCATGGCGCTGAGGGCCGAGTACGGGGATGACTCTCCTGGCGCGAGCTCGTTCAGCGGGAGAATCTGCAGTACCGACTGGTACGCCGAGCGCAGCCAGGCCGCCGCGGCGGGAATGTCGCCAATCTCGCCGATACCCCAGCTGCGGGTCGAGCGCAGCGAAAAGAGCGGCACGCTGATGCCCGCGCGGCGCCGGCGGAGAGTCATCGAAGCTGCCCGATCTCGCGGAAGATCGCCTGAAGCGCGGGTAAGAAGACCGCTGTTTCCGGGAGGAGGCTGATCACGAGGTACGCCTCCCGATCGAAATCGAAGAAGTACCCGGGGTGTACGAGAACACCTGTCCGTTCCAGCAACTCCATGACGAGCGTTTCCTCGGGCTGGATTGCCGGCACCTGCACGACCGCATACCACCCGGCCTCCGTCCGGAGCACCGAGCAGGAAGGAGATGCGGACGCCACGCCGGTGATCGTCGCAAAGTTCTCCCGGACCCGGCGCTGAATCTGCGCGCGGACCTGCGCGCCCGCGGTCAACAGCTCCATTGCGGCGGCCTGCACCGGCGTCGACACCGAGAGGTACGCGTCGCACATCGTTTCGAGTCGCTCCATCGCTTCCGCCACCATCGGCGCCGGACCGCCGACACCAATCCATCCCAGCTTTGCCTGAGGGAGCCCGGCTGATTTGGACAGCCCTCCCAGTCCGAAGGTCAGCGCGGTCTGCTGTGACAACGCGCTCCCGCACGCCGCGCCGGTCATCGGGTAGTCAGCAAACACTTCGTCAGAAATGATCGCAAGCCCGTGCTCGTGCGCCAGTGATGCGATCGCGTCGAGCTCCGCGGGCTTCACTACCGAGCCGGTCGGATTGTTGGGGCTGATCATCATGATCGCACGTACCCGCTTATGCCCCCGCGCAAGCCTCTCCCGCAAACCGTGGACGTTGATGATCCACTCTCCGTGAAACTCGAGGCCGTAGTGTTCGAGGCACACGCCATCAAGCGCGGTCAGATGCTCGACCAGCGGGTAGCTCGGCCTCGGTGCGAGCACGGCATCGCCGGGGTCGCACAGCAGTTTGAAGAGCAGAGAGTACGCGTCGCTCGTGCTTGCTGTCAGCACGATCTGGCTGGCCGGAACCCGCACGCCACGACGGTCGAAATCCTCTGACACCGCCTGTCGGGCCGCCGGCAGCCCGAAGGGCCGGGGATCGTAACAAAGCCCGCGCTCGTGGGCCAGCGCCCGAAGAATGCCTGGGGGATACACGAATCCGGCTCGCGTCGGGTTCGAGAGGGTCAGATCGATGACCGGCAGCCCGGCAGCCCGGCGCGCATCGAGCGCGAGCGCGAGCCGATTGCGGCCGGCCGTATGCCGCAGGCGCGAGGAGAACATCACTGACCGCGGCTTAAGTCAACTTGCTCCAGGTGATTGGGCGTGTGCACGTTCCAGTGCAGCCGTGACTCGATCGTCGCCTTCAGTGCATCCATCGGCCCTGGCTCCCCATGGACCAGGTACGTCATCTTCGGCGGTGTCTTGAAGCCGCCGAGCCACCTCAGCGTCTCTTCCGCGTCGGCGTGGGCGGACATCGAGTCGAGCTTCTCGATGCGCGCGTTGACCGCAACGAACTGGCCGCGGATCTTCACCTCGCGCGCGCCGTCGACCAGCTGGCGGCCGCGCGTGCCGGCCGCCTGATAGCCGACAAACAACACGGTGCTTCGTTTGTCTGGCAGCGCGCCGAGAAGGTGATACAGGACTCGTCCGCCTGTCGCCATGCCACTCGCCGACACCACGATCGAGGGGATTTTCGAGCGCACAAGATCGGACGACTGCTGCGCCGAAGAGACCGGTTGAAACCGCGCCGTGAAGAACCGGCGGATCTCGTCGCCGGCTTGAATATCCGAGTCGAGCTCACTCGCGCGGCTCGCGTAGTAGCGGAGCGCATCCACGGCCATCGGGCTGTCGAGAAACACCGGCAGCTTTGGAATATCGCCGCGATCCTCGAGGTGCTTGAGCCAGTACAGCACCTCCTCGACGCGGCCGATGGCAAAGGCCGGGATGATCACCTTGCCGCCCCGTGCAACCGTGTCGTTGATGATCGCCGCAAGACGTGCGCCTTGATCGTCGGGCTCGTGAATGCGATCCCCATACGTGGATTCGAGGAGCAGGACGTCGGCCGGCGGCGGCGGCGATGGATCCGGCAGCACTGGCCGCCCGTAGCGCCCCAGGTCGCCGCCGAAGAGGATCGTGCCTCCCCCTTTTATGGTCATCTTGATGAACGCCGACCCGAGCAGGTGCCCGGCGTGGAGGAACTCGATGTCGACGCCGTCGATCAGCGACATCGGCTTGTTGAAGCCCACGGCCTGAAGTTGAGACAACGCGCGAAAGGCATCCGATTCGCGGTACAGCGGCAGCGCCGGGTGGTGCTTCGAGTAGCTCATCCGGTTCGCCTCGCGGGCATCCTCTTCCTGAAGCCGCGCGGAGTCGGGTAGAACGAGCTTGCACAGGTCAACCGTGCCGGCGGTGCAGAACACGCGGCCGTGATAACCATCCGCCACCAGCCGGGGCAGGTAGCCCGTGTGATCGAGGTGCGCATGGGTGAGCACGACAGCCGCCAGATCGGCGGGGTCGACGGGAAGCGGCTCCCAGTTCCGAAGCCGCAGCTCCTTGAGGCCCTGGAACAGCCCGCAATCAATGAGAATCTTCCGGCCGTCGATGTCCAGCAGGTACTTGGAGCCGGTCACCGTTCGCGCCGCCCCCATGAAGGTCAGCTTTGTCATATTCTGGGCATGTATGGTACTGCGTTCTGGATGGTCGCGCGTGCCCGTGCTGGCCTTGTTGCTCCTGACGTTGGAGGTCCGGCTGAAACCGGACGCGACGCGCGCCGCCGCCGCGCAGCAGAAGCCGCTGACTATCGAAGACATTTACGGCTACGACGGATGGCGGCGCTTCAACGGCAGCCCCGAGGCCATGATGAGCTGGGCGCCGTCGGTGGGGCCGTGGCTGAGCGATACCCACTTTCTCTGGCCGGGACCGGAGTCGCCTGGAAATTCCTGGCTGCGGGTTGAGGCCCTCACCGGCAGCAGCCAGCCGCTGTTCACGACGGCCCAATTCGAATCAGCGCTCGTCAACGCTGGCGTTTC
>JANNJO010000347.1:0-14875 GCA_031395755.1 Acidobacteriota bacterium
GCCCACGGACCGGCACACTCACCGTGGCGGGACAGACAGTGACGGTGACGCAGAGCGGCACGTGCGGCTTCACGCTGTCGTCGACGTCGCAGAGCGTCCTCGCCGCCGGAGGATTGGGGAGCACCACCGTCACGACGACGAGCGGGTGCGCGTGGAGCGCCACGAGCAACGCGAGCTGGATCACCGTCACGGGCGGCAGCAGCGGCACGAGCAGCGGGCCGGTTACCTACACCGTCGCCGCCAACACGGCCACGAGCCCACGGACCGGCACACTCACCGTGGCGGGACGGACAGTGACCGTCACGCAGAGCGGGGCGTGTGCGTTCACGGTCTCTCCGACGTCGCGAAATGTCTGGGGTGAGGGGGGAACGCAGACCACGACGGTAACGACGACGGTTGGGTGCACCTGGACCGCCACGAGCAACACAAGCTGGATCACCGTGACCGGGGCTAGCGGCGGCACGAGTAGCGGGACGGTCACCTACGCCGTTGCGGCGAATTCAAGTTCAAGCCCGCGGACGGGAACGCTGACAGTGGCTGGCCAGGCAGTCACCGTTATTGAAGCCGCATTCAACCTGACGGCGCCTGCCAATGTCAGAGTCACGTCCAGGCCGTAGATGATCCCGGGGGCCAGGCGGAGATGCAATCTCAGGTCCTTGGCTGCCCCGGTTTCTGGCTCCCGACGCCGGGTCCGTCGGTTGGTTTCTCCGCTCCCATGCCTTCCTTTCCCGACTTGCCGGCGCCCGCGTTCCCACCGCTGTTCCCCTCCCGGGCGGGGTTCTGCTTCTTGTTGTCTTCGTTTTTATCTGCCATCGGCTCCTCCATCGATCCTTCCTCCAGCAGTGCCAGTTTGATAGGGAATTCCGAGAGCTCTAATCTGAGAGACGGCGCTCGGGTTCTCCAAAGTGGAGAGATCGCCCTCATCCTGGCCGAGGAAAGCGGCGCGAATGACCCTTCGCATCACTTTCCCGTTTCGAGTTCTCGGGAGTTCATTCACGTACTCTATCGCATGAGGGCGAAGCGATCGCCCAAACGCGCCAACGACCAAGTCGCTCAAGACGTCTGCGGCTATGGGAACGTCGGTGGAAAGCACGCAGAAGCATACAATCGCCTGACCTTTTAATTCGTCCGGAACTCCGATCACGGCAGCCTCCACAACGTGAGGATGCTGGACGAGCGCAGATTCAATCTCAGCCGGACCAATCCGCTTCCCCGCAACTTTAATCGTGTCATCGGAGCGGCCAAGGATGTACCAAAATCCCTCCGCGTCGACAACCGCTAAATCGCCGTGCACCCACACGCCAGGAATTTGCGACCAGTAGGTCTGTAAATACCGTTCGGGATCGTTCCAAAAACCGCGAGACATGCCGATCCACGGTCTTCGGATGACCAACTCGCCCACCTGATTGCGAACCGGGTTGCCGCTGTCGTCGACGACGTCTGCGGCCATTCCAGGCAGAGGGCCCGCAAACGCACAAGGCTTCATGGGTGTGAGGACGTTTCCGCTAAGGATGCCTCCGGATATTTCCGTCCCACCCGCGTAGTTGATGATCGGCAGGCGCGAGTGGCCGACCTTTTCGAACAACCACCGCCAGGATTTCATGTCCCAGGGTTCACCTGTTGAGCCGAGGATGCGGAGCGCTGAGTTCTGCAGTTCTATACGGGTGTCTCCGTCACGCGCAAGCATCCGGATCAGAGTCGGCGAGACTCCCAAGACGCTCACATGGTGCCGTTTCACCAGGTTCCAGATACGGTCCGGCTCCGGATAGTCGAGGGCTCCCTCATAGAGGAGGAGACTTGCCCCAATAATCGTTGCGCCGAATAGCTCCCACGGACCCATCATCCAACCAATATCGGTGACCCAGAAAATCGTGTCTTGAGGCTTCAAGTCAAATGCGTGTGATAAATCCTGCCCGGCTTTGATCGGGAAACCACAGTGCGTGTGAACGGTTCCTTTAGGGCGGCCGGTCGTGCCCGACGTATAGATGAGCATCAGGGGATCTTCGGCCGATGTGTGCTGGGAGTCGCACTCCGTAGATTCGTTGTCGACGCTGTCGCTCCACCACAGATCGCGCCCTTCTCGCCAGCCAACATCAATGCCGCACCGCTTGACGACAATGACATGCTTCACCGCAGGGGATCGCTCGACCGCTCGGTCGACCATATTTTTCAGCGCCATCGTTCGTCCGCGCCGCTGATACCCATCGCACGTGATCAGACAGGTCGCTCCAGCATCGCCAAGTCGGGTCGCCACGGCTTCGGCGCCGTAGCCAGAAAACAGGGGCAATACGATTGCCCCGATCTTCGCGATGGCGAAAAGCGCTATCGCCGTCTCTGGCAGCATCGGCATCAGGAGCGCCACGACGTCGCCCTTGCCCAGACCCAGCCTGCGGAGGGCATTTGCGACACGGCAGACTTCGTGGGCGAGCTGTTGGTAGCTCAGCTCCCGCGTCGAACCGTCCTCCCCCTCCCATTTGATCGCTGGCCGGGGATCGTCGCGTCGTTTGTCAATGCAGTTGTGGACGATGTTCAGACGACCATCGACGCACCATCGCGGCCACTGGACACCGGGGGACACGTCGAGCACTTTGGTATAGGGTTCGTAGAATCTGATATCCAGATCCGTGATAACGGTATGCCAGAACCTTTCAGGATCGTCCGTGGACCGACGCTGGAGGTCCTGTAGGTCCTGCGCGCCGGAAACGGCGATGAACCGAGTGAGATTGCTCTCGGCGATCATCTTGGCCGTCGGCCACCAGACGACCTCATCGCTAAACTGAACCGCGTGCGTCACATCTCAACAGTCTCATGGTTTGCAGACGCGCACGAAAGCATTTGACACTGCCCGCTCGCAACACTACAGTCCTCACGCCTGATCATTGGGCGATCATTTATGTGGAAACCGTTTAAGTGTCGTCTGTTCCGCGAGCACGATTACCAGGTGCGCAGAGAGCCGGCCGCGCTATTTCTCGAATGCCGACGTTGCGGGCATCGGTCGTGCGGTTGGGACTTAGGCCAGAGGCGCCTCAGGCGCGCCGACAGTCCATTGCGGCTCCTTATCGCCGAGTCCGGTGAGGCGGTTCGCGCAATTCGCGCTGCGGATGGCACAAGCTCGGAGATCTGGGGACTGTTGATGGATCCCAGCGAATCCAGGCTCACATTCGGCCGGGAAGACTGACCGTCGGTCCCGGGCGGGCGAGTGACGTACTCACTGGCGGTCGTCGGTGATCCAGCGTCCATCCTGGGGATCTCCACCCGCAGCGGACGCATCTGAGCGCCAGCCTTCCCTTGCCACGCTCGAGTTCCTCTCGATGACGTCCGACCCGACAGGGCAGTTGTTTGAAAACATTGCAGATCGCGTGCAGCACGTCGTTCGGTCTGACAGGGGAACAACGAATGACGATTCGAATTTGCATGGCGTTGCACAGCTCAGCACGGCTTAGACGCGGCGTCCACCGACGCGTGATTTTTGATAGCAATCTTTGGACCATCTGCACAGAATTTCTGACTTTGGTCCGGAGCCAGCCAAGTCCGTCTATTTTTTTGGCTCGTTGAACGATCGCTCCACTGTGTCGTTGGGGTCGGTCGACACCGGATGATCGCGCCACAGCCACCGCATCATCTCGGGCATAATCGGCCCACCCATCCTCTGGCCGTGGGTATTCATGCCCCACGTATAGTTGAGGTCGTAGCCCTTCTCGGTGAGCGCCTGCATCAGCCGGACGTTCTGGAAGAACCAGTCCCGCCGCTGATCGTAAGCGCCCCCGCGGCCGGTGCCGCGATTATCGTTGCGCCCATCCTGCAGGAACACGCGCAGCGGCTTCTTCTCGCTCTTCCGGACGATATCGGCGTAGGTATTGCCGCCGCGATCGCCAAGGTTGACGAAACTGCCGACGATGCTGAGAACCTTGCGGAAGTCGTTGGGGCGGTGCCACGCGACGGTGAAGGCGGCGATCGCGCCCGAGCTGGCGCCGCCGATGCCGTGGCGTTCGGGATCGTTCGAGATGTTGTATTCCTTGTACAGGGCAGGCATGAGCTCGTCGACGATGACCCGCGCGTACTTGTCGTCGAGCGAGTTGTATTCGGTCGGCCGGTTCGTGTCGCGGTCGCCCCAGTTCTTCGGGTTCGGCTCCGGCTGCTCTGGCGTGCGGCCCGGGTTGATGAACACGCTGAGCATCACCGGGATCTCGCGACGGTAGATCAGGTTGTCGAGAACATTCGGCGCTCGGACGACACCCTCCATGTCCTTGAAGGCCTGGCCATCCTGGAAAATCATCAGGCTGGCTGGAACGGCCCGGTCGTACTGCGCAGGAACGTAGACCCAGTAGGTATGCTGCGTGCCGGGATACGCCTGGCTGGGCAGCGTGAACGGGCCGCGCACTTCTCCCTTGGGCACGCCTTCGTGCGGCAGAGAATCAGGCCCTATCTGGTAATACGCATTCAGGTCTGGGCCCTGCGGCTGCTGACCCTGTGGAAGGATCTGCATGACCGCCACGCCGACAAAGATCGCCGAGAGAAGGCTGCGCTTCATGGAGTTCTCCGCGAGTGAGTGCGCGGTTACCAGCGCTTCAATCGAATGTTCCGGTACTCGACTTTCATGGGCGGACCGACGTGTACCTGCATGCCGATCAGCCCATCCAATTTGCGGTTCGGCAGGTCATCGTCGACCGTGATGCTCATCAAGCGGCCGTTCAGGTTATGCGTGATGGTGTTGCCCCTCGCGATGATGTGCACCGCGTTCCAGTCAGCGGTGACGACAGCCACCAGGTCGTTCGTGTCCGCAAACGACGACAGCACAACCGGAGGCCGGCCGCCCACGACGTGCGAGATCTGGCCGCGGACGGCGAGAAACATCCTGCCCTTTTCTTCGTAGTTGTTGCCGTCATAGCGCCTCCGGCCATCGAAGTCGAACTGGTAGCCGCGCATCGCGAATTTGTTCTCCGGAGTCACCGGATCGGGGACGACCGTACTTCGATAGTTGATGCCGCTGTTGCCCGCCTCAGTGATGCGATAATCGAGCTTCAGCTCGAAGTCGCCTGGCGTGCCCCCGCGCCAGATGATGAACGTGTTGCTCTTGATGACGGTCGACGGCACGATCTCCCCGACGAGCGATCCATTCTCGACGCGCCAGTAGGTCGGATTCCCTTCCCAGCCTGTGAGCGTCCTGCCGTCGAAAATCGGCTGAAATCCCGGCTCGTCTCCGGCGACGATTTCCGGCCGATCGCTTTGCTTGGGCGCATAAGGCGTCGCTGGCGCCGAAGCCTGCCGCGGTGCCGCGGAGTCGAGGCCGAAGCAATACAACATGCCGTCGAAGGTCCCGATGTACACGCGGCCGTTTGCGACCGACAGGCCGCTGAAGTGATTGAACGACGCGATCTGGGTGCCGCTTGAGTAGAGCTCCCTCCCCGTCTGCGCGTCGAGGGCGTACAGCACGGCCTTCTTCGACAGCGGAATGCGGCGGGGCGCGCTCGAGTTGAGGCCGCCTTCTGACACGGGCGGCGCAATCTCGCGACCATCGGCGACATTCAGCTGACGCAGCGCACCGCTGCCATCGAGCGCGTACACTGTTCGGCGTCCGGCCGCATCGGCCGGACCGATGACGGGGGTCGCTGACTGACCGCCCGGGCAGAGCGTGTCCCCCGCACGGCGGCTGGTTTTTGCCGGCGGATAGTCGAAGTGCTTTTTCCAGAGAATCTGTCCGGCCTTCACGTCTACCGCGTAGACGTTGTCGGAGGAACCGGCGACGATCGCGATCTCCTTCCGACCAGTTGCCGTGCTTATTTCGCCGACGATCAGCGGCGGCAGGAGCGAGTGCATTTCCCGCGGCACGTTGTCGAGCTGGAGCTTCCAGAGGATTTTCAGATCCTTGGCGTTCTCTGTCGTGAGCGTCGTTTCATTGCGCTGCCAGCCGGTGCGCTGCACGTCGCCGCCATCTGTGAGCCAGTCCGCCTTCGCCGAGGCTCCGGCGGACAAGTCCGCGGGCCGCCGTGTTTGCGCGCCGGCATCGAATGTGAGGCCGCACCACGTGATCAGGGCCGTGACAAACAGAAGCTTTCGCATGGTCTAGTGTTCCGTTGGAATGCCGAAGCTGTACACCGTGTTGTCGTTCGTGGTGAAGTACACGCGCCCATTGGCGACGGCCAGTCCTGTTTCGGGACTGGCGGGGCCGGTTATGGCATCGCCGCTGGCAAGCAGCTGTCTGCCGGTCGTGGCGTCAAGAATATAGAAGATCGCTCCGCGGCTGGGATTTCCTGTCGACAGCGCGAAGAGAAGGCCGTTCGCGATGGCGGGAGCCGCAGGCGCGATCATCTCGCGCGACGTCCATTCGAGCGTCAGTACAGGGCGGCCGTTGCGATCGTCCAGTTTGAAGCCCGCGATCCCCCCGTTTGGCGCTTTCGGCGAACTCGCCAGCGGCGCGTAAATCCATCGGCTGCCGGTGTCTGGATCCTCCCAGCTCGCAAAGGCGCCGCGAATGGCGCCGGCGGGCTGCGGAACGGCGAGCGGTGTGCGATGGTCGGCGCCACCCAGCGCGGAACTGTCGAGCAGAAAGAGACGCCCGTCTCTGCTCGCTGCAACGACGACGTCTTTTCCGTTGCGCCGGAACACCACCGGTGTTGCGCCCTCACGAGCGGCGTCAGTCGCACCGCCGCCGCTGGGCGGCAGAGTAAAGTGGTCCTTCTCTTTGAGATCCTTCGGCGTCAGCGCGAGCACCCTGTCGCCGACGTGAAGGTAGACCGTGCCGTCGTTTCCAATGGCTGTCCCTGCGGAACCCACCGCCCCGCCCCCCGTTTCGAACCTCGACACGGTTTTTTCGTCGGTCGCCAAGTCGACCGCGTACACGGCGTTCGATCCACCGCAGCCGTCGACCGTCGCCGCGTACAGCGTATTGTCGAACAGGTTCAAGCTGCGCACACTGGAATTGGGGGGAAGGAACCTGATCGGCGACCCATACGGCGCGCCATTTGATTGATACAAGGGGTAGACGTTACCGTCGCTTCCGACCGCGAGCAGCAATCCATTGCGCCCGAAGCCGCTCGACAGTCCCACGACCAGGCCGCGACTCGTGAGCCAAACACCACGGCGTCCCTCCGCGCGGCGAGCTTTCGTGCATCCACGCCCGGCACCCGCTCAACGGCGGCGAAATCCTCGAACGTGCCATGCTCGCGACGGTATTGAACGACCGCGTCACCTTCGGCGGCCGTCAGGCCCAGTACGAGCGCAATATCCGCAGCACTGCCGAGATTGACGTTGACGCGGTCCTGCTCGCGAGTCAGATACTCGACGATGTCCATCAGCTCGGCGTCTGTGCCTTCGGCGCCGCGGGCAACCATCTGGTTGACGGTCTGCAGCCATTGATCGCGCGTACGGCGCGACGAGGTGGAGCGCTCCGGCTCGTGACACGAGCCGCACAGCCGCTCGAAGTTGGCTTTCGACGGATTCGAAGCGGCCTGCTGGCCGAAGACCGGCACGGCGGCCGCCAGCAGGAACATCAGACACGGGAGTGCTCGCGCTAGCCGCATGATTTTCCCCCAAGGGCGGCCTATGTGGTGAAGGCGCCAGCGTATCATAATGTCTCCGTTCTTATGTCTACTCGAACCGCGACACAGGAAGCCATCGACGCCGGCGCCGGCATTCTCCGCCTCGAACCATGCTGGGTTCCCCGCACCTTCATGGTTCCGGGACGCCGGCTCAAGCTTCACCCCGACGATCTCTACGCGCTGGGCGGTCATCGCGGCGGCATCAACGAGCGGTGGTTCTGCTCGACGACAAACGCCTCCAATGGTCCGGGCACGCCGGCCGATGAAGGCCTCAGTTACGTGCGCCTCGAGAACGGCACGCGCGTGCTGTTCAAGGCGCTGGTCGATGCGGCCGGGGACCTGCTGCTCGGATCGACGAAGATGCAGCGCGAGGGCGGCTGGAATCTGCTCTGCAAGTTCTTCGACAACATGGGCGCGATTCCCCACCACCTGCATCAGAACGATGCCTTCGCGAGCCAGGTGGGGCAGAAGGGAAAACCGGAGGCGTACTACTTTCCTCCTCAGTACAACCAGATCGAGAACAACTTTCCGCACACGTTCATGGGCCTGGAGCCCGGGACGACGAAGGCCGACGTGCGGCGCTGCCTCGAGAACTGGAGCAAGGGCGAGAACGGCATCCTGTTTCTCTCGCGCGCGTACCGGCTGGAGCCGGGCACAGGCTGGCAGATCAACCCGGGCATTCTTCATGCGCCCGGCTCGCTCGTGACGTACGAGCCGCAGGTGAACAGCGATGTCTTTGCGATGTTTCAGTCGGTGGTCGATGGGCGAGTCATCGATCGAGGCCTGCTGACCAAGGACGTGAAACCCGAATACCACCACGATCTGGACTATCTGGTCAGCATGCTCGACTGGGATGCCAACGTGAATCCTGAGTTCGCGAAGAGCAATCGCGTGTTCCCTCGTCCGGTCGGGGGTGTGGACGCCGCCGAGGCCGCCGGTTATCGCGAGCAGTGGGTGTGCTATGGAACCCCGTGGTACTCCGCGAAAGAGCTGACGGTATTACCCCGACGAACGGCCACGATCACGGATGCGGCCGCATACGGCCTGATTCTGACGCAGGGCCACGGTACAATCGGCAAGCACCATGTGTCCACGCCGGCGATGATCCGATTCGGCGAGATGACGGAGGACGAGCTGTTCGTGACGGCCGACGCCGCTATTCTCGGCGTCCGCATCGAGAACCTCAGTGAAACGGAGCCCCTCGTGATGCTGAAGCACTTTGGTCCTGGAAACCCGGAGGCCGCATGACAGCGGCCGCCGCACACACGAAACCAGCCATCCACAACGCCATGTGGCCCGGGCTCGTCGGAAAGGGCTCTGATTCGGAGCCGCCGATCGATCTGGACACGATGCTCGACTTGACAGCGGCGGCCGGCTTCGAGGGCGCTCGCTTCGACGGTGTCGACCTGTTTCTCTTCGAGCCGCATGTCGACATCGGCGCCGATCGAGACGATCTGAAGCGGCTGACCGATCGTATTCGCGCGCGAGGATTCGTGGTCGGGTCGCTTGTCGCGCCGGTCTGGCCTCCTACCGGCGGAGGCTCGGCGATGGGAGGCGTTGAGGAGCGTGCGAGGTTTCTCACCCAGGTGACCCAAGCCTGCGCGATCGGAAAGACGCTGCGCGAACTGGGCATCCGGAAATACGGCGTCGTGCGGATTGACTCCGCCACCAGCCCGGCCGAATGGGCGAAGGATCCCGCCGGGAACACGCGGCGCATCGCGGAAACCTTCAGGGACGCGTGCGAGATCGCCGAGGCTCATGGCGAGCGGCTGGCCGCCGAAGGGGAGATCTGCTGGGGCGGCATGCACAGCTGGCGGCACATGGTCGAGCTCCTCGAAATGGTCGACCGTCCGCGCACGCTGGGATTTCAGGCCGACATGGCGCACACCCTGCTGTTCACGATGGGCTGCAATGCCCCCGAAGATCGGATTCTGCCGGCCGACTTCAACTGGGCCGATCGAGAGATGCTCGACACGGCCATCGCGAAGATGACGCGCGCGCTGCGGCCATGGACGATCGATTTTCACGTCGCCCAGAACGACGCGACGGTGAAAGGGTCCGGATCGCACGACAGCACAGGGCGACACTGCCTCCCCCACGACCCCGACGGCAAGATGGATATCGTCCGGGTGGCCGGCGCGTGGATGCGTGATGACGCCGGCACACCGACGCGCGCATTTGAGCACATCTGCTGGGACGGCTGTATGTTCCCGAACGCCACGATGATGGAGCCCCGCACGTGGCGCGATGTGCTCGCCACCATGGTGGCGGTCAGAAACGCGCACGGCACCGACTGAACATTTCAACTTATGGCCAGAACGCTGCTAAACATCGGGCTCGTCGGGTACGGGTTCATGGGCCGCGCGCACTCGAACGCGTTCATGCAGGCGCTGCGGTTCTTCGATCTACCCTACCAGCCCGTCCTTAAGGCGCTCTGCGCGCGCAACCCCGATCGCGCCAGGGCGTTTGCGGACAACTGGGGCTACGAGTCAGTTGAGTGCGACTGGCGCTCGCTGGTCGAGCGGACGGACATCGACCTCATCGACATCGCCAGCCCGAACGACACCCATGCCGAGATCGCGATTGCCGCCGCCCGCGCCGGCAAGATGGTGTTGTGCGAGAAGCCGCTCGGCCGCGACGGGGCCGAGGGGGAGAAAATGGTCGAGGCGGTGGAGACGGCCGGCGTGCCCAACATGGTCTGGTACAACTACCGCCGGGTGCCGGCGGTCACGCTGATCAAGTCGCTCGTCGACGAAGGACGGCTCGGCAGGATCTTCCACTATCGCGCTAAATTTCTCCAGGACTGGACGATCTCGCGTGATCTTCCGCAGGGCGGCGAAGGCTTGTGGCGGTTGGACGCTGCTGTGGCCGGCAGCGGCGTGACGGGCGATCTGCTCGCCCACTGCATTGACACGGCGATGTGGCTGAACGGGCCCATCACCGAAGTGACCGCGATGACCGAGACGTTCATCAAGGAACGCAGGCACAACCTGAGCGGCCGCGTCGAACCGGTGGGGATCGACGATGCGAGCGCCTTTCTCTGCCGATTCGAGAACGGTTCGCTCGCCACATTCGAGGCCACGAGGTATGCCAGGGGACACAAGGCGCTCTATACGCTCGAGATTAATGGCGAGCAGGCGTCAGCCGCGTGGGATCTTCACGACCTTCACCGCGTGCAGTTCTTCGATCACAAGGATGAAGGCCAGCTGCGAGGATGGAAGAACGTGCACGTCACCGACGGCGATCATCCCTACATGAAGCGGTGGTGGGTGCCCGGCTTGCAGATTGGTTACGAGCACACCTTTACGCACCAGTTCGCCGACTTTCTGGACGCGCTTCGCGATGGAACGGCGGCCCAGCCGACCTTCCGCGATGGCCTTGCGACCGATTGGGTGACCGACGCGGTGCTCCGCTCGGCGGCGACGAGACGGTGGGAGACGGTCGCGAGATGAAAAAGCTCGCGCTCGCTTCCTGTGCGGCCGCACTTGCGGCGACATTCGCGTTCGCGCAGGCCGTGGCCACGCCTGGCGTCCACCCGATCTCCGGCCGGCGGTTCGCCACTGTCATGGGCTGGCAGGGCGCCGAATGGCTGGAGCGCTCGGAGCGTGAGCTCGAAGAGGAACCGGACAAGGCGCTCGATGCGCTTGGAACGTTGACTGGGGTGGCGGTCGCCGATGTCGGCGCAGGCTCGGGCTACTTCACCGTTCGGCTCGCGTCACGCGTCGGACCGCAAGGCCGCGTCTATGCGAACGACCTGCAGCCCGAGATGCTGAAGATGCTCGGCGCGCGGCTCGCCAGCGAGCGCATCCTCAACGTCACGCTGGTGCGGGGTGCAATCGACGATCCGAAACTGCCCGTGTCCTCGCTTGATCTCGTGCTGATGGTCGATGTGTATCACGAGTTCTCCGAGCCGCAGAAGATGCTGCGCGCCATTCGCGCGGCGTTGAAGCCGGGCGGCCGGCTGGTGCTGCTCGAATACAGGAAAGAAGATCCGGACGTCCCCATCAGGCTCGAGCACAAGATGACCATCGAGGAAGCGAAGATGGAGGTCGAAGCCGAAGGTTTTCGACTGTCGAAGGTCGACAGCCGGCTCCCCCGCCAGCACATCCTGATCTTCTCGCCGCGATAGCTGAGTGCCCGTCAGTGCGCGTAGGCGAACCGGACGTCCGGCGGGGCGAATGCAGGGTCGGGATCGAGGTGTGATCGCAACCAGGCCGAAGCCGCTCGATCGAGCGCGAATGTTTCATCGCGTCGATCCGTAAACTCCAGCGCATTGAACTGGGGGCGCATCAGGCCCTGGCGAGCGTGCGTGTGCGTGTCCAGGAGGTAGTGGCCGATCTCATGGGCCAGGGCTCGTCCGAGCACCAGTCCCAGGCGCCGCTGATCCACCGCGACCAGTTCGTACCCGGCCCGCCCGCGCACGCTGGCCACGAGGCGTTGAGCGCTTTCGATGGACATCATCGCGACGGGATGACCGTTGAGGGGACGCAGCAGCTCACCTACGGTAAAGGGCTCGCCGGGGTGAGCGGCCGATTGCTTCCGCTCGACCACGAGAACCCGCAGCCGGTTGTGCGAGACCGGACGCTGTGCCGTGGCAGGCAGCCACTCAATGGCGACGCCCTGGTTTCGCCAGATCGTCGCCGCCTCAGTCATCATCGAGGCACGCGCGGTCTCGGGCAGGCTCGTCGCCGCCGTCAGGAGCACCTCGAGGGTTGGTCGCCCGGCAACCTCGCCCTGGGCCCACGCAATCGACGAGCCGACCGCGAGCGACAGACACGCGCAGATGACATTCCCGGAGCGGCACATTCTGTTAACACGGATTTAACATACGCCGACCGTTCATGCAACGTTAATGTAAATTTTTTTCCACAGGCCTGTGGAAAATACCCGATCTCGCTCCTGGAAAAGGATTACACAACCCGATTGAGGAGGGGCTCGCCCGCCCGAAGCCTCCGGCAGTTCTCGACAAACACTCCAAGACTTCTCTGCAGCGTCTCGGCGGTGAACCAGGCCAGGTGAGGGGTGAAGACGACATTGCGGAGCCGGAACAACGGGTGCGACGCGTCCGCCGGCTCCGCGTCAAAGACGTCCAGCCCTGCGCCACGCAGGCGGCCGCTCGCGAGCGCACGATGCAGGGCGGACTGGTCGACAAGCCCGCCCCTGGCCGTGTTGACGAGGATGGCGCCGGGCTTCATGGACGCAAAACGTGCGTCGTTCATCATGCCGGCCGTCTCGGCCGTCAACGGCACGTGCAGCGACACGACGTCGGCCACCGATAACAACTCCGCCAGCGGGACGAAGGCGGCAGATTCTGCGGACACCTCGGCCACATCTGTATACAACACGCGCGCGCCCATGCCGTGCAGCATCGGCGTCAGGCACTTTCCCACCGCGCCGAACCCGACGAGACCGACCGTGCGGCCGCCAATCTCGCCGAGGTTGTCCAGCACGTCGGAATCCAGGGCCCACCCGTTTCCAGCGCGCGTTTCCGCGTCGAGCTCGGCCAGCCGCCTGAGCGTCGCCAGCATCAGCAGCAGCGCGAGCTCTGCGACCGCCCGCGTGTTGGTCCCCGGCATGTTGCACACCGCGACGCGGCCACGGCGCGCCGCATCGAGGTCGATGGTGTCGACGCCGATGCCGAGCTTTTGAATCAGCTTCAGCCGCGGCGCGCGTTCGATGGTGGCCGCCTTCACGGGCTCGAGCACGTGAAGCAGCACCTCCGCATCCTGCATCTCGCGCGCGAAGCTCTCTTTGTCGGTCTCGGCAACGATCGTGACGCGCAGCCAGCCGCTCTCGAGGGCGGAGATCTGTCTGCGGAAACCGGGTGTGGCGCGATACTGCAGGACGGCTTTCATGCCGGTGTGTTCATCCAGAGGGCTGCCCGAACCGGCAGCCGGCCGAGCGTCGCCGCCTCGCCCAGCGCCTCTTCGATGCGTAGCACCTCGTTCCATTTCGCCGTCCGCTCCGAGCGCGCGCACGAGCCGACCTTCAGTTGCCCGGCCGCCCAGCCGACCGCGAGGTGCACAATCGTCACATCCTCGGTCTCGCCCGAACGCGCAGAGACGATCGTGGCCCACCCGGCGGCACGGGCGGCCGCGAACGCCGCCGCGGTTTCCGTGACGGTACCGACCTGGTTGGGTTTCAGCAGTGCGGCATTGCACGAACCCGATGCGGCGGCCGCCACAATGCGGTCCGCCGACGTCACGAGGTAATCGTCGCCGACGACTTGCAGATGCTCGCCGGCGCGGGCCGTGAACAATCGCATGCCGTCGTGATCATCCTCCGCCAGAGGATCTTCGACCGAGATGATGGGGTACCGCCGGCACCACAGCAGCAGGAGGTCGATGAGCTCTTCACTGCTCATATCGCGATCGTCGGCTGCAAAGCGGTAGCCCGAGCCCTTACGCAGTTGGGAAGATGCGACGTCGATGGCGATGGCCGCGTCGATGCCGGGCCTGAGATGTGCCCGCTCAATTGCGGCGACAAGGGTATCGAGCGCGTCGCTGTTCGATGAGAACTCAGGCCACCAGCCGCCCTCGTCTGCAACGCCGTGGAGTCCGCCCCGCTCCGCCATGATCTGCCCGGCCGCCTCGTAGATCCGCGCCGCCATCGATAGCGCCTCGTCGAACGTGGAGGCTCCGACTGGCATGATCAGGAAATCCTGAATGTCGACGCGTCGTCCGGCGTGTGCGCCTCCGCCGAAGATCTGAATCATGGGCATCGGCAGCGTCGGCTCGCCGCCATCAGCGATGTGGCGCCAGAGCGGCTCGCCTCGTGCAGCAGCGGCGGCATGCAGCGCGGCCATCGACACGGCGACCGTGGCGTTTCCGCCCAGCCTCGCCTTGTTCGGCGTGCCGTCCAATTCGATGAGGCGGCGATCGATGCCGCCCTGGTCAGCGATCGGCAACCCGCGGAGAGCCGTCGCAATTTCCCCGGAGATATTGCGCACCGCCCGATCGACGCCGAGCCCGCCGAACGCGCGGCCGCCATCGCGCAGATCGATCGCCTCGTTGACGCCTGTCGACGCGCCGGCTGGCGCGATGGCGCGGCCGGACGCCCCGTTGCTGAGCAGGACCTCCGCCTCGACCGTCGGCCTTCCTCGCGAATCCCAGACTCTCCGGCCGATCACCCGTTCGATTCGTGGGCCATCGACCCGGCTGGACACGCGGCGAGCGCCCGAGTCTCTGTCGGCCCACGCGCGGCGTACGGAGTCGAGCGTCTTTGGCAGATGTTTCAGCAGCGGTCGTGCGCTCCGGCGAACCGTGTCCTTCGAACGCTCGTCCGTGAGGTACTCGACCGGTGATTTGCCGTCGACGCGCGCCAGCAGCAGCGCCGGC
>JANNJO010000388.1:0-9785 GCA_031395755.1 Acidobacteriota bacterium
GTTGGTTGCGGGGGGGGGATTTGAACCCCCGACCTTTGGGTTATGAGCCCAACGAGCTACCGGACTGCTCCACCCCGCGACATGTGTGAGGAACGCTGTAAGAGAGGACCGAACTAACCTGAGAAGACTATCACGAATCACGGTCCGGCTAAAGCCGGACACCACCACTGCGCACCGCGCCTATCGCACCCGCCGCACCCATCGCCCCCGGTTTGCTACACTCCCCTCACTCGATGCAGGACGTGAGCGCACCCGCGCGCGCAAGGCCGAAAATCAGGGTCCTCGCCGTGGTGGGGACGGTCGCGGGCGTGCTGCTCTTTATCTACACGCTCCAGACCGCAGGCCCAGCAGAAATCCTCCGTCAGCTTCGCCAGGTTGGGCTCGGCTTCGTCGTCGTCCTGCTGCTGTCGGCGGTTCGGATGGCGGTGCGCGCAAAGGCGTGGTCGCTGTGCGTCGAAGAGACGGAACACTTCACGTTCGGACAAGCGTTCAGAGCATTCGTGGCGGGCGATGCGGTCGGCAACATCACGCCGCTCGGTCCGCTGGCGAGCGAAGGCACGAAGGCGCTGCTGAGCCGGCGCAATCTCGCGACCTCCGCCGCGTTCTCATCGGTCGTCCTCGAGAACCTCTTCTACAGCATCAGCGTCGCCATCATGGTGATGGTTGGCACGCTCGCGTTTCTGCTCGGATACCGACCGACCAACACCGCACTGACGATCTCGCTCGGCCTTGGCGCCGTCGCGGTCGTTTCCGTGCTGGCCGTGTGGTGGCTCCTGAGCAGCCAGCCCCGGCTGCTCGGCCGTTTCCTGACGCATGCGGCGCTGCGCGATGCCGAAGACAGAGTGTTTCGGTTCGCGGCGGCACGCAAAGAGCGCGTCGGCAGGATTCTCTTGCTGGAATTTTCGTTTCACGCAGCAGCAGTGCTGGAGATTTATTTTCTGCTGACGCTGCTCATTGTGACGGACGGTGGCGGGGGCGGACAGACACTTCTCAACGCGCTCATCCTCGGCACGGTCGAGCGGCTGATCACGATCGCCTTCAAGTTCGTGCCGCTCCGGCTCGGCGTCGACCACATCGGCGCCGGGACGGCGGCCAACCTTCTCGCGATCGGGTCCGCGACCGGGATCACGATCGCCACCGTCCGGACCGCGCGAAACCTGTTCTGGGCCGCGCTCGGGCTGACGCTGCTGGCCGTCACACAAAAAAAAGGGGCGGCTATTTTTCCGCCATCGCCTTCTTCGCCAGATCGGGCGTAATCGTCCAGTAGTAGATCGTCGCGCCGTCCACGTTGAGCGTCTGCTCCGGCTTCCACTCGTCGCCCATGTCGAAGTCGTGCGAGACGATGCGGGTGCCGGGCTTGAGGGTCTTCCAGAGGGTCGGCCGCAGCTTCCGGTTCAGATTCGGCAGCAGGTACAGCGTCACCACCGTGGCGTCGCTGAGATCGGTCGTAAACAGATCCTGGTTGAGAATCTTCACGCGATCGCCGACCCCGCTCTTCTTCACGTTCTCGTTCGCCTCGGCGACGCGTTTCGGATCGATGTCGATGCCGATGCCTCGGGCGCCCCGCTGGGCGGCGGAGACCACGATTCGGCCGTCACCGCAGCCGAGGTCGTACACCACGTCACCGGCTTTGACGTTGGCGACTTTCAACATCGCATCGACGACGCTCTGACGGGTGGGCACGTAAATGACATCGGGCTGTCGAAGGCCTTGTTGCGCGGGCGCAGCCCCGGCCTGTCCGGCGGGAAGCGGGCCGGCGGACGCCGAGCTGAGGCCGAGCACAAGGACAACGAACAGGGCCGTCGTGAGTCTCAGGTGCATGGATACCTTCCTTGGGAATTCATTGTACCAGTCTCTCCCTTAAGACGTCGTGGAGGGCCCGAAGGCCGGTTTCGACGTCGCGCAGGTGCACATGCATCACCCGCCGTCCGCGGGAGGTCAGCACTTCCAGATCGCCAAGCGCCTGAGCGAGCTTGATCGTGCCGAAGCTGTACTTCTGACCGGGAACAGGCAGGTCTTCCGGGTCATCGCACGTAATCAACAGAAACACGCCGGTATTCGGCCCGCCTTTGTGCCCCTGGCCCGTGGAATGAAGGTACCGCGGGCCAAAGCCGACGGTCGTCGCCACTCTCCCTCGATCGCGCACGAGGCCCCGGATGTCATCGAGCACGTGAAGATGCGCCTGATTCATCTCGATGAACGCGAGCAGCGCGAAGTAGTCGCCCTCCCGCAGCTGATCCAATACCGCACCAGCCGATCGCGCATCCGACACGCGCTCATCCGACGGCAGCTTTCCGGTCCTCTCGTACTCGGCCGCAATGCGTCGTGTGACCACCTTGGTCGACTCCACGTCGGGCTGATCGAACGGGTTCACCCCAAGGACGGCGCCCGCCACAGCCGTCGCGAACTCCCAGCGATAGAACTCCGCTCCCAGCGCGTATCGATCGGGCCAGTCGATGCGGATGATCGGATGGCCCGCACGCTCGAGCTGCTCGACGCTGGCGTCCGTCGCCGTATCGGGCGCTCCAGCGAAACGAAGATGCACGAACACGCGATCACGTCCGTATACGTCAGGCGCCCCCGGCGTTTCGCCCTCGATCGGGAGAATCCCCTTCCCCTGCTTGCCGAGCGACTCGGCGACAAGCTGCTCCAGCCACGCACCGAATGCGGCGAGGCCGGCGGGCGCGATCAAGGTGGGCTTGTCGCGGCCATGCAGGGCGAGCTCCCCGAGGAGGGCGCCGAGCTCGAAGGCCGAATTCTCGGGGCCGTCGGAAGCGCAGCGTCGAGCCATCGCCTCCGCACCGTCGAGAAACGCAAGCACGTCGACGCCGATCAGCGCCGCGGGAACGAGCCCGAAATTGGACAGGGCCGAGTATCGGCCGCCGACGCTCGGCACGCCGTCGAAGATCGCCCGGAAATGTTCCTGCTTCGCGATCTGGTGCAGCTTCGATCCCGGATCGGTCGTCAGCACGAATCGACGGCCGGCTTCCCCTGCGCCCAACTGCTCGACGGCGCGATTGAAGAAGTACTGCTTCAGGATGTTCACTTCGAGAGTGCTGCCCGACTTGGACGCGACGAGAAACAGCGCTCGCCGCAGATCGATGGCCCGCTCGATTGAGAGGATCCGCCCTGGATCGGTAGAGTCGAGCACGTGCAGTTTGGGGTAGCCGTCCCCCCGGCCGACGATCGATTGAATCACTTCCGGCGCCAGGCTCGAGCCGCCCATGCCGAGGAGCACTACATCCTGCACGCCTCCCGCCTTGATCTCGCCGGCAAACTGGACGACCCGCGCGACCGCCGACCGTTCCTGCATCGGCAGCGTGAGCCAGCCCAGCCAGCGGTCTTCGTCGGCGCCGGACCAGACGGTCAAGTCACGGGCCCAGATGCGTCGCACGACGTCCTGGCGACGCATGTCGGCCATGCGGCCGCGGACGTTCTCGGCCAGATCGGCAGGAAGGCGCCAGGTGAGGTCGGATGTCGGCATTTATGCGCGCATTTCAACGGGCCGCCGTTGCCATCGCGATCGCTTCAGCGACAGTACCAGGCGGAATCCGAGCAAGAGGGCGACGATCAGGGCATACACGGCTGGATGCAGCGTGTCGGCTTTCACACGCCACCAATAATGCGTGACGCCGGCGATGCCGGTCAGATAGACGAGCCGATGGATCCGCTGCCAGTTTCGGCCGCCGAGTCGGCGGATCCATCCCTTCGTCGAGGTGAGCGCCAGCGGAACCATCGACACGAACGCGATGAACCCGACGGTGATGTAGGGGCGCTTGGCGATGTCTTCCCAGATGGACGCCAGCAGATTCCGCAGCGTGCTCAGCGCGATGAAGCCGTCGGGGAAATCCAGGCTTGCGAAGCGATCCCCCACGAGATAGGTGAGAAAGTGCAGCGTGCCGTAAAAAAACGCGAAGAGGCCGATCATCCGTCTGAACCTCACGAGCGCGTTCCACCCGGTGATGCGCCGCAGCGGGGTCAGCGCGAGCGTGCAGACAACGAAACGCAGCGTCCAGATCCCGGTTTCGTTGGTGACCTTCGTGAGGGGATCGGCCGTCAAATTCCCGTTGTACGCGCGCCAGACAAGGTAACCGAACGGCAGTAGCACCGCCGCAAACACCATGGGCTTCACCACCCGGCGAATCCAGCCGTCGGCGGTCATGCTCAGTAGTTTCTCTTCAGGTCCATCCCGGCATACAGCGAGGCGACCTGGTCGCCGTATCCGTTGAACATCAGCGTCGGGCGCATCAGGAACTCGCCGATGCGGCGCTCGCGCGCCTGCGACCACCGCGGATGATCGCGCTCCGGGTTGACGTTCGAATAAAACCCGTACTCGCCGGGAGCGCTCACCTGCCAGGCGTTCATCGGTTGCCGATCCGTCAGGCGGATCCGCACGATCGACTTGATGCTCTTGAAGCCGTATTTCCACGGAACGACCAGCCGAATCGGGGCCCCGTTCTGATTGGGCAAATACTCGCCGTACAGGCCGACCGCGAGGATCGTGAGCGGGTGCATCGCTTCGTCGAGCCTCAGGCCCTCCACGTAGGGCCAGTCGAGCACGGAGCGGCGCTGCCCGGGCATCTGCTGGGGGTCCATCAGCGTGGTGAACTCGACGAACTTCGCGGTCGTTCGCGGCTCAATGCGCTTCAACAGGCTCGCCAGCGGAAACCCCACCCACGGAATCACCATCGACCAGCGCTCGACACAGCGCAGCCGATACACGCGATCTTCGAGCGCGTCCGGCTTCATCAAATCCTCGAGCTGATAATCGGCGGGCTTGGCGACAAGCCCGTCGACCTTGACCGTCCACGGCTTGGTCTTGAGCGTGTGGGCGTTGGCGGCAGGGTCGTCCTTCTCGGTGCCGAACTCGTAGAAGTTGTTGTAGGTCGTGATGTCCTGATACGCGTTCGGCTTCTCGCCCTTGCCCCAGCCGGAAGCCTGGATGGGTCCCGCAATCTTGACGCGCGGCCACGTCTGCGCCTGGGCCTGCGTCACGCCCAGGGTGCCGGCCGCGGCGCCTATCGTGCTCATCGCAGCGGCCTGGATAAACTCGCGGCGGCGCAGATATACCGTTTTGTCGGTGATCTCGGACGAGCGGATGTCGGGGCCATGTTTCAAGAGCATATGAACTCATTATAAGGGGGGTGAGGGGTTAGGGCTTAGGCTGAGAGCTTCATGTACGTCTTCTACCTTCACGGGTTTGCCTCGTCGCCAGAGTCGGCGAAAGCTCGGTTTTTCGGCGAGCGGCTTGAGGAGTTCGGCGTCAAATTCCTGTGTCTTGACTTCAATCAGCCCGATTTCTCGACGCTGACCGTCTCGCGAATGCTGCAACAGCTGGAAAAGCGGATTACCGGTCTGCCTCCAGGCGATGTCGTTTTGATCGGCTCGAGTCTCGGCGGCTTCGTTGCGGTAGAAGCGGCTGCTCGTCAGGTCAGTGAGGCGCGACATCCGATTTCGCAGCTCATCCTTCTCGCGCCCGCCGTTGAGCTCGAATGGGACCGCTGGTCAGAAGTCGGCCCAGGTGGAATCGAGCGCTGGCGGCGGGCCGGCGATGTCGACGTCTTTCACTATGCCGAGAACACCGCTCAGCGTCTTAAGTTCGGCTTCTATGAGGATGCCGAGCGATACCATCCAGCGCTGCGGGTTCTCAGTCTGCCCATGCTCATCTTTCAGGGGCGTTATGACGCATCGGTGAGCCACGAAATCGTCGAGCGGTTCGCGCGCGCCCAGCTTAACGCCACGCTGCACTTGCTCGACGACACGCACCAGCTCAAAGACAGCCTCGATTTTATCTGGAGAGAGACGTCGCAATTCCTAGGCCTAATCCCTAATCCCTAACCCCTAATCCCTGACCTTTAGTCCCTCACAGCAGCCGCTGGCACCCCGGCCTGCAGCGGCAGGGGATCTTCCCTTCTCCGTCGGTCATGTAGTCGTAGGTCAGCTCATCGCCCTTGCGGATATTGCGCGCGGCGCAAATCCAGATGGTGTCGCCGATGATGTTGACGTAGCAGTTTCCCCTGCACGAGTGGTTGATGAATCGGGCGATGTTGCCGTCCACCAGCGCATCGCGCACCCAGCGGCGGTTGATTTGAAAGCACCAGATGGCGCCGAGCTTCATGTGCCGATTCTCGCGCTTGAGGCTCTCCTGGTGGGAGATCTTCTCGCCCGCGTAATCGATGATGCGCTTGTTCTTGTTGATGCGCTGGGTGGCGAACACTCCCCAGCCGTGCAGCTTCGAACGACGACGTATGATCATGGGTCCCCGTTTGAGTCGCCGGCCGAAGGCCGGCGCTACATGGTACAGTGTTTCATCCGCCGACGGTCTGCGGAGCGGCAAGGAGCTGCATGGAAGGCATCATCAAGGCGTGGGGCAAGATCCTGGCAGGCTATCAGCCGAGCCTTTCGATTGAAATTACGCGCGAGTGCCCCCTCACCTGTCCTGGCTGCTATGCGTACGGCAGCGACCACCTCGGCGGCGAGGTCACCTTGCGCGAGCTGCAGGATTTTAAAGGACAGCAGCTCATCGATGCGATGTTCGCGCTGCTCGACAAATTCAAGCCGATTCACGTGTCGATCGTCGGCGGCGAGCCGCTGGTGCGCTTTCGCGAGCTCAACGAGATTCTGCCGCGCATGGCCAAGATGGGGATCTATACGCAGCTCGTCACCAGCGCCGTCCGGCCGATCCCGATCGAGTGGGCGGGATTGCGGCGCCTTCAGCTCGTCGTCTCGATCGACGGGCTGCAGCCCGAGCACGACGAACGCCGCAAGCCGGCGACCTATGAGCGCATTCTGAAGCACATCGAGGGGCACAACATCCGGGTGCACTGCACCGTGACCCGCCAACAGGCGCGGCGCGAGGGCTATCTCGAGGAGTTCGCGAAGGTCTGGTCGGCAAACCCGGCTGTCTCGCAGATCTGGATGAGCCTGTACACGCCGCAGAAGGGAGAGATTTCTGCAGAGCGTCTGACGAAAGCTGACCGCGAAAGAGTGGTGGGCGATCTCCTGGCGATCCGCTCGCGGTACCCGAAGCTCCGCACGCCGAAGGAGATGCTCGATTCCTACGTGCTGCCGCCGCACTCGCCCGAGGACTGCATCTTCGCCAAGACGACGGCGTGCGTCTCGTCGAATTTCGAAAAGCCGATTACGCCGTGCCAGTTCGGCGGCAATCCCGACTGCGCCAACTGCGGCTGCATCGCCTCGGCGACGCTGGCCGCCGTCGGCCGCCACAAGCTGCCGGGCGGCATCCGGGTCGGCACGCTGTTCGACGCATCGTTTCGCATCGGTAATCGCGTCAAGGCGCTTCGCGAAGCGCTTGCGAGTCGTCAGTCGCCAGTCGTCAGTAATCAGTCCCAATCATAAATCACCAGTCTCAGTCGCAAGTCACCAGTCCCTTCGACTGCCGACTGAGACTGTTGACGACTGACTGAGACTGATTACTGACGACTGCCGACTGTCGACTGTCGACTGTCTTACTCGGCTATCTACCGACGCGCAGCCGTATCCCGCCATTCACGAGTCTCGGCGTCCCGATCGTCGTCGGGTTGGTGCCCACGTAGTAGGTCTTCCCGAACAGATTCTGCGCCCCGACGAAGATCGCCACATGGCGGTTGACCGTCCGCGACGCCGTGATGTTCGTCACGCTGTAGCCCGGCAGGCCGATTCTGTTCTTGCCGCTCACTCTCGGCAGAATTTCCACGATGTTCTGATCGTCGTCGAACTGGTGGCCAATGAACTGGTTCTCGAGCGCCAGATTCAGGTAACGCGGGTTCGTGTAGGTAATCTGGAACGACGCGCGATGCTTCGGCACCTCGGCGAGATACTTCCCCGTCAAATTCACGCCTGAGATATCCGTCGCGGCCTCGTGGACTTTCGCAATATCGAACACATAAGCCGCTGAGGCGCCCCATCGTCCATTGACGCGATAGGACGCATCGGTCTGGAAGCCGCCGATGTTCGTGCTGCCGAGATTCTGGCGCTGCCGAACCGTGCCCGCCACGTTCGTCGTGACGTTCGCGATCGGGTCTTTGACGCGGTTGTTAAAGAACGTCCCGCGAACGGTCACCCGATCGGTCGGCGCGACGCTCACGCCCGCTTCGACGCCGGTGAGCCGCTCGGGCCCCAGATTCTCATTCGCGAGCGTCAATACCGCGCCGACCCGGAACTGCCGGTACAACTCGTTCAGCGTCGGCGCCCGGAAACCCTTGCTGACGCTCCCCCACACGCTGACGCGATCGCTCGCGCGATATAGCAGGGCCGCGCGCGGGCTGACCGCGTTGTTGGACTTGTCCTCCAGCGCCCGGTTGTTCGCCGTCGGATTTCCCGTCGCAATCGTCGTCTCGAAGTTGTGCGCGTGGTAATTGCGCCACGAGTCGAGGCGCGCGCTGAGGGTGAGCTGAAGCTTGGACGTCAGCTCCATGAGATCCTGCACGAAGGCGCCGCCGATCTTCTGCGTGCCGCCGGAGACACGGTTGAGGAGCGGCGTCAGCCCAGTCGCCAGCGCGAAGGTCTGCTCGTTGCTGTCGCCGTCAATCCAGCGGAAGTCATACCCCGCGGTCACGACGTGCGATCGACCGGCGAGCCCGAACAGCCGGTTCCACTGCAGCATCATGCCGACGGCGTTGGTCGGCACGTTCTGGTCGAGCGTCAGATTCAGCTGGCTGCGCGCCGGCGTGGCGGCCGGCACTGCGAAGAACGTGCTGTGGAACTTCTGGCGATCGAAGAACAGCCGTCCCTCGACGTTGCTGCCATCCGCCAGCCGGAGGCCGACGCCGCCGCTGCCGAACTTCCAGCTGGTGTCGTTGACCTCGCCGATCTTCCCGTTGCTGCGATCTTCCGTGAAGATGCCGCCGCGGAAGAACAGGTTGACGCGATCCGACGGATGGTAATCGAGCTTGCCGCTGGCGGTCTGATACTTCACGTTCGCGGGAATGTCGATGCCGCCACGCTCCTCTTCCGCCACGATCGTGTACCCGTCGGTGTCGAAGGCGGTCGCGTTCAGGGTGACGCCGAGCTTGCCCCAGACATCGCTCGCATAGAGATCCATCTTCGGCGTGCCGCGATTGCCGTACTGCGGCTTGAACACCAGCGTCCGCGGCTCGGCCCGGTTGGTCACGATGTTGATGACACCGCCCATCGCGTAGTTGCCGTACAGACTCGACGTCGCGCCGTCGACGATCTCGATGCGCTCGGTGTCCAGCAAGGGCACGCGCGTCCAGTACACCCAGCCGCCGAAGGGATCGTTGAAGGGGACGCTATCGAGCAGGACGAGGGTGCGGCTGACGCCGCTCGGCCCGACGCCGCGCAGCGACACGCCCTGCGCCGTCGGATGCGCCGCGATGCTGCTGGTGCGGCGGAACAGGCTGAACGTCGGCACCTGCCGCAGCACATCGTCGGCCACGACCGCGGGCGACTGCTCAATCTGCTCGCGGGTCACGACGTTGATGCTCGCGGGCACGTCGGCCACGCGCTGCTCCGACCGCGTGGGCGTGACCACCAGCCGCTCGGTGATGCCGGCCAGCCTCAGCCGCACTTCCACCGTCTGTGCGGCCTGCGTGGTGAGGTCGACCTTGACATCATGCACCTGAAAGCCGGGCGCGGAGATGCGCACGTTGTAGACGCCGGGCGTCAGCCCGTCGAGCGTGAAGCGCTCGGTCGAGCTTTTCGCGGTTCTGCTGAGATTGCCGGCGGGGAGCGTCGCGGTGACCTGCGCGCCCAGGATCGGCAGTCCCTGCTCGTCGAGCACGGTGGCCTCGACGCGGCGGGTGTTTGCGGCCGGAGTTTGCGCG
>JANNJO010000395.1:0-1979 GCA_031395755.1 Acidobacteriota bacterium
CCTGGCGTGCACGATCAAGCTGATTGAGAACGGCTCGATCCCGCGCGACGAGTCGATCGTCGTCTGCATTACCGGCAACGGCTACAAGACGGCCGAGGTGATGACCTCGCGCGTCCAGAAACCGGTGACGCTCGGTCGCGCGCTGAGCGAGTTCGACGCGTTCATGGAAGACGGCGAGAACACGCCGGTCGCGCAGGCTTAACTGAAAAATTTATGGCGCTAGGGACGATTGTTGTTCAGAAGTACGGCGGCAGTTCTGTCGCAACGGCGGAAAAGATTCTCGCGATTGCGGACCGGGTGAAGGCGTATCTCGAGGCGGCTCCGCATCTTGTCGTCACGGTCTCGGCGATGGGGAAGACCACCGATCAGCTGGTCGCGCTCGCCAGGCAGGTGTCGAGCAACCCGCATGGGCGCGACTACGACTTGCTGCTTGCGTCGGGCGAGCAGGTCGCGGTGGCGACGCTTGCACTCGCGCTGCAGGGAAAGGGCGTGCCGGCGATCGCACTCACCGGCGCGCAGTGCAACATCCGCACGGACGGTTCGTTCAACCGCGCCCGCATTCAGTCGATCGACACGGCGCGCATCGAGGAAGAGCTCGCCAAGGGCAAGGTCGTCATTGTCGCGGGGTTCCAGGGCGTCACCGAGCACGACGAAGTGACGACGCTCGGGCGGGGCGGGGGAGATATCACCGCCGCGGCGGTCGCGGCGGCGCTCAACGCATCGGTCTGCGAGATCTGCACCGACGTGGACGGCGTGCTGTCGGCCGACCCGAACGTGGTGCCTGACGCACGGTTCTGGCCGGAGTTGAGCTACGAAGCAGCGATTGAGATGGCCTCCAGCGGCGCGAAGGTGTTGCACCCCCGCGCGGCCGAGATCTGCATGTCCTACAGCATTCCCATCCACATCCGTTCGAGCTTTCATCTGAAAGAGGGAACGTGGATTCGTGAAGGAGCCAATTCGATGGAAGAGGCGGAAATCGTCGGTGTTACGAGCGACAAGAAAATTGCGAAGGTCACGCTGCTCAACGTGCCGGACAAGCCGGGCGTGGCGGCACAGATCTTCAAGGACGTTGCCGACAAGGACATCAACATCCGTCTGATTATTCAGAGCGCCGCGGCCGATCATCGTGCGGGGATCACCTTCATCATCGAAGATGAGTTCGCCGAGGCCGCGCGCAAGCTGGTGAGCGATTGGGAGCAGAAGGGGCTGACCAAGGAAGGGATGGTCGAGAAGGGCGTGGCGACCATTGCCATCATCGGCTCGCGGCTGGCGGCCACGCCGGGGCTGTCCGGCCGGATGCTTGCGGCGCTCGCCAGGGAAGGGATCAACGTCGACTGCATCAGCTCGTCGGAGATGACGATGTCGTGCGTCATCGCGCTGGATCAGATCGACCGCGGCGTGAAAGCGGTGCATGACGAGTTTTTTGCGAATGCGCCCGCAAAGAAGACGCCTGCCGGAGTGAAGGTAGCCAGTCACTGATATGTTCCAGCCCATCTGGACGATTGGTCGAAGGGTCGCGCGGTGAACCCGCAGGATGCGCTGATTCTGCTCGACTATCACTACTGGGCGCGGGATCGGGTGCACGATGCGATTGATGCGCTGAGCCTCGAGCAGTACACCAGGGCTCTTGGCAGCAGCTTCACATCGGTTCACGAGACGGTCGTTCACACGTACTCTGCCGAATGGAACTGGTACTTGCGGTGGACCGGGGCATCTCCGGCCAGCATGCTCGATCCGAAGACGTTTCCCGACAGGTGGAGTGTCCGGCGTGCGTGGATTGACCAGGAGGCGAAGGTGCGCGGGTTCGTCGGCGGCCTGGATCAACAGGGCCTCGATCGCCGCCTCGACTACAAGCTGATGAATGGCGAAGCCGCGCAATCGGTTTTCTGGCACATGCTGCAGCACGTCGTAAATCACGCAACCTATCATCGGGGCCAAATCACCACGATGATTCGCCAGCTCGGCGCGCCCGCGCCGGA
>JANNJO010000435.1:0-47894 GCA_031395755.1 Acidobacteriota bacterium
GGGACCACTGCGGTCCGAGCACGTTGCGCGACGGATCGCGGTAAACGACTTGCGACGTCTCACTGCCCACGTTCGCGACGGCAACGCCGGCGCCTTTAGCGTTTCCGGCGGGACCGACGAACGCGAAGCGGTCACCCATCGGACTGAACGAGGGACCGCCGTTTGTAAGCGTCAACTCGTACTGCGGATGTCGACTCCACGTCCTGACCCAGGGTTTCCGCTGGAATGCCACGCGCTTGTGAAAGACCACCTGCGTGCCGTCGGGCGACCAAGCCGCCGTACGAATCTCCCCTGCTGGGCCGCGTCTGCCGTTCGAATAGTGAATACCCCGCTCGTCTCCGTCCCTGCGGATGTAGGCAAGGACACCACCACTCAGGATCGACGGATTGAACTTGACACCGCGACCGGCCGGCAGCTCGGATATTCCACCGGCGTTGATGTCCACCGAGACGATCCGCGTGTCTTCCGGGTGCTCCGGCACCGCGCGGCGATTGTCGAGCGTCTGCTCCGCCGTCATGCAATACGCCACAATGCGCCGGCTGTCGGCCGTCCATTTGGGGCTGCCGCAAAAATTGCCGTGCGGCGTCAGGCGCTTCAAGCTCGACCCATCGGGATGGACGATGTAGAGGTCGACAAGCTGGAGGTGTTCCCAGCGGCCGTGGGCGAACGGCAGGTTGCTGGTTCGGTCCGAAGAAAACGCAATCCACTGACCGTCGGGGGACCACGACGGCCGGAAGTCTCCTCCCGGACCCGACGTGAGCGCCTTCGCCCTTCGCGTCTGCAGATCCATCGTCCACAGATCAGCCGTGCCGCCCGCACGCGTGCTGACGAACACCAGTTGCCTGGCGTCGGGCGAGAACGCAGCCTGATCGTCGTAGGCGGAATTGTCGGTGAGTCTTTCCAGGCCGGTTCCGTCGGGCTTCACGCGATACAGATCCGCGGAGCCGTTGCGCTCAGATGTGAAGGCGATCGACGCTCCATCGGGCGCCCACGCGGGGTCGTAATCAATGTCGGCCGGGGTGACGAGTGGATGCTCGTGGGTGCCGTCAGCGGCCGCCAGGAACAGGCCAATCTGGCCCGGTTGAGGAAACACCCTCGTGACCGCGACCTTGTGCGGCTGGGGCGCTTGTGCCAGTGCCAGGCCGGCGAGAGCGACGACAAGACTTGCGCGCATGGTGCGGCTCCTTGTGGCGAATTGCGTCCGGGTGTCCGTAACGACGCCTTGTCGCGCGTCGCAGCATAACGCAAGAACCTGAAAAAGGTCTCCTGGTCTCCTTAGCTCTTGTTCACGTCCCACGCCACTCAGTCCGGCGCGCGCACGGCCCAGCGTAGTTTCGCCGCTGCGGCCCGCCGGTTCGCGAATGTTTCTTTCTTCGTGGAGCGAATCACCTCATCCGCGACGGCGGAATACACCCCCCCTCGATAACCCGCCTGAAACGCCTTCTTCACCCGCCGGTCTTCGCCGGAATGAAAGGTCAGCATCGCGACCCGACCACCCGGCGCGAGGCACTGGGGTAGCGACCGCAGAAGGGCATCGAGCGCGGAGAATTCGTCGTTCACCGCAATGCGCAGGGCCTGGAATGTACGGCGCGTGGACATCTTGACGTCGGCCTTCGTCAGACGTGGGAGCGCCGAGCTGAGACCGGCGCGTAACAGGCGATCGACAGCGTGGGTCGTCTCGAGTGGCTCTTGCGTCAGCAGGCGGGCGATGAGGAGCGCGTGCGGTTCATCGGCGTTCTCCTCGAGCAGCCGCGCGAGCTCCTCTTCGCTCGACCGCGCGATCAGTCGCGCCGCGGACTCACCGCTCAGTGGATTCATCCGCATGTCGAGAGGACCAACCCCTTTGTAGCTGAAGCCGCGATCGGGATTGTCGAACTGCATCGATGACACGCCAAGGTCCGCCAGGATCAGGTCGACGCGTGTCAGCCCCTCGGCGGCAAGCACCTTCGGCAGGCCCGCGAAGTTCGCGTGGTGCGCGACGAACACGTCGGTCCCGAATCCAGCCGCGCGCAGACGCGCTTCCGTGCGTGGTAACTCGATCGGGTCGACATCGAGCCCGATCAGGCGGCCGGCCGGCCGCACACGCTCCAGGATCGCCCGTGCATGGCCGCCCCCGCCGAGCGTGCAATCCACCGCGACGTCGCCGGCGCTCGGTCGAAGGCAGCCCAGGACTTCGGATTCCATAATGGGGAGATGCATACCGGCCGGCGTCCGGCCGGACGCGAGGACCTTCTGCACATCCGCGGGGTAGCGCTCGGGGTTGAGTTCTTTGTACTTGGCGTGAAACGCTCGCGGACTCTTCCCGGGGTAGCGCCGGCGTCGCGCGTGCACAGGCGGCAGGTCAGGGGGCCTCTCGGGCACGCCGTATTCTATAGTGGCCTCACGCTCCCGTTTGGTAGGCGCGCGCGAGTGATCTTCGACGAGGAGTCCCCGTCGGGCCTGGGTGGACTCGCAGGTTCGGCGTCCACTACCGGCGAACAGCCGAAACGACTAGGCCCACCAACGCCCCAACACCAGCGCCCACACCGCCGAACATCGGAAGATAGGCGCTATGGGGTTCTCCGCCGCTTTCTCCCGGAATTACCGCAGCCTCAACAACGAGGCCTACGCCCAACCCGACCAGGGCGCCAAAGAGCACCGGATGACGACCCGGCCAACTGCGTTCCCGTGGCTGCTGCTGGCGCAAGGCGGGCGGCAGCGCCGCCAATCGGACCGATTCGCGGTTCACAGCCTCGCGCATGATTCCGGTCGGAAACTGAACTGCCGGTATACGGATTGTCCGATCGCGACCATCGTCCGTGGGCTGGGTCTGGGCGAACCCTCCCGTTGGTGTCACCAACACGGCGACCATCAGTGCTACGAGTATCTTGTGCATGTCATCCTCCATGCCTCGAAATGCGCGGAATCACATGCGAGCGGCTCAGGGTGGGGGGATGACGACTTGCGGGAATCCAAAACGTCCGCTCAGATTCTAGATTTCAGATTCTTCCCCAGACCTCAGACGTAAACGCCAGCTCCACCAGCGTCCGTAAACCAACTCCCGTGGGGCCTTTCGGCATGAACGGCTTGTTGTCCTCGGCCCATGCCGTGCCGGCGATATCCAGATGGATCCAGGGCAAACCGCCCGTGAATTCTTGCAGGAACAAGGCCGCGGTGATGGCGCCGCCAGGCCGACCGCCGGTGTTCAGCATGTCGGCGATTTCGCTTCGCAGTTGATCCTTGTACTCCTCGAACAGAGGGAGCGGCCAGCACCGATCGCCCGCTCGCTCCGCGATCTCCCGGACGTGCTCGACGAAGGCCGTGGGCGTCCCGAACAGGCCGCTGGTGATTTTCCCCAGTGCGACGCTGATGGCGCCCGTCAAGGTCGCGATATCAACGAGGTGCGTCGCGCCCATCTGCTGCGCGTACCACAAGCCGTCGCCGAGAATCAGCCGTCCTTCCGCGTCGGTGTTGATCACCTCGACGGTCTTGCCCGAGGCGCTTGTCAACACGTCGCCAGGCCGCAGCGCCCTGCCACCCGGCATGTTCTCGGCGATCGGAATCACGCCAACCGCGCGAATCGGCGCACCCAGTTCCGCCATGGCGCACATGGCGCACGCGACGGCGGCGCCGCCGGCCATGTCATCCTTCATGCGATCCATGTCGGCGGCAGGTTTGATTGAGATGCCGCCCGTATCGAAGGTGATGCCCTTGCCGATGAACCCGAGCACCGGTGCCTGTGGCGCTCCCGCCGGCTCATAGCGGATCGCCACGAGCCGCGGAGGGTCCGCGCTTCCACGCCCCACGCCGAGCAGCATCCCCATGCCGAGCCGGCCGAGCTCCTTGTGGTCGAGCACGTCGACCGTAAGCCCCCCGGCTCGCGCAATTTCCCCGAGCCGCTCCGCAAATACGGTCGGCGTCAGTGCGTTGCCCGGCTCGTTGTCGAGGGCGCGGGCGATGTTGCAATGCTCGCCGATCACGCGTCCCCGTCTCACGGCGTGTCCCGCTGCTTCCCGTGAGCCATCGCGGACGATGATACCGAGCTGCCGCAGCTCGAAGGCGTCATATCCTGACGTTTTGTAGCGGCCTGCCTCGAATTCCGCGAGCGTCAGTCCCTCCGCGAGCGCCTGAATCATCTCAGATGAATCCAGCGGGCCGTCTGCAGAGAATGCAATGCGGGCGATCTTCTTCTGCCGCGCCATGTGGCCGATGGCCGAAGCCACGCGGCGGGCACGGTCGACGGTGAAATTACCCTGCTGCCCCAGCCCGATGACCGCGAGTCGTGCCGCTCGAACACCAGAGCCCACGAGTGGGGTGAAGAAGGCTTCGTACAATTTGCCGCTGAACTCCTTCGAGGCAATCGCGCGATCGATCTCCGAGTTGGTGGCGGATGTCCAGACTGCCAGCGGCGAGGTTTGCGCCTCGAACGCCGCGACGATCACAAGATCGGTATCGACGGAGCGAGGATCACCGGCGAACACATCCATTGGTTTGGATTTTCGGGCGCTGGGCATCCGCACATTATGGCACCCTTGCTCTCTGGTATCGCGGGCGGTAGGATGAGCGGTGATGTTCCATTCCACAGCAATCGCGATGCTCTGCGCAGGCGCCGTGCTGCTCACGACGGCCGTGTCGACGTCTGCCCAGGCGCCCGAGGATAGAGTCAAGAAGGAACCGAAGCGTCCTTCACTCTCGCTCAAGGTGACCCCAGGGACCGGAATGGTGCCGGTGCGCGTGTCGGCGACTGCGGAGTTCAAGGGCGGAGACGACGACTTTCAGGATTACTACTGCCCCACCGTCGAATGGAACTGGGGCGACGGCACCGTGTCCGAGGCCTCAGCCGACTGCCAGCCGTATGAGGCTGGCATTTCCCAGATCCGCCGGCGTTACAGCGGATCGCACAATTACAAGCGCGCCGGCGCGTATCGGATTGTGTTCCGCCTGAAGTTGAAGAACCGCATTCTGACGGCGCAGTCGACGGCGGTTCGGCTGCTGGGCGGTGGATTTTAGAGAACTGACGCAGTCAGGGAAAAGGGCTGAGGGCAAAGGGCAGAGCAGCCGCGGTACCATCTTCGATCCGATAGGCGCGAATCTCCTCTCCTGCCAACGACACAATCACGTAGAGAAAATCTGGCCCGCTGCTGGCTTCAGCGATGTCAGTCGGGGAAGGTGCGGGCGGGCTTGCGGGATGCGAGTGATACGCCCCGATGACTTCCCTGTCTTCAGATCGCGCGGCGCGAATCGCGGCGAAGTGATCGTCGGGGTCGATCAAATACCGCGTCGCTCGTGTGTCGATGTTTCTGGCGCGCACGCTGCGCTCGACCGTCTCATTCTTCCCGATCAGGAGCCCGCAGCACTCCCGCGGCGCCTCTTCCCGCGCATGCGCCAGCATGTCAGCGATCACGGATGCGGGAGCTGTCATACCCACCAGGGAAGGCTAGGATTTTTGGGACATCAGGGTGTCCCGCCAGAGATTGGCGGATTCAAAGACATCGTCGATCGACTTCCCGGTTTTCAAGTCGGCGCGCAGTTGCTGGAGCACGGCAATCAGCGCATCGAGCGCCGAGCCCACTTCGTCGGCGTTGGTCGCGCAGACTTCCTTCCAGATTCCCGCCGGGCTTGACGCGAGCCGCGTCGTATCCTGCAACCCGCGCCCGCTCAGGCCAAGGCCGTCCTGGCCGGCTGCGTCGCCGACCACGTGCATCAGCGCGCTGACCGTGAGTTGCGGAAGGTGACTGATGAAGGCAAGGAGCCGATCGTGATCTACGGGCGAGAGCGTTCGGGGAATGGCACCAAGGCCGGAGGCAAACGCTTTCAGTTTCTCGAGCGTCTGGACGTCATGCCCCTGGGCCGGGGTAAACAGCCACGGCCGGCCGGCAAACATGTCCGCCCTGGCGTGCTCGATGCCCGCGCGCGCCGCGCCACCGAGCGGATGGCCACCGATGAACATGAATCGGCCGGGCAGCCCGGCGGCGGCCTCGACAATCGCGCGCTTCGTGCTGCCGGTGTCGGTGATGACTGCGGCGCTCGACATGTTATCGGGCAGCTCGCGGAGAATCTCGAGATTCTGCTGAATGGGGGCAGCAAGAATCACAAGATCGGCCTCTGCCAGAACCACCGGATCGTCGGCGGCGACGTCGATGGCGTGAAGCCGCATCGCCTGCTCGAGCACGTCCTTGCGATCGACGCCGATGACGAGCCCGGCCGGCCAGATCTGACGCGCCGCGAGGGCAATCGATCCGCCTATGAGGCCCAGCCCGACGATCCCGACGCGGTGAAAGATCGGCGTCTGTCCGGGGTCCTTTTCCGGCCGCAGCATCGGCAACTGCTTTCCTTCAGACACGAATCGCCGATCCCTTCCTAATCCCTAATCCCTAATCCCCAGTCCCTGGCAACTACCGGCCCCAGCCCCGCTTGACGATCGGTTCGACGCAGATGCTGCGTCCGATGGCCGGTGCGATGATGCGAAGCTCGGCCATCACGCGATCGAACTGGGCCGGGAACATCGACTGCGCGCCGTCGCTCAAGGCCTTGTCCGGGTTGCAGTGCACTTCGACGATGATGCCGTCGGCACCCGCCGCGACCGACGCCCTGGCCATGGGCGCCACTTTGTCGCGCCTGCCGGTGGCGTGACTCGGGTCTGTGATGATCGGCAGATGGCTCAGCTTCTTGATGACCGGAATCGCCGAGATGTCCAGCGTGTTACGCGTGTAGCTCTCGAACGTGCGGATCCCACGCTCGCACAGAATGACGTCGTTGTTGCCGCCGGCGAGGATGTACTCCGCCGAGAGTAGCCACTCTTCGATCGTCGCCGCGATGCCGCGCTTCAGCAGCACGGGCTTGCGGGTGCGGCCCAGCTCGCGGAGCAATGTGAAGTTCTGCATGTTGCGCGCGCCGACCTGGTAGATGTCGGCGTAGCGCCCCACGAGATCGATCTGGCTCACGTCCATGACTTCGGACACGAGCTTCATGTTCTGCTGGTCGGCTGCCTCGCGCAGCATCCGCAGTCCTTCCTCTCCGAGCCCCTGGAAACTGTATGGGGAGCTGCGCGGCTTGAACGCGCCGCCGCGAAGCACTTTCGCGCCCGCCTTCTTGACCGCGGCCGCCGCGGCGTGTACCTGCTCTTCGCTCTCGGCCGAACACGGACCGGCCATGACGATGACTTCATCGCCGCCAATCCGCACGTCGTCGATCACGACAACCGTGCCTTCGGGCCTGAACGTGCGGCTCGCGAGCTTGTAGGGCTCCGTGATCCGCACGACTTCGTGCACGCCATCCATGATTTCAATAAGTGCGGCATCCACTTTGTGCGCTCCTACCACACCGAGCACGGTGCGATTGACGCCCGTCGATCGATGCACATCCATGCCAGCCTCGACCAGCGAGGCGACCACTTTTTCGATTTGCGCTTCGCTCGCGCGCTCTTCCATGACGACTACCATGCTATCGGTCCTCCCCATTCCCTGCCTGTTTATGCGCCGTGGCGCGCTCGATCCGCCGCGCTTCGTCGATAATGCGTTCGAATACCCGCACGATGGCGTCGCCCTCGAGAGGGCTGCCTGTCTGCCTGCCGTGCGATTGCACGTGATGCAGCACCTCGGCCTCGCGCTCTGGTTGGTACACTTCGAGGCCGAGTGTCTTCTTCAGCGTGCCGATTTCGAGCGCGCAGTGGGCGCGTTCGCTCAGCAGTTCGACCAGCCGTTCGTCGAGCTGATCGATCCGCCGCCTGAGCTCGTCGATGGTCATGAAGATTTCAGCCAGTGGACGTACGATTCTACCCTGTCAATGAGAGCCGGGCTTTGTCCGGCCTCCGCAATCACCGCGACGAGCCCGCTCCCCACCACCGCCGCATCGGCAAACCTCCCTATCTGCCGCACGTGCTCCGGAGTCGAGATGCCGAACCCCAGCGCGATCGGCAGCCTCGTCGCCGCCCTCATGCGGTTGGCCAGCGCCTCCGCGCCGTCGGCGACGGTGTCCCGCGTACCCGTCACGCCGAGGCGCGAGATTCCGTAGACAAACCCTCTCCCCATCCTCGCGGCTTCCGCCATCCGTGCATCCGTCGTGGTCGGGCTGAGAAGAAAGATCATGTCAATCTCACGCCCAGCCATGGCGTCACGGAAGGTCTGGGCCTCCTCGATCGGCAGGTCGAGTACCAGAACACCGTCGACGCCCGCCTGCTTCGCACGGTCGCCGAACGCCTCGACGCCCATCCTCAGCACGGGATTCGCGTAGGTGAAGATCACAATCGGCGCTTTCACCGTCGAGCGAATCCGCGACACGAGATCGAGGACGCCGGAAGCGGTCGCGCCGGCCGCCAGCGCGCGCTCGGTCGCGCGCTGAATGACCGGGCCGTCCGCGAGCGGCTCCGAAAACGGAATGCCGACTTCCAGCACATCCGCCCCTGCGCGGTCGAGCGCGCAGAGAATAGCGGCCGAACGGGTGAGATCCGGATCTCCAGCTGTAACGTAGGTCACCAGGCCTGTCCGCTTGTCGCTGCGCAGACGACCGAACGTGTCTGCAATCCTAGACGCCAACTTCGGCATCTTTCGTAGTCGCGGGGGCCCCTAAGCCACGCTCCACGCCGCTCGCTTGCGGGGCCCCATCGCCCCGCGCCGCTCGCGGCTCTTCTCCGATATGGCGCGACACGCTGTCGACGTCCTTGTCGCCGCGGCCCGACAGGTTCACCAGCAGCTGCGCCTCCGACCCGAGCTCCTGAGCGAGCGTGCACGCGAATGCCACGGCGTGCGCCGACTCGAGCGCCGGGATGATGCCCTCCATCTTCGCGAGGTGCTGAAACGCGCCGAGCGCGTCGCTGTCACCGATCCAGGTGTACTCGGCGCGCCCCAGATCTCGGAGCCACGCGTGCTCCGGGCCCACGGCGGGATAGTCCAGGCCGGCGGAGATCGAATGCGTGAGCTCGATGTTGCCGTTGACGTCCTGCAGCACGTAGGTCCTGGTGCCTTGAAGCACGCCCGCGAGCCCCGTCGCAAAACGGGCGGCGTGCCGGCCGGCCGCAAGGGCTTCTCCGCCTGCTTCGACACCAATCAGGCGAACCGATTCATCACCGATGAAGGCGTCGAAGATCCCGAGCGCGTTGCTGCCTCCGCCGACACACGCCACGACGGCATCGGGCAGCCGGCCGTTCATCTTCATGAACTGTTCGCGCGCCTCCCGTCCGATGACTGACTGGAATTCACGAACCATCAGCGGATAGGGATGCGGTCCGAGCACCGAACCCAGCAGGTAGTAACTGTCGGTGACGTTCGTCACCCAGTCGCGCATCGCCTCGTTGATGGCGTCCTTCAGCGTGCGGCTGCCTGCCGAAACGCCCCTCACGGTCGCGCCGAGCAACCGCATGCGGACGACGTTCAGCGCCTGGCGGGCCATGTCGTCGGTGCCCATGTACACGTGACATTCGAGTCCGAGGAGCGCGCAGACGGTCGCAGTGGCGACGCCGTGCTGGCCCGCGCCGGTTTCGGCAATGACGCGCGTCTTGCCCATGCGTTTGGCGAGGAGCGCCTGCCCGAGGGCGTTGTTGATCTTATGGGCGCCCGTGTGCGCGAGGTCTTCACGCTTGAGAAAAATGCGCGCCGCGCTCCCGGGCAGCGACGCGCGAAGGCGTGTGGCCTCATATACCGGAGTCGGCCTGCCGACGTAATGCGCCAGCAGACGATCGAACTCCTTCAGGAACGACGCATCCTTCCGGGCTTCGAGATAGGCCTGCTGAAGCTCTTCAACAGGCGCGACCAGCGTCTCGGGCACGAACTTGCCGCCGTACTCACCGTAGTAGCCGCGGGCGTTTGGATCGCGCCGGCCAAATCGTGTATCAGTCATGAAGGGCCTCAAAAAAACTTCTCAATCGAGCCGGGTCTTTCACGCCGGGCGCCAATTCGACCCCTGACGACACATCGACGCCGTAGGGGCGCACCGACCGGACAGCAAGCCTGACGTTGGCCGCGTTCAGACCTCCGGCGAGAATCGTCGGCCGGGTGACCGCAATCTCGCGCGCGACATCCCAGTTCACCGTGCGACCCGTCCCGCCATGCCTCGCCGCATCGTGCGCGTCGACGAGCAGCACGACGCCTTGATCAAATTCCGAAAGGTTCATCGAACCGTTGTCCGTTATGGCGATCGCCTTGATCACGGTCCGGCTGAAGCCGGGGTCCGTCTTCAGGCGGACCATCAACTGGCGGCAATACGCCGGCGTCTCGTGCCCGTGCAACTGCGCCGCGTCAAGGCCGACCTCGTCGATAATCCCCACGACGCGATCGATCGGTTCGTCCACGAACACACCGACCTTCTGAACGTGTGACGGAATCCGCTGCGCGATCGCCCTGGCCGCTTCAGGTGCGATGTAGCGCGGGCTGTCGGGCCAGAGTACAAAACCCAGAGCCCCCGCGCCGAGGCCGCTCGCCAGTTCCGCATCCTGCAGGCGTGTAATTCCGCAGATTTTCACGAAGAATACGGTCACGCCGCAGCATCCTTCAAGAGATCGCCAAGCGCCCGCCCCGGATCGCTCATCGTCATGAATCGTTCGCCGATCAGGAACGCGTCGTATCCCGCCTGCCGCAGACGCCGCAGGTCAGCGCCTGTCTTGAGACCGCTTTCGGCGACGGCGATGACCTCTTGCGGGATCAATTCGACGGCCTCACGGCTCACTTCGGTGTCGACCTCCAGCGTCCGGAGATTGCGATTGTTCACGCCCACGATCGACGCGCCGGCTTCGAGAGCGAGCGGAAGCTCGGACAGGTCGTGCACTTCGACGAGCACATCCAGCCCCGCGTCCGTGGCCGCCTGGTGCAGATGCCTGAGGCTCGAGGGGCTCAGGGCGGCGACTATCAGCAGAATCGCGTCGGCGCCCGCTGCCCTTGACTCGAGAATCTGATACCGGCCGACGATGAAGTCCTTGCGCAGGATCGGAAGCGCCGTGGCGCCCCTCACCGCAATGAGATGATCGAGGCTGCCGTCAAAAAACGCCGGCTCCGTCAACACAGAAATCGCCGCTGCACCGGCGCCATCGTAGCCGAGCGCGACGGCGGCCGGCTCATAGTCTGCCCTCAGGACGCCTCTCGACGGCGAGCGGCGTTTGCACTCTGCAATCACGTTCACGCACCCGTCCTGTTCGAGCGCGCGCCTGAAGACGCCCTGCCTTGGCTCGATCATCGCTGCGCGTCGGTCCATCTCCGCAAGGGGAACCTGCGTCTCACGCACGTTCACGATGCGCTGCGTCGCCGCGATAATGGCAGCGAGAAGGTCCGGTGATTGCGCCGTCGACGTCATGACGCCCTCTCCTGCCATGATGCGGCGATCATGGCGTCCAGGGTGGCGCGGGCCGCCCCGGAATCGATGGCCTGCCCTGCCCGATCGATACCATCGCTGACCGACGCTGCCTTCCCGCCGACGAACAGCGACGCGCCGGCGTTCAAGAGCACCACGTTCCGCCGTGGGCCTGCTTCACCAGCGAGAATCCCACCCAGAATCGCCGCGTTGGTCGCCGCATTGCCGCCCTGGAGATCCGACCGCTCGGCCTTCGGAAGTCCGAAGTCCGACGGGTGCACATAAAAGGTCGACACCGCGCCATCCCGGCATTCCGATACCTTGGTATGGCCGGTGGTCGACATTTCATCGATGCCATCGGCGCCGTGCACGACCCACGCGCGGTTCGAGCCGAGCAACAGGAGAGCCCGCGCGATGAGCTCCGTCAGCTCGGAATGCGGCACGCCGACGAGCTGGCTCCGCGTTCGCGCGGGGTTCGTCAGCGGCCCGAGCAGATTGAAAGCGGTACGCACCGCAAGTTCACGTCTCACCGGTGCGGCATGGCGCATCGATGGATGAAACGTCGGCGCGAAGAAGAACGCAATGCCGACTTTTTCGAGCGAGTCCTCGACAACCGACGGCTCGGCCGCGATATTGACGCCCAGCGCCTCGTAGACATCGGCGCTTCCGCACTGGCTCGACACGGATCGATTGCCGTGCTTGGCCACGCGCAGCCCGGCGGCCGCCGCAACCAGCGCGGCAGCCGACGAGATATTGAAGGTCCCCGATCGATCGCCGCCGGTGCCGCAGGTATCAAACGCGTCGTCAAACGTTCTTGTCAGCTGGACGGCGTTGGCACGCATCGTCTGTGCGAGCCCGACAATTTCCGCCGGGCGCTCGCCTTTCATCGTCAGGCCTACCAGGAGCGCGGCGATCTGGGCAGGCGTGGCATCGCCGCTCATGATGGCGCCCATCGCTTCGGCCGCCTCCTCCACCGAGAGATTTTCACGGCGAATCAGCTTCTCTAACAGGCTCGATATGTTCATGGTGATGACGGTCCGGCTAAAGCCAGACACCACCCACTTTCAGAAAATTGCGCAGCAGGTGCTGTCCTTCGCGCGTCAAGATCGATTCGGGATGGAACTGGACACCGTGAATGGGAAATTCGCGATGGCGCAGTGCCATCACGGTTCCGTCATCTTCGGTCTGCGCCGCGATCTCCAGATCTTCGGGCCAGCCCTCGCGGTCGACGATGAGCGAGTGATACCGCGCGACCGTGAAGGGGCTCGCGATGCCGGCGAACACGCCCTTGCCGTCGTGGCTGATCGTCGAAGTCTTCCCGTGCATCGGCACCTTTGCGCGGACGACCGATCCGCCAAACGCCATGCCGATAGCCTGATGGCCGAGGCAGACTCCCAGCAGCGGCGTCGTCGGGCCCAGTTTCCTGATGACGTCCAGCGTGATGCCCGCCTGCTCCGGCCGGCCGGGGCCGGGCGAAATCACGATCCGCTCCGGCTTCATCGCGGCGATCTCGTCCACGGTGATTTCGTTGTTGCGCCGGACGAGCGGCTCCGTACCCAGCTCGCCGAGATACTGCACGAGGTTGTAGGTGAACGAGTCGTAGTTATCGATAACGACGATCACTAGAGCCCCTCTTGAGCGAGTTCAAGTGCCCGGATGAGAGCCTTCGCCTTATCCTGCGTTTCCTGGTACTCAGCCGACGCGTTCGAGTCCGCCACGATGCCGGCGCCGGCCTGAACCGTGGCGCGCTGCCCCGTAATGACCAGCGTCCGAATCGTGATGCAGAAATCCAGATTGCCGGCGAAGTCCAGATACCCCACGGCGCCGGCGTAGATGCCGCGCCGATCCGGCTCCAGCTCGGCGATGATTTCCATCGCTCGCACCTTGGGTGCGCCCGAGACGGTTCCCGCGGGAAAACAGGCCACGAGCGCGTCCAGGCGATCGCGATCGTCGGCCAGTTTCCCTTCGACGATCGACACCAGGTGCATCACGTGCGAGTACTTCTCCAGTCCCATGAACTGCGGTACGCGCACGGTGCCGAACTCCGACACGCGTCCGATATCGTTGCGCCCGAGGTCGACGAGCATGACATGCTCCGAGCGCTCCTTCTCGTTGCGCTTCAACTCCTCCGCCAGGCGCGTGTCTTCCTCCTCGCTCCGGCCGCGCGGACGGGTGCCCGCGATGGGGTGCGTTTGAACCATGCGGCCGTCGACGCGCACGAGCATCTCCGGCGACGACCCGACGATGGAGACCTTCCCCATGCGCAGGAAGTACATGTAGGGCGAGGGGTTGACGTGCCTGAGCGCGCGGTAGACGGTAAATGGATCTGTCGTGATCTCCGCTTCGAACCGCTGCGACAGCACGACCTGGTAGACATCTCCCGCGGCGATGTACTCCTTCGCCGTCTTCACCATCTCCAGAAAGCGCTCGCGCGGCATGTTCGACTTCACCTCGATCGCCCTCCCGGGCTTCTGCTGAGGATGTGACAGGTCGCGCCGCAGTTCCCGCTCCAGAAAATCGATCTTGGTGCAGGCAAACTGATAGAGTGCCTCGAGGTCGTCGTCCGGCGTAATGCGCGCATTCGAGATGATAAGGATGCGATGCTGCACGTGATCGAAGGCGAGGACCGTATCGAAAATCATGAACCCGGCCTCGTCCCTCAGCGAGGGATCGGGCTCGCCTGCATCCTGCAGCGTGACCGGTTCGAACCACGCGGCCGTGTCGTAGCCGAGATATCCCACCGCTCCGCCGGTGAACCGCGGCAGCTCCGGAACGAACGGCGAGCTGAAGTCCGCCATCATGCGGCGAAGCACGTCGATGAACTCTTCGGCTTTTTCCGTGGTCACGCCGGCACGCTCGATGATCGTCCTGCCATCGCGCGCGCGCAGCATGACGAACGGGTCCTTGCCGAGGAACGAGTAGCGCCCGACGTGCTCTCCGCCCTCGACGCTTTCCAGCAAGAAGGCGTAATCGGAGTGCTCGGCGATTCTGAGAAAGGCCGAGACCGGCGTCAGCAGATCGGCGACGAGCTCTTTGACAACGGGCACGAACGTGCTTCGCTGCGCCAGCGCGACAAAGGTTTCGAACGAGGTCTGTTTCATGGTCGTCTCGTCCGGCTAGGGCCGGACACTACGTAAGGCCGCCTCGCGCAACACGTTAATCGGTGGCCGGCGTCCGACCCACCACTCGGACTGGTCTTCGGCCTGCGCCACAAGCATGTCGAGTCCGCCAATGGTCGCGCAGCCAGCGGACGCCGCAGCCTTCAACAGGCGCGTTTCCGTCGGGTTATACACAAGGTCGTAGACAACGCCGCCGTCGAACGGCCCCTCGAACGGCGTTTCATCCACATTGGGGAACATCCCGAGCGGGGTCGTGTTCACGAGCAGATCCCAGGTCTTCGAAGGCACCGGAAACGCGGCGCCGGCGCCTCCGACGATTCGCGCGACCGCCTCCGCCTTTGATCGGCTGCGGCCATACACTGCGACCGTGCTGCCTGCGGATTCGAGCGCAACCGCCACCGCGCGTGCGGCTCCGCCGGTGCCGAGAATAGCCGCCCTCGCGCCGCGGAGCGCGATTCTACCGATCAGCGGCGTAAGAAAGCCGCTGACGTCGGTGTTTCGAGCCTCCCACCGGGCGCCATCGCGCCGATAGGTGTTCACGGCGCCGACCTTGCGGCTGAGATCGTCCACATCATCAGCGCGGTGAAATAAGTCGACTTTGTAGGGAATCGTGATGCTCGCGCCCTTCACGCCAAGCGCGGTCGCAAACATCGTGAAGTCTTCCGCGCTCGCCGCGAGGAGCGGCAGGTACACGGCGTCGGCCCCGGCCGCGCGGAATGCGGCGTTGTGCATGGCCGGAGAGATGGAGTGTGTCAGCGGCGAACCCACCACGCCGTAGATGTCGGTACGATCCGTGACTTCCCGGAATCGGAACTCATCAAGCATACGCGCAGCGGCAATCTGCCCCGGTGCATGCCCTGCGCCGGCATAGGACCAGGTTGAGTGGAAATGTGCCGCCAGCACACGGGTCGCAACACCCGCAGGCCCCATTCCGACGAGCACGGTGTTTCCTGCCCGCTCGAGCTGAAGCAGCCTCAGATTGTCTGCCAGCGATCGCGCCGTGATCGCAACCTTGACGATTTCGGCGCCCATCGCGCGCATCGCCCGGACGCGATCGACTAAGTCCTCAGGAACCCCGTCGAAGTCGTGCGCCGAGACGACGATCCGCTTTCCGCCGGTCGACGCAATCAACTCCCGTGTGAAGCCCGCCCTGAACTCGACATCCACATATTCGGCGCCCAGCTCGAGAGCACGCTCGAGGATCGTCCGCCGCTCGGCTTCTGATCCGTTAAAGCCGCCGCCTTCCCACCCGGCGCGACACGTCACCACGACCGGCGTCCGGCGGTTTGCCAGCGCGGCCGCGACATCCGGGGCACGGACCTGGTCGAGCCGCAGCTCGATCAGGTCGGCCTCCGCCACGGCGTCGCGGCGCTGGCGCAGCTCCGCCATCGTGGGCGCGGCGACGGTAACGACAAGAAGTGGTCTGGACATAAAAAAAGCCTCTTCAACCGGTTTGGGCTGAAGAGGCGTTGCTGGCTCCCGAGGGTGTCGGTCTTAGGCCAAAGCAGTCGCCCCTTCAGTCTGGGCGTAATACCACCATCCAAAACCAAACGACACGTCTCCCAAGGCGACGACGATGGGGCGCGTGGAAGGTTTGGTCGAGGCCATGAAGGCGCGACAATATCAGGATGCCTTTGAAATTGTCAAGAGATGTGCCACTATAACGACTAAAGATTCCCCAATAGATTCAACAACATGAAGAGACTTCTTTTCGCCCTCTTTGCGAGCCTGGCGCTGCTGGTTGTGTCCCTTCCAGCGGCTCCGCCCTACTACCCGATCGGTCAGATCAAGCCGGGGATGGTGGCGACTGGCTTCACCGTCTGGCAGGGCGACACGATCGAGGAGTTCAAGGTTCATATCCTGGGCGTCCTGCATAATGTGATCGGTCCCAAGCGCGATCTCATCCTGGCCAGGCTCGAGGGTGGCCCGCTCGCCCAGACGGGTGTGATTGCGGGGATGAGCGGCAGTCCCGTGTATCTGGACGGTCAGCTCGTGGGGGCGGTCTCCTATTCTCTCGGGTCGTTTTCGAAGGAGCCGATTGCCGGCATCACACCAATCGCGGAAATGGTCGAGGCGGCGACGCTGGACACGCCGCGTGCCCCGATTGGGGTTCGAGCCCGGCTTGAAATGCCCGTCACACCCGAAAGCATCGCGACGGCTATGCGCGCCTCGATGTCGTGGGCCCGGCCGTTCGCCGATCGACCTGGCGATGTGCAGATCTTTGGCGCCGGTGTGAACAATCAGGTTGCGACGATGCTGCGGCCGATCGCCACGCCGTTGAACCTCGGTGGCTTTTCCCCCGACGTCGCGGAGATGCTCGGCGCGTCATTCCGCGATTACGGCTTCGTTCCCGTGGCGGGCGGCGGAGCCGGCGGCCAGGTTCCCGGCGCCGCGAATGCCGCGCTGAGGACAGGTCTTCGACCGGGCGATGCCGTCGGCGTCAGCATCGTGAGCGGCGACTTCAGCATGGCGGCGACCGGCACGGTCACCGAGGTGATCGGCAACCGCGTGTATGCCTTCGGCCACCCGTTCTTCAATCTTGGCCCGGTTTCCTTCCCCATGACGAAGGCGCACGTGCACACCCTGCTGCCCAGCATGGTGTCTTCGATGAAGATCGCCACGACGGGCGACGTCATCGGCACCGTTCACCAGGATCGCGCGACCACGATCGCCGGCCTGATGGGCGAGGCGCCGGCCACGATTCCCGTCAAGATCTCGCTCGAGTCCGAACGCGGCTTCAAGAAACAGTTCGAGTTCAGAGTGGTGAACGATCAGCTGTTCACGCCGCTGTTCACCTACGCCTCCATCCTGAGCACGCTCACGTCGTACGAGCGCGAGACCGGGGCGGCGACGTTCAGCATCAAAGGCACGATGAACGTGAAGTCGCACGGCGAGATCAGGATCGAAGATCTCTTCTCAGGCAACAGCGCGTCACTGAGCACCGCCGGATCCATCATGGCGCCGCTGACATTCCTTCTCGGGAACGACTTCGAGCCGATCGAAATCGAGGCTGTCGACCTCACGATTCACTCGAACGAGCAGCCGCGAACGGCGACGATCGAGCGGGTGTGGCTGGACGGCGTCAGGGCCCGTGCCGGCAGGACCGTCCCGTTGAAAGTGCTGATGCGCACCTATCGCGGCGAAGAAGTCGTCCGCACCGTGCCGCTCGAGATTCCAGCGAATGCGAGCGGATCGCTGTCGGTCATGGTCTCAGACGGTTCGCGCCTCGCGCAGTGGGAACGTCGCGAAGTCCGCCAGCCCACCGAGCCGCGCAGCGTGCCGCAGCTGATGCGGGCGTTGAACACGCTCCGGAAGAACAACCGCCTGTATGTGCGGCTGCTCGCTTCCGACGCGGGCGCGGTGGTCAGCGGGGAGCCGCTGTCCTCGCTGCCTCCGTCCGTTCTGGGCGTCCTCGAAGCCGATCGCAGCACGGGGGATTTCGTGCCGCTTCGGAATGCGACCCTCGGCGAATGGAACCTCGCCACCGAGTACGCGGTGGTCGGGTCGCGCATGCTGACGATCAACGTCGAATAAACACCAGATGCGTGTGATTCCGCGAAGCCTCTTCGTTGCCGCTCTTGTTGCGGCTGCGGGCGCCACCCTGACGGCGTCCAAACCGATCTTCTGGCAAACGGCGACCCTCAGCGACTTCCTGCGGGGCGAAGTCGAGAATCTGTCCATCGACGGCCACGGCCGCCTGGTGCTGGGCCCGGCCACCGAGATCGTCGCCGAAACCACGTCGCCGTTTCTCTGGGCGATGGCGGTCGCCCCCGATGGGTCCCTTTATGTGGGCAGTGGCAACGAGGGAAAAATCTTCAAGGTCGATGCCTCAGGCAAGACCACCACCTTCTTCGACGCGACCGAGCTCGAGGTCCACGCGCTGGCACTGGCTGGTGACGGCACGCTCTACGCCGCGACGTCGCCCGACGGCCGCATCTACAAAATCGACCGCAGCGGCGCAGGCACGGCGTTCTTCGATCCGGCCGACAAGTACATCTGGAGCCTCGCCCTGGATCAATCTGGCAATCTCTATGCGGGAACCGGCGAGAAGGGGCTGATTTACAAAATCACGCCGGGCGGCACAGGCACGACCTTCTACCAGACAAAAGCGACGCACGTGATTACGCTCGCCTTCGAGCGGAACGGCCAGTTGCTCGCCGGCACCGAAGGGCCGGGCCGCCTGTTTCGGTTGGACGCGGCTGGCAAGGCGTTCCTCCTCCTCGATTCGACGTTCCAGGAAATTCGCGCCATCCGGATCGATCCGCAGGGAAACATCTATCTGGCGGCGCTGAGCGGGCGAACGAGCGGATCCAGCCAGCCAACGGCTCCCATCGACACGAGCTCCGCTCCCAGTGGCCGCGAGCCTATACCGACGGTCACCACCGAAGTCACGGCGATCGCGGTCGTCGATACCGGCGGCGCGTCCGTCGGTTCGGCTGAGGCTCCCGCGCGCGAAGAGCGGCGCGGCGGCCGCGGCGCCATCTACCGGATTCGGCCGGACGGTCTGTGGGACATTCTCTGGGAGTCCTCGGAAGACTCGCCCTACGACCTGATATTCGATCCCCAAGGCGCGCTGGTCGTCGGCACAGGGCGCAACGGCAAGCTCTACAGTCTCAGCGGTGAGCCTACGACGGCAACCCTTCTGATGCAGGCGTCTGCGCAACAGGTCACGAGTTTTGCACGGGAGGCGAAAGGCGGCATTTACTACGCGACGTCGAATCCCGGAAAAGTATTCAAGCTGTCAGCTCAGCGCGCCGCTGAGGGTAGTTATGTCTCTTTCGTACGCGATGCTCAGACGGTCGCCGACTGGGGCACGCTCAGCTGGCGCGCATCGGTTCCGGCCGGCGGGCGCGTGGATGTCTTCACGCGGTCGGGAAATACGGCCACGCCCGACGACACCTGGAGTGCATGGAGCGGCCCGTACGCCTTTTCACAAGGCGAAGAGATCAAGAGCCCGAACGCGCGGTACCTGCAGTGGAAAGCGGTGTTGACCGGTAAGCAGGTAAGCCCCGTTCTGACGTCGGTGTCGGCCGCCTACGTCCAGCGCAACCTCCGCCCGAAACTGACGAGCCTCACGGTGCATCCGGCGGGCACGGTCTTTCAGAAGCCGTACCCCACCGGCGATCCCGATATTGCCGGATTCGACGATCAGGCGCCGGACCGTCGAATCCTGAGCGCGTCGGCCGCTCCCGGCGGCAACACGTCTTCGCTTGGCCGCCGCGCCTACCAGCGCGGCCTGCAGACGTTCGTCTGGCGCGCCGAGGACGCCAACGAAGATGAGCTGCGCTATGCGATGCTCTACCGCCGCGAAGGCGACACGGCGTGGAAATCGTTGAAGGACGACCTCGCCGAAGCAATCTTCGTGTGGGACACGACATCGGTTCCCAACGGCACCTACGTCGTGAAAGTCGTGGCCTCCGATCAGACGTCGAACACGCCCGGCGCAGCGCTCGAAGGCGAGCTGGAGAGCTCAGCGTTCGACATCGACAACGCGCCCCCGGCAGTCGTCGTCACCGATTCGCGCCAGGCGAATGGCCGCACGACGATCCAATTCGAGGTGCGGGACGAATGGTCGTCGATTTCGAAGGTGGAGTACTCGCTGGACGCGCAGCGCTGGCAGGTCGTCTATCCTCGCGACGGCATTTTCGACTCCCGCAGCGAACAGTTCGAGCTCACGCTCGAGAACGACGCGGCGACCCGCGGCCTTATCATCAGAGCCTACGACGCGAAGAACAACTCGGCGACCGCTCGCGGCGATGTGGCCACTTCACGGTAATCAGCCTTAAACAGGAGCTCAGCAGATCAGAAGACTCTTGGTCTGCCCGTCTCCTGTGCAAATGTTCGGGTTACAGCGTTTTCCAGCCATCGACGCGCACGTGCACATACGCGCGCAGCGGCGCGCGCACGGTCGTGTGCGTTACCAGCCAGACGACGTTGAAGGACACGGGATAGCCGGCGACGCGCGCGGGCTCGAAGCGCGCCGTGGCTGCGGCGTTGAGCATCTGCGTCAGCTGCTCGTGGGTGGCAGGTGGTGATCGACGGCCGTGCGAGCGCTCGCCGAGATACTCGAGCTCTTCGAGATAGCCATCGGCGGTCACGAGCGCGGCAAACGCCACGTCCTCGGCGCGATCCCGGTTGAGTACGGTTGCCGGCATCACCGTTTCGGGATCGGCGCGCGGGAGCTCAACCGAGGTCTGCGGCAGATAGATGTCCACCATGCGCGAACGTTCGCTTTGCGTCATGATCGCCTTCAACGACTCCGGATGCCGGATCGGACTTTGCGCCACGACGAACGCGCAGAACGCCAGCAACAACGACGCGGCGATCGACACCCCGACACTGGCGGATGCGCGCCGCGGATCGTCGAAGAGATTCACAATCGTCCGGCCGATCGACGCCTTCGCTTCGGCGTCCCACCGCTCGAACATATCGGCCTGCAGGCGATTGAGACCAGGCATCCACGCGACGTCCTCGACGCGCGCGGTGACATGCAGCACTTCGCTGATGGCAGCCAGATCCCCCGCCTCGACCCGGCACGACGCGCATGCATCGAGATGATCAGCGATCGCGATGCGCTCGGCCACCGGCAGCTCTTCGTCGTGAAAAGCCGACAGTTCGGCGCGCACCTGCTCGCAGCCGAGCGTCAGCATCGCAGGTCTCCGAGCTCCTGGCGCAGTGCTTGGCGCGCGCGCGTGAGACGGGACTTCACGGTGCCGACCGGCAGCCCGAGCGAAAAGGCGATTTCTTCGTAGCGCAATCCTTCGATCTCCCTCAACACCAGCGCCGTCCGCTGCTCGAACGGCAGTTTCTGAATCGCGGCTTTCAGGCGCAGCCCCAGTTCTTTGCGGATCAGCTCGCTGTCTGGCGTGCACGCGTCGGCCCCCAGCACCAGCTCGCCGTGATCGCGAATGTGCTCGTCGAGCGACACCTGATTCGCCCGCTGCCGTCGTCGCCACCAGCGCTGCCTGTTTCGAACCTGATTGACGACGATGCGGAAGATCCACGTGCGAAGGGCCGACTGCCCGCGGAAGCGATGGAGTGTGCGAAACACGCGGAAGAAGACCTCCTGCGACAGGTCGAGCGCCTCTTCGCGGTCCCCCAGGAGATGGGTCGCGAGGCCAAGCACAAGCCGGTGATGCTCGAAGACGAGTGCCGCGTGAGCCGTCTCATCGCCCGCGAGACAACGCTCGATGAGCGCCGCTTCGCTGCTGGCGACGTCAGACCACCCGATTGCTTCGGCCGGTTTAACGGAGAAATTTCCTGCCACTTGGGTCCTCCCCCGAAATATAGCAGGTTCTTGATAGGTTGGACCCCGCGCGTTCAGGAAAGTTCCAGGGCTAGGAGCAAGGGGTAAGCCACCGGTTTATGTGACCCTTACCCCTCACCCCTTGCCCTGCTACCATCACTCTTGCTTCATGAAGAAGATCGTCGCGGGCATCCTCGTGCTGGGCGGGCTGGCGGCCGCGGGCATCCTCGCCGACCAGGCGGTCGAGCGCGACCGGGAGTACCGCCGCCTGATCCTCCAGGGAGACACAGCGCTCACCCGGGGGCAGACCTTCGTGGCCATTGAGGCCTATAGCGGCGCCATTGCGCTGAAACGCGGATCGATGCTGGCCTACCTGAAACGAGGCGAGGCGCACCTTCGTCGCGGCGACACGCAGGAAACGCTGGTCGCCGCTCTTCGGGATCTCCGGATGGCGGCCGACCTCGATCCTGGCGCCACACGCACGCTCGAAGCGCTGGGCGACGTCAATTTCCAGCTGCGCCGGTACGCGAACGCGATCGACAGTTACGAGGCGCACCTTCGCCTTGACGATCACTCTGCGAAAGTGCATTACAAGCTGGCGCTGTCATCGCGCAGCGCCGGACGTCTGACGCGCGCGATTTCCGCACTCCAGCAGGCCGTCAACCTCAACCCGGCGTTTCACGAGGCGCACTATGTGCTCGGCCTGTGCTTCAAGGATCGCGAGCAACTGGGTGAAGCCCGCGCCGCGTTCGATCGGGCGGTTGCGGCCTCACCCGCGTTCATCCCGGCGCGCGAAGAGCGGGCAGAGCTCCATCGGCTTCAAGCGCGCACGCGCGAAGAAATTGACGAGCTCGATGCGCTCGCCGCGCTCGATCCCACGAGGCCTGAACGGCTGGTCGCTGTCGGGCTCGCGTACCTGCGCGCGGGCAACCGGGAGCACGCGGTGACGACGCTGGGCCGGGCGGCCGAGCGCTTTTCGGACCATCCCGGCGTCTATGCGGCGCTCGGTCAGGTCTGGCTCGAAGCCGCGGAGGATCGCGCCGATCCCAGCGACCTTCGGAAAGCGCTCGAAGCGCTGGAGCCGGTTGCCAGTCAGCCGGCGGCGAGCAGTGAATCGCTCGGGCTCTACGGGCGTGCACTGGCGCTCGCGGGACAGCATGAGCAGGCCGAGCAGGTGTTGCGGCAGGCGTCCCAGCGGTTCCCCACCGACCCCCAGGTGCTGGCGCACTATGCGTCGGCCGCGCAACGGCTCGGACACCTCGATGATGCGAGGCAGGCTCTTGTCCAGTATTCGATTCTCGTGGATGACGATCGCGACGAAGCCGCGCATGCCGCCCGTATCGCCGATCTGTCGCTGCAGTTGAACGACACCGCCGCGGCAGTGGCCTGGTATCAGAAATCGGACGCGCTCAGTGCAGCCGATGCGTCCTTACTCGCGCGGCTCGCCGACGCGCAGGAGCGTGCAGGACAGATCGACGGGGCGCGGGTCACCGCGCAGCGCGCCCTCGCAAAAGATCCATCGAATCCCTCCGCGCGCGACACCGCCCGGCGCCTTCAGGCGCGGTAGCGCTTCGGGTCGAGCACGTCCCTCAACCCATCGCCGAGAAAGTTGAACCCGAGCACGAGCACTGCAATGGCGGCGCCCGGGAAGATCGTCAGATGCGGCGCATCGAGCAGATGGAGGCGGCCGCCGTTCAACATCGTTCCCCAGCTCGGGGTCGGCGGCTGCACGCCAAGGCCGAGAAAGCTCAGCGACGCCTCCGCGAGAATAGAGCCGGCCATTCCCAGTGTCGCCTGCACCATCACGGCAGGTATGGTCGTCGGCACGACGTGGCGAAGAAGGATTCTCGGTGTGCCGGCGCCAAGCGCCCGCGCGGCCTGCACGAACTCGAACTCCCGCGCTTTCAAAACCTGCCCTCTCACCAGGCGCGCATAGCCGACCCAGCCGATCACCGACAACGCCATCACGACGTTGGCCAGACTCGGCCCGAGCACCGCCACGAGGGCTATCGCCAGCAGAATTCCAGGAAATGCGAGCAGCACGTCGATGGTCCGGCTGATCACATCATCGATCCAGCCGCCGAAATAGCCGGCGATCGATCCCAGGAGTACGCCGACCACTGAAGAGATGCTGACGACCGTGAGACCCACCAGGAGCGAGATGCGTGCCCCCGCCAGGATGCGCGAGAAGATATCGCGGCCGAGTTCGTCGAGGCCGAAGGGATGGTCGAGGCTTGGCCGTTCAAGACGCAGCGAGAGCTGCTGGATGGATGGATCGTATGGCGCCACCCACGGCGCCGTGATCGCGGCGATGATCGTCAGCAGCACAACCACGGCCCCGACGCGAATCATGATCGATCCACCCTGATGCGCGGATCGAGGAATCCGTAGGTCAGGTCGGTGAGCAGGTTGACCCCGACGTAGGTCACCGCGATCAGCAGCACGCATCCTTGCACGGTCGGGTAATCGCGGAAACTGATGGATTGAATCAGCAGCCGGCCGACTCCCGGCCAGGCGAAGATCGTCTCGGTGATCACCGCTCCCGTGAGAACGACCCCGAACTGCAGGCCCAGGATGGTGACGATGGGAATCAGGCTGTTGCGAAGCGCGTGATGCAGAACGGCTCGCGCGCGCGAAACCCCCTTCGCTCGAGCGGCCAGCACGTACGGCTCGCGCAGCTCTTCGAGCAGGCTCGCACGCGTCATTCGCGCGAGAATCGCCGCGAGCGCCGCGCCCAGCGTGGCCGCGGGCAGCACAAGGTGCGCGAGCGTACCTCTGCCTCCGACCGGCAGCCATCCCAGCTCGACGGCGAAGACAATGGCCAGCAACGGCCCGAGCCAGAAATTCGGCACCGAGATACCGACGAGCGAGAGCGTCATCGCGCTGAAATCGATGAAGGTGCCGCGCCACACCGCAGCGATGATACCGAGCGGCAGCGCAAACAGCACGGCGACCGTCATCGAGGCAAAGGCCAGCTCCGCGGTCGCCGGCATGCGCTCAAGAATCTGTTGCGTCACCGGCTGATCATTGCGCAGCGATACCCCAAGATCGCCGCGCAGCAGTCCCTGAAGAAACGATCCGTACTGCACCAGCACCGGGCGATCGAGGCCGAGACGCTGGCGGAGCTGCGCAATGTCTTCGGGCGACGCACCTTCGCCGAGCATCGCCTGCGCAGGATCACCTGGAATGAAATGAATGAGGGCGAACACCAGCGTCGCCACGCCAAGCAGGACGGGAATCGTCAGGATCAGACGCCGGATGAGGTACCTAAGCATCGAGATGTAGACGCTGCATCAGTTTCGCGAGGCCCTGGCGGCTGAGTCCCAGCGCGGCAGCCGTTTGTCCGCGGTGGCCGGCCGCCCGGGCCAGCGCCGCACGCACAAACCGCTGCTCAAATTGGAACCGCGCGTTCTCGAGCGACTCGTAAGAGGCCGGCGGCGCCACGCGCGCGATGGCGGCAGGCATCCCGGATGCACCCACGACGCCACGGGGTGGGGCGGCAACCACGAGCGCCGTCAGCACGTTCTGAAGTTCTCGAACGTTCCCGGGCCAATCATACCGCGCCAGCGCCGAAAGCGCGCTCTGCCCGAGCACGGCTCTGCTGCTGATGCGCGCGGCTGCCTCATTCCAGAAGCGCGCGGCCAGTAATGGGATGTCTTCGATTCGCTGGCGCAGCGGCGGCACGTGTATCCGGATGACGTCGAGCCGGTACAGCAGGTCCTGGCGGAACCGGCCCGCGCCGGCTTCGGCGTGCAGAGACCGATTCGTGGCGGTGACCAGGCGGGCGTCGAAGGGCCGGCAGACATTCTCGCCGATGCGCCGCACCTCGCCCTCCTGGAGGACACGAAGCACTTTGGCTTGCGCTCGCGGCGACAGTTCCCCCACTTCGTCGAGAAACACAGTACCGCCGTCGGCGCTTTCGAAGAGCCCGAGACGCTCGCTCGCGGCTCCCGTAAACGCTCCCTTGGCATGGCCAAACAGTTCGGTATCGATCAGGTCTTCGGGCATCGCCGCACAGTTGATGGCACAGAAGCGGCGCTCGCGCCGGCATCCGGCCCGATGAATCGCGCGGGCGACGAGCTCCTTCCCTGAGCCACTCTCGCCTTCGATCAACACCGTGAATGGCGCGTTCGCTGCCCGCGCGATCGCCTTGCGCACATCGTGGATCGCCGCGCTGACCCCCACAAGATCGAAGGACGCATCATCGCGCGCCGGACCGGACTGCCGCTCGAGCATCACGTACACGAGCGGCGCACACGCCGCAGCCGCGGCCAGGCCGAACGCCGTCGCGCGGTCCGCCTGCTGCGGCCCGTCTGCCGTCCACCGAATCGTCAGCGCCCCAATGAAGCGTCCGAGGTAGCGAATCGGCATCGCAGCCTCGACCCAGCCATTCGAGGGCTCGGGGCCAATAGAAATTCCCGCATTGAAGGAACGGAGTGCAAGCGCCGGGCTGCAGGACCCCGACGATCCGAACAGGCGCGCCCCTCCGCTGGCGCAACCAAAGATACCGACGCTCAGGGCGTGCGCGTGCTTTCGGATCGAGGCAGCCGCGCGCGTCAACGCTTCGGCCTCGTCTTCGAACTGATGTGAACACGACAGGAGTTCTCTGAGCCCATCGAGATCGCTGAGGGTGCTGACAGAACGAACCAACTCCATGGGTCTCCTCCCATCCGTACGGGACTGCGTGCCGCTCATTCGTGTCAGGGTGCGATTCACTGTCAGCTTCAACAATGGCGGAATCGACGACCGGGAGATCCCGCGGAGGTGCGCTGCCGCTGCGCGGGCGGGTGCCAGCTTGTCCGCATCAGCGAGCCCTTCGATCATGATGAGCCGCAGCCTGATCGCCTGCAGCGGTAGGTGCGCAGCCCGTGCCGCTGCAAGCCCGGCGTGGACGTGATTTCTCAGCGCTTCGAGATCTCCCACCCGCGCCTGCACCACCGCCTCCCACCTGCGTACGAGCGCTTCGATCGCGGCCGCGCATGCCGGGCCGGCAGGCCTGGCTCGCTCGACGGCCCGCCACGCATCGGCCACGCTATTGCCTGCCATGCGGAGCCTTGCGATCAGGCACCAATAACGCGCGATCGTTTCGACGTCGCCGGCGGGTGTCACTGATTCGAGCACCGCCTGTGCATCCGAGTACCGCTCCTGCCACGCGAGCGTCCGGGCCAGGCCAACCGCGCACATCGCTGACGCCTCCGCGCTGTTCAGGGCGGCCGCTGCCGAGTACGCAGCGCGACAGGAACGCTCCGCATCGCCCAGAAGCCCGAGATCCGTCTGCGCCATTCCGAGACAGGCCGTCGCGACCATGGCAGGCATGGGCGCTCGCACTCGCTGGAACCGATCATGGGCGCTCTCGAACATCGCTCGAGCGTCTGCAGCCCGACCACGGGTGAGGAGGAGCCGGCCGAGCGTCATCTCGGCCCCGCCCGCCCGGAACGCATCGCCGCGGCGCTCGAATGCGCCGATCGCGGCGCGAAGCGCGCGATCGGCTCCGGCGTGCCGGCCCGCGGCCAGCAGGCGTTCACCCTCGGAGAGCATGCCCACGGCGCGGTCCGCGGCGATCGTGGGCGTGGACTCGTATGCCGCGCGGCCTTCTGCCGCGTTCGTTATCGCCACCCGAGATATCGCGACGCGCTGCGACAACGCCCAGGTCTCTCTCACATTCGCGCGGCGAAGCTTCAGCAGCGCTAGCGCGAGGCACGACGGGCGCGGGGATGCGGCGAAAAGCACAACGGAGCGGCCCTCGATCAGCGGCAGCACCGCGGTGGCTGCCGCGTGACTGATCCACGAAAGGCAAAGCGGCACAAAGCCATGAAGGCGCACCTCGCGCGCATCCGGCAGGTCCGACAAGGGAAGGATCCTCGGCGACGCGGCCGTGCCGCCCTCCAGCCAATCCGTCACGTGACCCGGCGGAGGCAACGCCAAGGCACTCGCCCCACGCTGGTCGGGAGCCGTGGCCTCGAACCGCCGGTCCTTTCCGATGAATCCAAAGTCGACCAGCAGCCCGTCTCTGTGAGCGCGCGTGCATGCCTCCACCCACGCCTGCTGATGGGCACGAACGCCTGCAGGATCTACCCGCAGCCGCACCCGGCCCCCGGTGGCGAGGTCGAGCGCGAACATCGATCGCGCGAGGGCCAGGCTGACGCCTTGCGCCACCGATGAACGGTGGGGTCCGGCTTTAGCCGGACCTGCGCGAATCACAAAACGATCGGCGATCAGGATCATGCGACGCAGGTGGATCTGCAATCGGATCGCCCGGCAAAAACGGGCCTGATCGCGCGGTCCGGGAGCCGGATGGTGCAAAAACTTCGTATAGAATGACGTGGCGATGCTGCGTTTTCTCACTGCCGGCGAGTCGCACGGCAAAGGCCTGGTGGTGATTCTGGAAGGCATGCCGGCCGGTCTCCGTCTGGACTTCGATGCCATCACCGAGCAGCTCAAGCGGCGCCAGGGGGGCTACGGCCGCGGCCGCCGCATGACGATCGAGTCGGACAAGGCGGAAGTGCTCTCCGGCGTCCGTGGCGGCGAGACGCTCGGCTCGCCTATCGCACTACTGATCCGGAATAAGGACTGGGAAAACTGGCAGCACACGATGCACGCGGAGCCGGACCCCCCCGAGAGCGCTGCGGGCACGGCGAGACCTGCTGTCACGCGGCCACGGCCCGGACACGCCGACCTCGCCGGCGTGATCAAGTACGACCGTACTGACATCCGCGACGTGCTGGAGCGGGCGAGCGCCCGCGAGACGGCCGCGCGCGTCGCGGCCGGCGCGATCGCCCGCCAGTTGCTCAGGCGCTTCGACGTCGAGATCGTCAGCCACGTCTATCAGGTGAACGGCATCGGCGTCGACAGCCCGCTGCGCATCACGTTAGAGGCCGCGCGCGATATCGGGACCGACTCGGCTCTGCGCTGTGCAGACCTCGGCGCGGAGGTCACGATGATCGCGGAGATCGATCGCTGCCGCGAGGCGGGTGACACCGCCGGCGGCGCCTTTGAAGTCATCGCGCGCGGTTTGCCTGTTGGTCTGGGCAGCTACGTGCATTGGGATCGCAAGCTCGATGGCCGCCTCGCGCAAGCCATGATGTCGATCCCGGCAATCAAGGGCGTCGGCATCGGCATCGGGCCGAAAGCTGCCGCGGTTCCAGGATCGCAGATGCACGACGAAATCCTGCCCTCGCCGAGCCGAACGAGTCCGCCCATCGGCATCGCGCGGCCGACCAACAATGCGGGCGGGCTGGAGGGCGGCGTCACGAACGGCGAAGATCTGCGTATCTCGGGGTTCATGAAACCGATCGCGACGCTCATGAAGCCGCTGCGCTCGGTCGATCTGACGGCGATGACCGAAGCGCCGGCGGTCATCGAGCGCAGCGACGTGTGCGCGATCTCCGCTGCCGCGGTCGTTGGCGAAGCGGTCGTCAGCATCGTCCTTGCCGACGCGTTCCTGGAGAAGTTCAGCGGCGACTCTCTCGGTGAGATCCAGCGCAACTACGCCACCGCCACCGACCGGCTGCAGGCGAGGTTTAAGACGCAACAGTCGTGATTCGTCCGATCCTCAAGTTCAGCGAGGCGCCGCTGCACGAGCCCGCAGCAGAAGTCGGAGAGCTGACCGACAGCATCCAGACCCTGATCGACGACATGATCGATACGATGTACGCCGCCCCTGGCATCGGCCTCGCCGCCCCGCAGGTCGGTGCGCCCTTTAGAATTTTCATGGTGGATCTGTCGGTCGGCCGCAAAGCCGAGGACTTGATGATTTTCATCAACCCGGTGTTCGTCGAGCTCGACGGCGTGCAGCTCGAGGAGGAAGGCTGCCTGAGCGTGCCCGGCTTCAACGCGACGGTTGCCCGGCCGAGCCGGGCCGTGGTCAAAGGGCTCGATCGCGGCGGTGTGGAGCGCATCGTCGAAGGCAGCGACCTCCTCGCACGCGCCTTTCAGCACGAAATTGATCATCTCGACGGAAAGCTGTTTCTCGATCGCGTCCGCGGCATCAAACGGGATCTCATCGTGAAAAAAATCCGCAAGCTGGCTCGCGCGGGTAAATGGTGACGGCCGCGCCTTCGCTGCGAATCGTCTTCTTCGGCACTCCCGATTTCGCCGTTCCGACTCTTCAGGCGCTCCACCAGTCGCGGCATCCGGTCGTCGGCGTCGTCACGCAACCCGATCGCGCGCGCGGGCGCGGCCAGAAGTCTCAGCCGGCGCCGGTCAAGCAGCTCGCCTCGCAGCACGGCAGGCCGGTGCTCCAGCCGGAGCGGCTTCGTGATGAGGGCTTCCTGGAATCGCTTCGGGCGCTCAAGGCCGACCTCGGCGTGGTGGCGGCGTACGGCAGGATCCTCACCGACGCTGTCCTTCAGGTGCCGTCGATCGGTCTCATCAACGTTCATGCGTCGTTGTTACCCAAATATCGTGGGGCGGCGCCGATACATCGGGCGGTCATGGCCGGTGAGATTGAAACGGGCGTGACGATCATGCGGGTCATCCAGGCGCTCGACGCTGGTCCGACGATCGCGACGGTGTCTCGCACCATCGACCCTGGCGAGACCAGCAACGACGTCGAGCGCGATCTCGCCCGTCTCGGTGCGAGCGCCCTCGTCGATGCCGTTGATGCCCTGTCTGAAGGCCGCGCGATCGAGCTTCCCCAGGACGATACTCAGGCGACCTACGCGCCAAAGCTCGAAAAAGCGGATGGCATCATCCATTGGTCCAGACCGGCGGCGGAGATCCACAACCAGATTCGGGGGCTGCATCCCTGGCCGCACGCGTTCAGCGACCTGGAGGGCGAGCGGATCATCCTTCTGAGGTCGGAAGTCGAGCGCGACCTGCCCGGAACGTCGGCAGAGCCCGGGGCCATTTTGGATGCCCATGCCGATCAGCTGAGGGTGCAGACCGGCGGCGGCGTACTGCGACTGCTCTGGCTGCAGCGAGAAGGGCGGCGCCCGGTCGCGGCACGGGACTTTCTGGCCGGTTGCCGCATTCGACCGGGCGCCCGGTTCCTCCGCGCTCACCCAGGCTCATGATCGCTCCGGCGCGGACAGCCGCGTATGCGGCGCTTCGCGAGGTCAACGCCGGGCGCCTCGATCTGCCTGCCGCGCTGGCGCGGGTCCGTCCCGCACTGCAGGATGAGCGCGACCGCTCGCTCGCGACCGATCTCGTCACCGGCACGCTGCGCTGGCAGGGACAACTCGACCATCTCATCATCGAGTTCGCCAAACGACCGCTGGGAAAACTCGACTTCGACGTTCTTCAGATTTTGCGTCTCGGCGTGTATCAGCTGGTTCACCTCGATCGCGTTCCGGCCGCCGCCGCGGTGAACGATGCCGTCGCGATGACGCGCCGCGCCAGAAAAACGAGCGCGGCCGGCCTGGTCAACGCAGTATTGAGGGGCATCTCGCGAAACACGCATCGGCTGCCGATTCCGGCACGCCCCCCCGGAGGCGACGCGCTTTCCTATCTTGAGGTCGCACTCTCGCATCCGCGGTGGCTGGCTCAGCGATGGCTTGACCGTTACGGCTTCGACGCCGCCGAACGCTGGGAGCTGTTCAACAACGCCCCAGCGCCCATCACAATCCGAGTCAATCGCTTGAAGACGACCGTCGACGAGCTTGTCGCCTCCCTGGCGGCCCACGGCGTCAAAGTGGAGCCGGCTCGTTACGCCCCGGACGGCCTCGTCGTCACGTCAGGCAATCCCCTCCGCACGCCGCTCGCCGGCTCCGGTGTGTTTTTTCTTCAGGATGAAGCCTCGCAGCTGGTGTCGCTGCTGGGGGCGCCGGACCCTGGCATGCGCGTACTCGACACCTGCGCGTCGCCCGGAGGCAAGACGACCGCGATGGCCGCGATGGCCGGAGATGGGGCTGACATCTTCGCGGCTGACGTACGAAGCGCACGCATCGAGCTTCTGAACGAAACCGTGAGCGCCAGCGGCTCGAACCGCATCCGCGTCATTCAGGCGGATTTGGAAGCGGGCCTGCCCTTCACCTCGGCGTTCGATGTGGTCTTCCTCGACGCGCCATGCTCGGGCCTGGGGATCGTGCGGCGCGACCCGGAAATCCGCTGGCGCAGGACCGAACCAGAGCTGAGATCGCTTGCGGGCGCGCAGCTCCGGATGATCCGCAATGCCGCCGATGTCGTCGGCCCGCGAGGGCGGTTGATCTACGCCACCTGCTCCAGCGAGCCGGAAGAGAACGAAGGGGTGATTGGCGAATTCCTGAGCGCGAATGAGCGGTTCAGGCTGGTCGATCTGCGCGCGGAACAGCCGGTGTATTTTCAGGCGATTGAACCCGTGCTCGACAGCGCGGGTTGCCTGCGGACCCAGCCAGACACGCACGGCCTCGAAGCCTTCTTCGGCGCCGTCATGCGTCGTGTACAATAAAAACGGATCCGGGATCCTTTTTTCATGCAGTTCAGCAACCGCGTCTGGAGCGCCGGCAGGCTGTTTGCCATCGTGACCTGTCTGGTGGCGACCTATCTCTTGTTCGCCGTCACCGCCATGCGCGTGGCCCTCAAAGTGCGCGAGGTGCCGGTGCCTGATCTGCGCAACCATACTGTGGCGGAAGCGACGGCCGCCGCGGTCGACAGTGGTCTGGTCTTGCAGGTCGACGAGACTGGCCGTCTCGATCCGAAGATTCCAGCCGGCCGAATCGCGTTGCAGGAGCCGGCCCCAGGCATGATTACCCGGCGCCAGCGCAGCATTCGCGTCTGGTTGAGCCAGGGACCACGCATTACGCTGATCCCGGCGCTGACGGGCGAAAGCGAGCGCGCGGCACAGTTGCGGCTGCAGCAGGACGGTCTGGGGGTGTCATCGGTCGCGGAAGTCCGGTCGGCCGATTTCCCTGGCGGCACGGTCATCGCACAAGAGCCGCCTGGCGCTTCACGCGGCACCGAGGTCGCGCTCCTCGTGAGTCGAGGCGAAGAGAGTCGCCATTACGTGATGCCTGATCTGATTGGTGTGGCCGGATCGCACGCCGTGGACCTTCTCCGCACGCGTGGCTTTCGCGTAACGGTCGTGGGCGAGCTGCCGTACCCCGGCGTCCCCCCTGGCGTCGTCTTGCGGCAATTCCCGCCCGCCGGCTTCCAGATTGCCTCTGGCGATCCGATCTCGCTGGAGGTCAGCCGGTGACGGCTAGACACGTCCGCATCGCACCCTCAATTCTTTCCGCAGATTTTGCCGCCCTCGGCGCAGCCATCGCCGCCGCAGAGAGGGGGGGCGCGGATCTGATTCATGTCGACGTGATGGACGGGCACTTCGTCCCCAACATCACCATCGGGCCGCCGGTCGTGAAGGCGGTGAAACGCGTGGCCAAAGTGCCACTCGATGTCCATTTGATGATCACCGATCCCGACCGGTATGCCGAGGCCTTCGTGGCAGCCGGCGCCGACATGCTCTCGGTGCATGTCGAAGTGCTGCCCCACCTGCACCGCAGCGTGGCCTTCATCAAGAGCCTCGGGATCAAAGCCGGCGTGGTGCTGAACCCGTCGACGCCGGTCATCGCAATCGAAGAAATCGCTGGCGAGGTGGATTTCGTGCTCGTCATGTCCGTCAACCCCGGCTTCGGCGGTCAGACGTTCATCCCCAGGAGCCTGCAGAAGGTGAGCGCGATTCGCGCGATGCTCGATCGCGCCGGGAACAAGGCTCCGATCGAGATCGATGGAGGCATCGACCTCTCGAATATTGCGCGGGCGGTGGAGGCCGGCGTGGAGATCGTGGTCGCCGGCTCTGCAATTTTCAACACCCCGGATCCGGCCGCAGCGACCAGGGCCCTCAAGAACGCGGCGGTTGCTTCCTGATGACGGACACCGTTCCCCAAGCGATCAACATCCGGGTGCGTTACGCCGAAACCGACAAGATGGGTGTTGTGTATCATGCCAACTATTTCATGTGGTTCGAAATCGGTCGCTGCGAGCTCCTGCGCGCGATCGGAAGAAGCTACAGGGAGATGGAGGCGGAAGGCATCGGCCTGCCGGTCATCGAAGCGCATTGCGAGTACAAGGCGCCTGCGCACTACGACGACGAGCTGCAGGTAAAGACGTGGGGAAAACTCTTGTCGCCAGCTCGAATGGAGTTCAATTACGAAATTCGCCGGCCCGCTGACGGCATGCTGAACGCCGTCGGCACGACCGTTCACGCAGCGGTTGATTCAACCGGACGCCCGTGCCGCCTGCCCGACTACATTCGGGAGCTCCTGCCATGAAGGCGCTCGTCACCGGCGCAGCCGGCTTCATTGGGTCGCACCTGTCGGGCGCGCTGCTCGATGCCGGGGCTACCGTCACCGGCATTGACTGCTTCACCGACTACTATCCCCGCCCCCTGAAGGAGGCCAACCTTGCGACAGTGCAGGGACGCAACGGGTTTACGTTCGTAGAAGCCGCCCTGCAGGACATCGATCTCAAATCAGCGCTCGTCGGGATGACGCATGTGTTCCACCTGGCTGCCCAGGCAGGAGTGCGGAAAAGCTGGGGACGCGATTTCGACGTCTATACAAGGAACAACATCGAGGCGACTCAGCGCCTCCTCGAATCACTGGTCGGAATGCCGATCCAGAAATACGTGTACGCCTCGAGTTCGTCGGTCTACGGCGACCATGTGCCGCTGCCGATGCGCGAAGACGCGTACTTACAGCCGTTGTCCCCGTACGGAGTATCAAAGCTGGCGGCGGAGCATCTGGGCCACCTCTACTGGGCGAATCACGGCGTCCCGGCGGTGGCATTGCGCTATTTCACCGTTTACGGCCCGCGGCAGAGGCCGGATATGGGTTTCCAGCGCTTCCTGACAGCTGTCTTGGAGGGGCGGCCGATTACCGTCTATGGAGATGGCGAGCAGACTCGGGATTTCACGTTCGTGTCCGATATCGTGGCCGCCAACCTCGCAGCCGCGGATCGGGGCCGGGCGGGCAGCGTGTACAATATTGGGGGTGGGTCACGGGTCACGCTGAACCATGTGCTCGATCTGATTGGACAAGTGACCGGCAAGGCGGTCACGATTCAACGCGAACCGGATCAAAAAGGCGATATGCGCCACACCTACGCCGATACCTCGCTCGCCCGCCGCGATCTCAACTTCGCTCCGCGCGTCAGCCTCGAGAGCGGCCTCGACCAGCAGTATCGGTGGCTCACTAGATGAAAAGTCTGCGCTTGGCTCTCTGCCCTCTGCTTTTTCTGACCGCGCTGTTTCTGAGCGGTTGCTCGTCCAATCCGCCGCTGACGGCGGCTCCGGGTGAAGCCGATCAGGTTCTGCTCGAGCGGGGCAACGCCGCGCTGAAAGAGCGAAAATGGGCGACGTCCCGGCAATATTTCTCTGAGCTGCTGGAGTCCTATCCGCAGAGCACTCTGCGGGCTGAAGCCAAGCTCGGAGTTGGTGATTCGTTCCTGGGTGAGAACAACAGCGGCTCCTACGTCTACGCCCAGAACGAGTATCGCGAGTTTCTCGCCTTCTACCCGACCAACCCGCGAGCCGATTACGCGCAGATGCAGCTCGGGATGGTGCATTTCAACCAGATGCTCAACCCCCAGCGCGACCAGACGGAAACCAAGGAAGCCATCCGCGAGTTCCAGGTGTTCATCGACCGCTATCCGAACAGCCCACTCGCGCCTCAGGTGAAGGAGCGGCTTCGCGAGAGCAAGGATCGGCTCTCTGACTGGGACCTGCAAGTGGGCAACTTCTACCTGAGCATCCGTCTCTATTTCAGCGCTGAGCAGCGCTACCGCCACGTCCTGGAACACGACCCTGAATACCGCCGGAGAGACTCCCTCTACTTCCACCTAGCGGAAACCCTCGAAAAGTCCGAAAAGAAGGCCGAAGCTCTGCCCTATTACGAGCGCCTCGTCAGCGAGTTCGAGCAAAGCGAGCATCTGGAAGAGGCCAGGCGGCGGATCGCGCTACTGAAAGAACAGCTGAAAGCCGCCACAGCAGGGCTGTAACCTACGCTCTCCCAAGGACTTCTGCTATGCGTTACCGAAACGCCGCGTGCATGCTGTATGTCTGTTTCATGGCCGTCCCGGGCTGGGCCCAGCCGCCCGCGCAGGCGCCAGCCCCCTCGCCCGAGTCCGTGCCACCACCCGCGTGGGCCTTCAATGACATCGCCTGCGCGCCGGGGCTGGCCGTTCCGAAGAAAGAAAGAGCTAGCCTTCCCACCCTCCGTGTCATCGGGTCACAAGACACGGCCAACAGGGACATGCTCGGTCCGGGCGACACTTTGGTGGTCAGCGGCGGCTCGAATGCCGGCGTGCAGCCGGGACAGCGCTACTTCGTGCGCCGACTGGTGAATACCTACGGTGGACCGAAACCGTTGCCCGCGACGATTCACACCGCGGGGTGGATACAGATTCTCGGCGTCGACACCGCGCTCGCCACGGCGACCATCGTTCACGCCTGCGGCGACGGCATGCTGCTCGACGACTATCTTGACCCGTTCACGCCGCCGATGATTGCGGCCCGTTCGCTGCCGGGGACGACCCCGCAATACGAGAACATGGGCCACATCATGACGGGCGTGGAAGGTCTCTACACTGGCGGACGCGGACAGCTCATGAACATCGATCGCGGCAGCAACGCCGGTGTGGCACTTGGTCAGCGGTTCCTGGTGTTCAGAGACAAACGCGAGCTGATCATCCAGACCACCGGGCGATCGAAAATATTCGGCGCAATGGACGGGCAGCTGCCGCTGGTCGAAATTGGAGAGGTGCTCGTGGTGTCGGTCCGTGCCGACGATGCCTCTGTGCAGATTCTCGGCTCGAAGGATGCCATCACAGCCGGGGATCTCATCGCGCCGATTCGTTAGCTCGCCTTCGTGCGGCGCCGCTCGACGGTCGGAAACGCCTCGACCTTCGTCGGAATCCGGCTGAAGCGGCGGTAGTAATCGGCGGCCGAAATCAGCGCTGTGGCGACCACGACCCAGAGCGCCGCGTCGCCGATGATCGCAAGCGGCTGCAGACGCTCCTCTTCTCCCAGAATCAACGCCAGAATCGCCACCACCTGCGCCACCATCTTGATTTTTCCAAGCGGTGAGGCGGGTATCACGACGCCGCGCGCGTAGGCGATGCTGCGGAGCGTCGTCACGGCCAGCTCGCGGCCGATGATGACCGCGACCATCCACGCCGGCGCGAGCCCCATCTGAATCAGCGAAATGAATGCCGCCGAGGTCAGCAGCTTGTCGGCAATCGGATCGATGATCTGACCGAGTGCCGTCACCTGCTTGCGGCGCCGAGCCAGGTACCCGTCGAGCCAGTCGGTGAGCGATGCCAGTCCGAAGATTGCGGCACCGATCAGCTCCTTGCGCACGCCGAAAATCAGCCGTCCTTCAAAGTTAGTCAGGAGCACCACAACCAGCAGCGGCACGAGAAAAATGCGCGTCGTCGTGAGGGCATTCGGCAGGTTCAGCGAGTAACGCACGGCTGGCGCAATTGTAATGCAGTATCATCTCGCTTCGATATGAAGGCGCTTCTTCTCGCGGGGGGTCAGGGCACGCGGCTGCGTCCGCTCACGATCCACGCGCCCAAGTCCATCGTGCCAATCTTCAACCGGCCGTTTCTCCACTATCAGCTCGACCTCATCAAACAGGTTTCCGAGATCGACGAAGTCATTCTCAGCCTCAATTATCAGCCGCGTCGGATCGAAGAGGTGTTCGGAGACGGACGTGATGTCGGGATCAAGATCCGGTACGTCGTCGAGCCGGCGCCGCTCGGCACTGCCGGCGCCGTGCGGTACGCCGCACAGGGGGTGACCGACACAATCGTCGTCTTCAACGGCGACGTGCTGACGACGGTCGATCTGGGCGGGCTCATCGCGTTTCATCGCAGCCGCCGATCCCGCGCGACCATTGTGCTCACGCCGGTCGAGAACCCGGCGGCGTACGGCCTCGTGGAAACGGACGCCGCGGGCAAGGTCCTGCGCTTTCTGGAAAAGCCTAAGCCAGAGGAGATTACATGCGACACCATCAACGCCGGCATTTATGTGCTCGAGCCCGACACGTTCGATCGCATCCCCAAAGATGTCGCCTGGTCGATTGAGCGCAGTTTCTTCCCGTCGTTCATCGAGCGCGGCGAGACGTTTCTCGCGTCGATCTACCGCGACTACTGGATCGACATCGGCACGCCGGAGAAGTACATGCAGGTGCACCGGGACATCATGGACGGGCGCTACGCGATGCCGCCGTTCAACGGACAGGCTGGGATGGCCTGGGTCGCACCCACCGCGCACATCGACAAGAGCGCCAGCCTCGAAGGACCGCTCTTCATCGACGACGGTTGCAGCGTCAAGGCCGGCGCCCGCATCGGGCCTTACACCGTGCTTGGCAAACACTCCCAGGTCGAAGAGGACGCCCACGTCGCCGGCGCCATCTGCTGGGCCGACACCCGGATCGGCCGCGAGGCCCGGGTCACTGAAGCGATCCTCGGCCAATCGTGCCAGATCGGCCGCAACGCCGTCCTCCAGCGCGGTGTGTTGGGAGACGAGACATCCATCGCAGAATACAGCCGACTATGAATCCACATATCTTCAAGGCGTATGACGTCCGGGGCATTTATCCGACTGAGCTCGACGAGCAGAGTTTTCATGCGATCGGCCGCGCCTTCGTGGCCCACGTGAACGCCAGGCGCATCGGCGTTGGGCGCGACATGCGGACATCGTCTCCAAGCCTGGCCGCCGCGTTCATCGCGGGCGCGCGTGAGCAGGGGACCGAGGTCGTCGACTACGGCATGATCGCCACCGACATGATCTATTACGCGGTCGGCACCGACGACCTCGACGGCGGCGCAGAGATCACGGCATCGCACAATCCGAAGCAATACAACGGCTGCAAGATGGTCGGCCGCGGAAACGTCCCGCTCAGCGGCGAGAGCGGCATTTCAGACATCCGGGACATGATTGCCGCCAACCGGATACCGGCGCCGGCGCCGACGCCCGGCGGTGTCAGCGCGCGTACGATTCTCGACGGGTATATCAGGCATGTGCTGAGCTTCATCGAGCCGTCGCTCATCAAGCCGTTCAGGGTCGTGCTCGATGCCGGCTGCGGCATGGCCGGTCTGGTCGCCCCGGAACTCTTCAAGGCACTCCCCTGCAAGGTCGAACAACTCTGTTTCTGCGTCGACGGCACCTTCCCCACTCATGAAGCCAACCCGCTGATCGAGGAGAACCGCCGCGACATCGTCGCGAAAGTGCGAGCCGACCGCGCGGAAATCGGCATCGCGTGGGACGGCGATGCCGACCGCTGCTTCTTCATCGACGAGGACGGAGAGTTCATCGCCGGCGATTTCGTGACGGCTCTGCTCGCCGAGGCGTTCCTGCTGAAGGAGCCTGGCGCCACCGTCGTGTACGATCTGCGGGCCAGCTACGCCGTGAAGGATGTCGCCGCGAAGTACGGGGGCAAGGCTGTCATGAATCGCGTCGGGCATGCCTTTTTCAAGGGACGGATGCGGGAGCTGAACGCCGTGTTCGGCGGTGAGGTCACCGGCCACTACTACTTCCGCGAGAATTTCTATTGCGACAACGGCTTCATCCCGGCGCTGCTGATTCTCGAGTTGATGTCGAAGAAGAACCAGTCGCTCAAGCAGCTCCTCGAGCCCCTTCGTGCGAAGTACTTCATCTCGGGGGAGATCAACACGAAGGTCGCGAACATGGAGGCCATGACAGCCACCATGAACGCCATCGAGGCACGTTACAAAGACGCGCGCATCTTCAGGCTCGACGGCATCTCCGTCGAGTACCCCGACTGGCACTTCAATGTTCGCCCGTCGAATACGGAACCGTTGCTGCGCCTCAACCTCGAAGGAACGACCGAGGAGCAGATGCAGCGCAAGCGCGACGAAGTGCTGTCGATTATCCGAGATTGAACCGCGTTCGCGCTGCGGACACCAGTCAACACTCGTACCCAGCATCGATCTTGCTGTTCAGATGCCAAGAAGCCTCGCTGGCTCGCAATCCAACCGGTTCGCGACACAGCTCAGTGCCGTTATATTGATGCGTTACATTCATGTTCGCCTGGTTCGGGGGAAGGGTGGGCGGTTCCCATGGAATCGGCCATCCTCTCGGCCCGCGATATGTCAAGGCCGGTCGCGTTCGAAGGCTAGGCAAATCCCGCTATAATTGCCGCACGCGCCGATGCGCGGGGTTAGCATAGTGGTAATGTTCTGGCTTCCCAAGCCAGCTAGGCGGGTTCGATTCCCGTACCCCGCTCCAAAATATCCCTATTGGCTCTCCTCTTGCTCTCCTTATATACGCACGAGTTAGCACGCTGCCGCACATAGGGTGCGACGCGCAAGGAGGACTACATGGATAACGTTGATCGTCCGGATGATTCCAAAGCGAACCGTCACGCACCAGGATCCGTGGCCGAAGAAGTGTCGGGCACAGGCCAGCGCTTCAAGGGCGCGGTCAAAGAGGCCGTTGGCGACGCCATCGACGACAAGAGCATGGAAAAGAAGGGCGAACGCGAGAACGAGGCTGGGAAAGACCGGCAGAAGCGGAACGACGCAGTTTAGCCCTCAGTAGAGGGACTTCGAGGTGGCGGCAGTTGTCGAAGACGGCTGCGCGCCACCTTCCTTTGCCTCCTGCACGATCTTGACGCCAGCGCTGGCACCCACACGGCTTGCGCCCGCACTCACCAGATTCTTCAGCGATTCGTAGTCGCGAACCCCGCCAGCGGCCTTCACGCCGATGTCCGGTCCCACCACGCGGCGCATCAACTCAACATCCGCAACCGTCGCCCCGCCCGGGCCGAAACCGGTGGACGTCTTTACGTAGTCGGCGCCGGCTGCCTTCGACAACGCACACGCCGTAATCTTTTCCTCATCGGTCAGCAGCGCCGCCTCGATGATGACTTTGCTGAGCACGCCGCATTCCCTGCACACTGAGACCACGGCGGTAATGTCGCGCTCCACGACGCCAAGGTCGCCTGATTTCAGGGCGCCGACGTTGATGACCATGTCGACTTCCCTGGCCCCGTCGTAAATCACCCGGCGGGTTTCGTATTGCTTCACATCCGTTGTGGTCGCGCCCAGCGGAAATCCGACAACCGTGCAGACACCGGCCCCGCTGCCGCGCAGCAACTGGGCCGCAAACGACACCCAATGCGGATTGATGCAGACCGTCGCGAACCCGAATTCGCGCGCTTCCTTGCAGAGCTTCTCGATCTCCTGCCGCGTGGCGTCCGCCTTGAGCAGGGTGTGGTCGATGAACGAAGCGACGCCCGTCGGGACTCTTTCGCCGGCATAGAGGCCGAGCCTTGACGCCCCGGCGTCGATGACGCCGCGGACTCGATCGGGGCAGCAGTCATACAGCACCGCGTGGCAGTCGCACGTGCGGGTGCGGCCGCGCGCGAGCGCCGTGCTGACCTCTTCCGCGATGATGCGTTGCAAATCAGCCCACTGCATTTCGGCCCTCTGCCCTCATCCCTCTGCCCTGTCTCATTCTTCGAGAGCCCGTATTTTCGCGAGTCTCCGAATGTACCGCGGCTCCGTCATCGGAGTATTGAGCCACACATCGACGATGCTCAGGGCATCTTCGGTCCTGACGAGCGTCGAGCCGAGGGTGAGCACGTTAGCACCGTTGTGCTGCCGCGCATATCTCGCCATGGTCTGATCGTGACAGACGGCCGCACGGATGCCCCTTAACTTGTTCGCAGCGATCGACGACCCGATCCCCGCGCCGTCAATGATGATGCCGGCATCCGCTTCGCCGCGGGCGACCGACGTGGCGACCCGCGCCGCCGTGTCGGGGTAATCAACGGGCTCCGCCGTGAGCGTCCCGAGATCGTCGACGGCGATGCCCTTCGCGCGCAGAGCCGCGACGATCGCCGACTTGAGGGAGAGGCCGGTGTGATCGCTGCCGATCGCGATGCGGCGGATGTCCGCCACGGGTGCCAGCCCGACATCCGCGCGATCGAGAACAGCATCCGAGACGACCGTCACCCGGCGGGCTCTCAGCGTGTCGGCGGCAAGCGGCGTGACGTGCCCGCCCGTCTTCAACGCGACGGTTTCGCCGACGTCGAGCACGCGCGCGTCGGCTTCGGTAATGATCTCGAAGCGTTTCATGTTATCTTTCGCGCCATTGATGACCACGCTATTTACCGCCGAACAGATTCACGCTCGCATCACGGAGTTGGCCGCGCAAATCAACGCCGAGTACGCCGGCAGCGAGCCGCTGCATTTCGTCGCGGTGCTGAAGGGCGCCTTCGTCTTTCTCTCCGACCTCGCCCGCGCCATGTCCCCGCGCCCGGTGACGCTGGACTTCATCGCGGTCTCCAGCTACGGAGCCGCCACGAAGAGCTCGGGAGAGGTGCGGCTCCTCAAGGATCTCGATACACCCCTGCAGGGCCGCGACGTCATTATCGTCGAAGACATCGTCGACACAGGCCTGACGCTGCACTACCTGCAGGACGTGCTCCGCGCCCGCGAACCCAGGAGCCTGAAAACGGCGTGCCTGCTCAGCAAGCCGAGCCGGCGGAAGGTCGACGTCGAGGTTGAATATATCGGATTCGAGATCGAGGACAAATTCGTCGTCGGATACGGCCTCGACCACGCGGGGCAGTTCCGGCACCTGCCGTTCATCGGCGTGCAGGAATAGTCACTTCCCGACAGCCGCCCTCACTGAGTCCGCGATCTTTCTCGCTTCAGCCAGCACGGCCGGCTCGTCCAGCGTGAGCATCTTCCTGTCTCGCATCAACACCCGGCCGTTCACCATGACCGTACGGACGTCGTCGCCGCGAGTCACATAGACCAGATGTGAGACGGGATCGTACAGCGGGGTCTGCCGCGCGCTGGCCATCGAGACAACGACGAGATCCGCGCGCTTGCCGGCTTCAAGCGATCCAATCTGCTTGTCGAGTCCAAGCGCCCGTGCGCCTCCGATGGTCGCCATCTCGAGCGCCGCGGTCGCCGGAATGACGCGCGGGTCGCCGGTTTTCACCTTGTGCAGGAGCGCCGCGAACCGCATCGCTTCGAACATGTCGAGGTCGTTGTTGCTCGCTGCGCCATCGGTCCCCAGCGCCACCGTCACACCGGCCGCAAGATACTCCGGAATCGGCGCGATGCCGCTCGCGAGCTTCATATTGCTTTCGGGGTTGTGCGACACGGCCACCTGATGGCTGCGGAGAATCTTCATGTCCGCAGCGTCGACCCAGACGCCGTGATTGGCCACGGTCTTCGGACCCCAGAACGCGATTGACTGAAGATAGGCCACAGGGCTCATGCCCGCATGAGCCGCTTGCGACGTCTTGAATTCGGCTTCGGTCTCGGCCACGTGGATGAGCACCGGTACGCCATACTTGGTGGCGAGCGCGCGTGAAGCGAGAAGACTTTTCGCATCCAGCGTATAAGGCGAGTGCGGCGCGACCGCAGGGACGATCAGATCGTCCGTCTGAAATTCCTTGATGAACGCTTCGGCTCTCGCAAGACCTTCCTGCGCGCTCTTCGAATCGGGCACGGGAAACTGGATGATGGTCTGGCCGAGAACGCCTCGCATGCCCGCCGCCCTCGTCGTGCGAGCGATCTCCTCTTCGAAGTAGTACATGTCTGCATACGCAGTCGTGCCGGACTGTATCATCTCCAGTACGGCCAACCGCGTGCCGGCGCGCACCATTTCGCGCGATACCGTCCTGGCTTCGGCAGGGAAAATGTAGTTCTCGAGCCATTCCTGAAGGCGCAGATCGTCCGCGAGCCCGCGATACAGCACCATCGGCGCATGGGAATGTGCATTGATGAGACCTGGAATGACGACAGAGCCGGCTGCGTTGATCTGCTCCGCACCGCTGAACCGTGCTGTGATATCGGCCGCCGTTCCAACGGCGACGATGCTCGTGCCGTCGATCGCCACGGCGCCGGGACTGTAGACATTCCGTGCGCCATCAACCGTCACGACGATTCCGCCCGCGACAACGGTACTCACCTGCTTCGGCGTGTTCTGGGCACTCGTGCTGACTGCCCATGCCGCCAGAGCGGCGACGATGAGGGAGGGCTTCATCCGCGCATAGCACATTGAGCGATTCTACCCGACCAGGCAGGAGGCACGTCAGGCGCGCGACGGTACACCGTCGAAGAAATCTACGACACCGGTCTCCAGGGAATACTCGCCGCCGACGACGAGGAGGGCATCATGCCGGATCAGCTGCTCGAGGATTTCCGATCCATGCCGGAGATGGTTTGCCGAGACACGGATGTTGGCCCTGACGGCCTCCTGCACGAGGCTGTCCTGGTGATATTGGCGGTCCGACGCCAGCAGCGCCTCCACAGATGGCCGGATACGGTCAACAATCGAGCGGAGGTTCCGTGACTGCTCTTTCGGCGGACGCCCGAGTTCTTCTATCGTGGCCAGGATAGCTCCACAATTGGAATGGCCCAGTACCACGACAAGTCGCGTGCTGAACCGCTCCGCGGCGAACTCGACGCTGGCGACTTGAGAAGGTGCGACGATGTTCCCGGCGACACGGATGACAAACAGGTCGCCAAGGCCTTGATCGAAGACAATCTCCGCCGGCACCCGCGAATCCGAGCATCCGAGGATGATGGCGAACGGCTCCTGACCTGCCGCCAAGTCTCGTCGGCGCGTGTCACTCGCGAGTGTGTCGCGTCCACGCACATCATGGACGAATCGACGGTTCCCCTCACGCAGGCGTTCGAGGGCTTCTTGAGCGGCGATCATCGATGTTGTCGATTCTACATCTTGACCGGTCCGCGCTTCAGCGCTGCGATCCCTGACGCCCCTTCGCACGTGGTATATAGTGCCCGGCATGTCCGTGCACATCGTTCCGCACCCGCTCGTTCACGACGCGCTCATTCAGCTACGAGACGTCAAGACCGAGACCGAAGATTTTCGCCGCATCGCGAACCGCATCAGCGTGCTGCTGGTCGCTGAGGCGCTGCGCGATCTGCCGACCGAGCGCGCCGTCGTCGAGACGCCGATCGAGAGAGCCGAAGGACGGCGCGTTGCGCGCGATGTCGTCGTCGTGCCGGTATTGAGGGCGGGGCTGGGCATGCTGGATGCGGTACTGGAGCTCCTCCCCGCTGCACGCGTTGGGCACATCGGCCTGCAGCGCAACGAATCGACGGCGGTGGCATCGCAGTATTACGCGAAGCTCCCGGACAACTTGCCCTCGAGCTACGTCGTGCTGGTGGATCCAATGCTGGCGACGGGAGGCAGCGCCATTGCCGCGCTTGATGTTCTGAAGAAAGCGGGCGCCACGAACATCCGCATCGTCTGCATCGTCGCCGCGCCCGAAGGTGTTGCGCTCGTCGAGCAATATCACCCGGATGTGGAAATCTACACGCCGGTCGTGGACAAAGGGCTCAACGATCAGAAGTACATCGTGCCCGGTCTCGGCGACTTCGGAGACCGGTTGTATGGGACAATCTAGGAGCTGAAGGAAGGGAATTGGTGGGCGCTAGAGGATTCGAACCTCTGACCCCCGCCGTGTGAAGGCGATGCTCTACCGCTGAGCCAAGCGCCCGACCTTCGGAACGGTAAGTCTACTATTTTTTGGCTTCAGCCAGAAGGGCGCTCAGGATCTTCGCGTATTCCTCATCGGCCGCCGTGAAGTTCTTCGCATAATCCGCATCCGACATCTTCTGCTTGTCGGGATCGCCGTCGAACATCACGATCTTCCCGGCGTGATTCCAAGTGTCGTACATGTTGTCCTGCTTTTTCTGTGACAACCCGGGCTCCCCCATATCCTGGACGAAGATCTTGGTGTTGGCCGTCACCGTGCCGCTGAGCTCCATGTACGTATCGCGATATTGCTTGCCGGCAAGGCGCGGATCCATGAGTTGAGGGGCTGAATAGTGGCCGGAGATCACGAGCAGCTGGACCTTCGGAAAATAGAGCGCTGCAGCGAAATGACCCTCCGCCGCCGGCACTTTGGCCGCGATCGCCTCGAGCTTTTTCTGGTCCATCACCTGGACCAGCTCCTTCGCCACGGCAGCCGATTTTGACAGCTGCGCGGCAGCCACGGACGGAAGCCAGATGATCGCCAGGCCGAAGACGGCAGCCTGACGGAACGTAGAGCGCCTGATCATGGGGACCCCCTTAAGCCGAACAGTATTTCAGTTGTGCGAACGGAATACGCCGATTTCTACCACCTCTAGGCAGCGGCGTCAATCATGTGGGGACTTAACCGATAAAGAGCGCGTCTTCCTCTTCGGAGCGGGCTCGGGTGGCGCCGGGGCGCTTGGCGAATTCCCGGAAGACCTCGATGGCGGCCTTGACCCCGGCCAGCATGGCCGCTCCCTCGCGAAGGGGCCTGAGGACGGCGTCCTGGACGGTCGTGGCGGTCTGCTCGAGTCGTGCGGTAAGGTCGGTGACGAGCCGGTCCACACGCTCAGCCTGGCAGGCGGCCAGCGCGCTCACGCGGGCCGCATCGCGGGCGATGGCGTTCAGGCTGTCGGCGAGGGGCTGCATCTGCCGCTCAACCTGGTCGAGCAGACGATTGACGCGCCTCGCCACCGTCCAGCCGTACACAAGGACGCCAAGCTGGATGGCCGCCATCGTGAAGGTGGCCAGCGCGATGACCCCGAGAAAAACCTCCGCCCAGAACGTCACACGATCTCCTTATTGGTATTGTCTCCGCAGGAGCGCGATCTGAATAGCTAAAAGATGCTCATTCGGACGTTCAGATACTTCTTGGGGTCCTTCCGGATGTCGGCTAGCAGGCTTTGCATCTCGCTGATGGTCCGATTCATACTTTCGTAGAGCTGCTTGTCGTTCATCAGCTGCCCCATCGTGCCCTGCCCCTGGTTGAGCTTGGCCGTCAGTTGCTCCAGGTTCGCTGTCACCCCGTTGAGCCGCTGATACAACGCGTCTTCGGTCATCAGCTTGCCCATGGTGCCCTGCCCCTGGTTCAGCTTATTCGAAATGCTCTCGAAGTTGGTCGTCACCGCCGCGAGATTTTTTGCCAGCGTCGGGTCGTTCATCAGCTGGCCGATGCTTCCCTGCCCCGCGTTGATTTTGTTCGTAATGGCCGTGAGATTTCTCATTGACGCCTCGAGCTGGCGGGCGCTCTCCGGGTTGTTCAGCAACTGGCCGAGCGTCCCTTTGCCCTGAGCCAGGCCTTCGGTGACGCCGCGCGCAGCCGACGTGAACTGCTGAAGCTCGGCGTACAGCTGCTCATCCGTCATCAGTTTGCCGACGGTGCCCTTGCCGGCGCGGACGTCCTCGATGAGCGCCGTCAACTGCGTGATGCCCCGGCTGGCCTGCGCTGTGACGTCGGCCAGCTGGGCGGGCGGTGCGTCCGACGGCACGTAGCCCCATTCGGGAATCGGCTGACCGGTCGTTGAGGCGCTGATGTCGACGGCGCCTTCTCCGAGCATCGAGACCGACCCTATCGTCGCGCGCGAGGTGGTGCGCACCTTCTCCTGCATGTCTTCGTGCAGCTCGATCGCCATCTCCACGTCAGAGCCCGTGAACTGCATGCCCTTCACGGCACCGACGGTCACCCCCGCGACTCGAACCGGCGAGCCTTTTTGCACGCCGGCCGCGTTCGAGAACCTGACCTTGAGGTTGTAGCGCTGCCAGAAGAATCCGCCCTCACCGCCCAGCGCCAGAATCAACAGCGCGGCAATCACGAGCGCCACGATGGCCAAGATGCCGATTTTCAGTTCCGACCATTTCAGCGAGCGGGTGCGGGGCATGGATTGTCCTTACGATAAAAACGCTTGAATATACGGATCCGCCGAGGCACGCAGCCCTTCGGCGGTCCCCTCGAAGATGATGAGGCCGTCTTTCAGCATCATGAACTCGGCCTCCTCGAGCTTGGCCGGACCGGCGGTGACAAAATCGACCTTTCCCGCCCGGTTCACAGCTTCCTGCGTCGCCACGAAAAACGCGTCGCGTAACTGATGCGTGACCAGAATCGAGGTGACTTCCTCGAAATCGCGCAGCTTCACGATCTCTTCGTCGATCGTCGTCGAGGTGATGGGATCGAGTCCCGTCGTCGGCTCGTCGTACAAGAGAATCCGGGGTTTGACCGTCATGGCCCGCGCAATGGCCACACGCCGCCTCTGGCCGCCCGAAAGCTCCGATGGCTTGCGGTCGATAAACTCCGACAGCCTGACGAATCCGAGCACTTCTTCAACCCGCCTCCGCACCTCATCAAGCGGCAAGTCGGTTTCTTCGTAGAGCTTGTAGCCTACGTTCTCAGCGACCGTGAGCGAGTCGAACAGCGCGCCTTCCTGAAAGACCATGCCGATGTCGGCGCGCACTTTTCTCATCTGCTCTTCCGTGTACTCGTCCACACGCTGGCCGTTCACCCAGATCTTGCCGGCGTCCGGCTTCAGCAGCCCGAGAATGAGCTTGAGTG
>JANNJO010000481.1:0-17544 GCA_031395755.1 Acidobacteriota bacterium
ATGTCCCAAGGGGGCGCGACGACGATCCGGCCGATGGTTATGGCGCGAAGCTGCGCCTGCGAGCGGGCGGCCCAGTCCTCGTCTTCGATGTTCAGTGATTCGACGAAGAGATGGCTGCCGAACGACGAAGCGAGCGCGCGCGCAGCCGCGTCACGCAATGGGGAGGTGGTGAAGAACGCCCGGAGCACAGGCGATTCGTCCGACTCCTGAATGGCGGTGGGTTGAAAATCGTCGAGCTCGGCGAAAACGAGGTCCTGAAGTTGCGGGTCGCAGCCAGGAACGTGAATATCGAGCGCGGGCCACGCCTTACCCAAAAATATCTTTGACCTTCTCGAAGAGGTTCTTCTCGTCCTCGTCGGCGTCGCGCGGGCGCGGCTCGAACTTCTCCTTCGGCAGCGCCTTGCTCAACTGCTCGAGCAGCGCCCGCTGCTCTTTGGTGAGCTTCTTGGGCGTGACGGCCTGGGCGGTGAAGAACAGGTCGCCGCGGCCCCGGCCCGACACGTCCGGCATCCCTTCGCCGCGTAGCCGGAAGACGGTGCCCGACTGCGTGCCTTCGGGCACCTTGTAGGACTCCTGGCCGTCAAGCGTCGGCACATCGATACTGCCGCCGAGCGCGAGCGTCGTGAAGTTCAGCGGAATCTCGCACAACAGATTATTTCCGTCACGGCGGAAAAACGGATGTTCGGCGACTTCGATGAAGACATAGAGATCGCCAGGAGGCCCCCCCGCCACGCCGCCTTCGCCCTCACCACTGATGCGAAGTCGCTGACCGTCGGCGATGCCTGGGGGAACCTTGACCGTGAGCGTTCGCTCGTGGCTGGTGCGGCCGTCGCCCTTGCACGTCACGCACGGCTTGGTGATGACCCGGCCGGTTCCGTGGCACTTGCCGCACGTGCGCGCCACCGTGAAAAATCCCTGCTGGAAGCGCTGTTGTCCGCGCCCCTGGCACTGCGTGCACGTTGTCGGACTGCTGCCCGGCTCAGCGCCGGATCCGTTGCATGTGTCGCACGGTTCGAGGCGCGGGATCTCAATGGGGGTCTCAACCCCTTTCGCCGACTCCTCAAACGTGATCTCGAGGTCGTAGCGCAGGTCGCTGCCGCGCTCGGGGCCGCCCCGGCGGCCGGCTCCTCCAAAGAAGTCGCCGAAGATGCCGCCGAAAATATCTTCGAACCCGGCGAACGTCGACGGATCGAAGCCGGCGGCTGCCTGTGACGATACCCCCGCGTGGCCGAAGCGGTCGTAGCGCGCGCGCTTGTCGCTGTCGGAGAGAATCGCGTAGGCCTCGGCGGCCTCCTTGAACTTCTCTTCCGCCCCCTTGTTCCCCTGGTTGCGATCGGGGTGGTATTGAAGGGCCTGCTTGCGATACGCGCTCTTGATTTCCGGATCCTTGGCGTTCCTGGGAACGCCGAGGATCTCGTAGTAGTCCCGCTTACTCACGCCTTCGCTACCTTCACCATGGCAGGGCGCAGCAGCTTGTCGCCCATGCGATAGCCGCGCGCGAATTCTTCGATCACCTCGCCGTCGCGGCGTTCCGGATCCTCTTCGTACGCGACCGCCTGATGGACCTGCGGATCGAACGTCGTGCCGACAGCGTTGATCGGCGAGACCCCGCGCTTGCGCAGCATCTCCATCAACGCGCGATGGATGATCTCAAGCCCCTGCCGGTAGGACTCGGCGCCGGCCGCATCGATCCGGAGCGCGCGTTCAAAATCATCGACGATCGGCAGCAGTTCCTGGAGAAACTCGGTGGCCGCGTACTGCGACGTGTCCCTGCGCTCGCGATCGATGCGCTTGCGATAGTTGTCGAACTCCGCCGCCTGGCGCAGCAGCCGATCCTGAAGGGCGTCGCGCTCCTTGCGGAGCTCGACGATCTCGTCCGCAAGCGCAGGCGCGGGATCGGCCGATTCGGCCTGTGCGGCGCCTTCGTCATCCATGCGATCGATGTCTTCCCTGGTATTACGTCTGGGTTGCTCAGCCATAGTTCGCGCCCGCCGTTTACATGCTGTCGCGGAGCACCCGCGACACCGCCTGTGCCAGGCCGTCGACGACGGCGATGGTTCTGGAGTAGTGCATGCGCATGGGGCCGATGACGCCCACGGTGCCGCGTCGCGCCCCGTCGGCATACGTCGCCGCGACGATGCTGAACGGCCGCAGGTCGGGTGTCCGGTGTTCCTGCCCAATCACGATCGTAAGCCCCGGGCCGTCAATGTACTGATTCAGCAGCCGCACGAGGCGCTCTTTCTCCTCGACCATCCGCAGCAGCGCGCGGAGTGTCGTGATGGAGATCCCGCTGTCCTCGTCGGTATCGTCGAGCAGGGAAGACGCGCCGTCGACAAAGAGCGCCGGCTTGCGCGGCAGCTCTTCGAGGCCGCTCTGCGCGAGCTTCAGCGCGCGCGACCGCAGGGCATCGCACAGCGTCCGCTCGTGCCGCAACCGCTCCAGGACCGCAAGCCGGATGAGCTCGAGCGGCATGCCGGCAAACTCGGTATTGAGGTAGTTCGACGCCTGGCGGAGATCCTGTGCGTCAATCTCCTCGCCGACGTCGATGGCCTTGCGTGAGACCTGCCCGCCATCAGCCACGACGACCACAAGAACCTTCGTCGAGCTCAGCGGCACAAACTCGATTTCCTTCAGGATGCCGTCACCTGCCGTGATCGGCAGCGCAAACGCGACCAGGTGCGAGGCGCGCGACAGCACTTGCGAGACGGCGGCCAGCACGTCTTCGGCGAGCGCCGGGGTGCCGGCGTCGCGGCGAAGCTGAGCCTCCATGGCGGCTCCGCCGCGCAGCGGGCGCGGAGCGGCCAGCAGCTGATCGACGTAGAAGCGATAGCCGCGGTCCGTCGGAATCCGTCCGGCGGAAGTATGCGGCTGCTGCAGGTAGCCGAGCTCTTCGAGCTCGCCAAGCGTCGTGCGCACCGTTGCAGACGACACACCCAGCCCGGCCGCGTGCGCCAGGCGAGCGGAGCCGACCGGTTCACCGGTGTCGATGTATTCGGCGACTAATGCGGCCAGGATCTGCGCCGCCCTGGATGAAAGCTGTGACATGGTTAGCAGTCGGCTACCTGGAGTGCGAAGTGTCGATTATACCGTAAGGAAGGCCGTGAACTCACCGGGGCTTCTGCGCCGTGCCGTCCCAGCGCATCGAGACCGCGGCCACGTGAGGATCCTGAATCTTGCCACGCCGCACGGCGATGAGCTCCGCGAGAATCGCGACGGCGATCTCTTCGGGGCTCACCGCGCCAATGTCGAGGCCGACCGGTGCGTGCACGCGCTGCAGACATTCCGGCGGCATGCCCTCGGCCAGCAGCGCGTCGTAAATCCTTTTCACCTTGGCCTTGCTGCCGATCAACCCGAGGTACCGCAGGTCGCGCGCGGCCAGCGCGCGCAGCGCGTCGAGGTCGTGCGTATGTCCGCGGGTCACGACGACGACGTAGGCGTTACCCGGAATGTCGGCGCGGTGGAGCCACTCGGGAATCGTTTCGACGGTGATTTCCTCCGCGTCAGGAAAGCGCTCTTTGTTCGCGAATTTTTCACGGTCGTCGAGCACGTGCGTGCGAAAGCCGATCGTGTGGGCAAGGCGCCCGAGGTGATATCCGACGTGGCCTGCGCCGATCACGTACAACCGCGGCGTTGCTTCGAGCGGCTCGATGTACACCTGCATCTGCCCGCCGCACACGAGGCCATTCTCCTGCGCGAAATCGTCGTTGAGGTCGTACTTGATCAGCTGAGGCTTCCGCGACTGGATGGCCTCTTTGGCTTTCCAGAAGGCGTCGTTCTCGTAGCAGCCGCCGCCGATCGTGCCGACGGTGCGGCCATCGGGGAAGACGACCATCTTGGCCCCGACGCGCTGCGGGGTCGATCCCTGGGCCGATACGATCGTCACCAGCGCGGCGTCCTCGCCGCGCGCGAGCGCCGCCGTCAGCGCTTCAAACACTTCCTGGGACATGGGGCCTCATTATAGAGCAAAGAGCTGAGAGCAAAGAGCTTAGAATCGATGGACCTCGCACACTTCCCTCGGTTCGCTGCCCGCCAGAAACGACTCAGCGAACACGCGGAGGCACCCTGGCAGCGCCGTCGCGCCGGTGTCTCGATCGATGTCGACGAAGCTGATGCTGCCCGGCACGTTGAAGGCGCGATCGCCGTGGCCCGCGAGCGCCCGCTGCATGAACGCGAGCCAGATGGGCAGCGCGGCCTGCGACCCGCTCAGGCCGAGCGCCTGGTTGTCGTCGAGCCCGACCCAGACGACGGTCAGCAGTTCGGGCGTGAAGCCGACGAACCACGCATCGCGGAGATCGTTGGTCGTCCCCGTCTTGCCCGCGGCGTCGAGACCGAATCCGGACGCGCGCACGGCGGCGCCGGTGCCCTCGCTGAGCACGCTGCGCATCATATTGGTGACGAGATAGGTGGTGTCGGCACGCGCGATCCGCTTCGTCGGTAAATCCTTCGCCACAATCTCGTCGCTGCCGCGCTTGATCCGAAGGACGGGTCGGAGGCTCCGCCGCTCTCCGCCGTTGGCGAAGATCGTGTACGCCGTCGCCATGTCGTACGGCGTCGCCTCGAAGACGCCGAGGGCAATCGAAGGAAATGCGCGCGGCGACGTCCCCGCGCCGATGCTGCGCCAGAGATCGGCGATGCGACCGTATCCCGCGGCTTCGGCGACCTTGACCGTCGCCGCGTTGCGCGACATGGCAAGCGCCCGCCTCAGGGTGATCTCCCCGTCGTACTCGTTCTCGTAATTCGACGGGCTCCAGGGCGTCCCATTCGCATCGAACGTCGTCGGCTCGTCGTTGACGAGCGTGGCCGGCGTCAGCGCCGTGCCGTCCTCGGCGGCGCGCTCGAACGCCGACAGAAACACGAACGGCTTGAAGATGGACCCGGGCTGGCGGTTCGCGCTCACCGCGCGATTGAATTGCGATTGATTGTAGGAGCGTCCCCCGACCATCGCCAGGATATCGCCCGTCCGCGGATCGACAGCAATCAGCGCCGCTTGCGGGACGCGCCCGCGTCGACGGCGCGACAGCAGCTGGTCGACTTTGGCGATGCCGCCGCTGACGGCGTCCTGCGCGAGGCGCTGCAGATGAAGATCCAGTGTCGTGTACACGTCGACGGCTTCGGTCGTCTGCGTGACCGCGGGAAACTGCTCCGCGAGCGTGTGACCGACGAAGTCCACAAAGTACGGTGCCTCCGCATCGAGCGCGCGCGCGACAGGAGACAGCGGCTCGTTCGCCGAGCGTTCGGCGGCTTCGGCGGAGACGAACCCGGCGTCCGCCATCGCAAGGAGCACGACGTTACGGCGCTCCCGTGCGCGGACCGGGGAGCTGAACGGCGACAGCGTGCCGGGAGACTGAATGATGCCGGCAATGGTCGCGGCTTCGCCGAGCGACAGGTTACTGACGTCCTTGCCGAAGTACAGTCGGGCAGCTTCGGCGACGCCGTGAATCGCAAACGATCCCCGGTTGCCCATGTAGACGTCGTTCAAGTACAGCTCGAGCACGTTGTCCTTCGTCGCCCGGATGTCAAGGATGACGGCCATGAACTGTTCGAGCAGCTTGCGCCGCAGGCCCCGCTGCCGCGTCTGCTGCTCGATGGCCATTTCTTCCGTGAGGAAGAAGTTTCGCGCGAGCTGCTGTGTAATGGTGCTCGCGCCTTCCAGGTACGGTCGATTGCCGAAGGTGTTTCTGAACAGCGCGCCGACCATGCGGATGGGATCGACGCCCGGGTGCGAGTAATAGCGGCGGTCTTCGATCGCCAGCACCGCCTGGACCATTCGCGAGGGCAGCGCCGAGAGTGGGACCTGCCGGCGCTTGACGCGCGCCTGAATCAGCGCCGTCAGCATGGGCGCGTCGAGCGTGACGCGCGAGACCGCCTGCTTGTCAACGGAAAGCGCTTCGATGCGCGTGCTGATCGTGCTGATGACGCCCGCCGGCTGAGCGCGTCCAGGGCGACGTCTCGGCACCGGCCGCTGAAAGCTGATGTCCAGCCGTTTTCCCGTGTGGCTGCCCGCGCGCGGGATCACCGATAACTCCGCGCCGTTCACGGCGAACTCGCCGGGGTTCTGCACCTGCGTCCGCTGCGCGTACCCGAGATCGTTCAAACGATCGATGACTTCTCGCTGAGAGAGGCCTTCGCTTCGGCGAATCTCCAGGGGCCGTGCGAAGACGCGCGGGAGCACGCGATCGCGCTCGCCGTGGAGTCGCGCGTCGATCATCTGCGAGAACCTCACGTAGTAATAACCCGTGAGGGCGCATCCGATCACGAACAGCGCGGCGACGGCGACGGCCGTGTATTTCGTCGCTCGCGGATTCGCCCGCGCGGCATTGCGTGCGCGGGCGCGCAGCCGCGCGAACAGGCTGCCATTCGCCGGGGCTTTCCTGGGTTTCGATCTCGGCATTTACAGGGTCAGGACCCAGTGATGACCGAGGTCGAGGGGCAATTCCTGGACGAGTCTCTGGACCAGCGCCGGGCCGTACCGGTTGAGCAGGGCTACCCCGCCGAGGGCCCGTTCCTGGGGGATGCCATCGGGGAAGGCCTGCGCCTGGGCGCGGTAGAACTGGCGGCGCAGCGTCTCGTCGCGCTTTTTGGCAGCGCCGATGACCTTGCCGCGCAGGGTCAAGAGATCGTGCTGAATCTTGCCCAGCGTGGATTTCGCCGCGCCTTCCAGCGTGGCGTCCACAGCAGGAACCGCGGCGATGATGGCCGCCATGTGCCGGGGGATCGCGTCTTCGGCCTCCCTCAGGGCTATCTCGACCGCCTCCGGCAGCGACGCCGCGAGCACCCCGTTGAGCGCCGACTCGTCGCGCGCCTGCAGCGCCTCGAACGGCAGATCGTGCTTCGCGAGGAATCGCGCGCTGGCGGAGTCGAGAACGGTGGCGCTGGCGCGTGGGAAAAACAACGGCATCGGCACGCCGAAGTGCTCGTAGACCTGCCGCAACTGCGCGAGATAGGCGAGCTCGTTCGGGCCACTCACATAGCAGATGGTGGGGAACAGCGTGTCCTCGACGATCGGCCGCAGCAGCACGTTCGGGCTGAATGTCTCCGGATGCGTCCGTGCGTCGTGCTCGAGGCCCGCGGCGTCGCTCGCGGCGAGTGCCGTGCGTGCGCCATTCAGCCTGAACAGCGCCGAGCTCGCCTGCGCGGATGCGGATGCTTCAACCTGCGCGTGGTAGCCGCTGGCGGTGAGGCGTTGCCCGGCGGTGCTGGCCAGCTCCCAGGTCTTGCCGGGATGGGTGACCTCGTGCGCAAAAATCCGGCTCGCCAGCGGCTTCGCCGCACCATCGGAGCAGTCAAAGACGATGAGCCCGAGATCGCCGAGGAGGCGATCCATCCAGCGCGCGAAGGCGTCGGACATGCTCACGCCGGGTCGATACGCTTTTCGCAGATCCGCGAGAATGGACGGCGTGAATTCTGTCTGGGGCAGCGTCGTGGCGAGCTGATCGATCGCGGTGGTGATCGCTTCACCGAGCTTCACGAGACCGATTGGCGCCCGGCCGGCGCCCGGCGGCGGGGGAAGCGTAATCACGTGCCGCCGAAACTCCGCGTCGAGCACGGAGCACGACGCGACTTCATCCCAGTCGTGATCTTCGGCCTCGACCCAGAACACCGCGACCGCCGGCACCTGGTGCTCTTGGGCAACCCTGGCGGCAAGGCGGATGGCGCTCAATCCTTTATAGAGCGTGTACAGCGGACCGCCGAATAATCCCGCCTGCTGGCCGGTCACGACGGCCACCGTTCGTGGGTCGGCCAGGCGCGCCGCTGCGTCGCGCGCCGGTGAAGGCGCCTCGCGACGCTCGAGCTGCGTCGTGAGGATCGCGCTGAGCTCCGCGCGAGGGCGCGGATGCGTCTGCGCGTTCGCGATGGCGGCCGTCCACGACTCGGGTGATGACGGGTTGCCGGAGAAAAATGGCGCGAGCGAGGAAAACTGAAACGCGTAATCTGCCGCGAGTTTCCGGATTCCGGGAAAGCGGCGGATGTCGACGGGAATGTGCAACGAAATTATGTTACCATTCGCCCGCTGAACAGCGAAGATTCTGTCCTGTACTTTCCCCCAGAGGCATTCGGGCCCTTCAGGGTCCTCCATCAGATTGGTGCGGGCACCCTGGGACCGGTGTTTCGCGCGTACGAGCCCGGCCGCGATCGACTCGTCGCGATAAAAGTGTTTCGTCTCGATCTCACGTCCGAGCAGTCCACCGCCCTCGTCGGCCACCTCGAGTCGCTGATCGCCGCCAACATCAATCACCCGAACATTGCCGCGCCGATTGCGGCGGGCGTGGAAAGCGGCGCCGTCTACCTCGCGCAGGAGTATGCGGTGGGAGATTCACTCGATGTCGTACTGCGCGAACGGGGGCCGATGTCGATCGGCGAGGCGGGGCCCCTGGTCGAATCGCTCGGCGGCGCCATCGATTATGCCGCATCGCGCGGCGTGCAGCACGGCTCGCTGCACCTGCGCGACATCATTCTGGCGGCCGACGCCGCGCGCATCACCGGCTTCGGGATCGGCGCTGCGCTGGAGAAAATCCCGGCGACGCTGCCGACGAGGCCGCAGTACTCCTCTCCCGATGGTCCCTCCGATGCCTACTCGCTCGGCGCCATCGCTTTCGAGATCGTGGCCGGGAAGCGGGTGACGCTGGACAGCGTGAAGGAATTCGAGGCGGAACACAGGGACGAGCTGCATGGCGGCCTCGGCGCGGCGCTGCGCGCCATAAGTGCGACGGGTGGAACGGGTGCGATAGGTGCGATAGGTGCGGCGCCTGATTTCGATTTGCGCATCGATCGGCCCGTCGATTTGATGGCCGCTCCCGAGGACGATCCCATCGACACGTTCATCGAGCCGCCAGCGACCCTGTTTCCGGCAGCCTGGTCCACCGAGCCGCCGCAGGGAATGCAGCCGGTGGATGATCTCGTGGCGGTGCGAAGCCGGCGCTGGCCGATCGTCGCGGTGTTCGTGAGCTTCGCGATATTGGCGGCGTTGTCCGTCGGAATGTTCCTCAAGTCGCCGACGCCGGTGGCGACGCGGGATCCGAAAGCGGTCGTCGACGAAACGACCGTCGATCTCCCCGGAAACGCGCCAACGCCCGCACCCGGCACACGTTCACCGCTTCCAGCTCCGACGCCGTCGCGGCCTGCCTCGGGCGCGGTCGCAGGATCGCAGAAGCCGGCGCGCGGAAGTGTGTTGATTCGATCGTCGCCGGCGGATGCCGACGTCCTGGTGAACGGACGCACGCGCGGAAAAACTCCGCTCACGGTGCGTGATTTGGACCTCGGATCGTATACCATTCGTGTAGCACGCGACGGTTACGTCGCCGAAGAGCGGATGCTGCAGTTGACGGTGCGGCGGCCTACGGCGTCGACAACCTTCAACCTTCGGGAGACGCCCGCAAGAAATTCAGGCGGCGGCTTCGGCGGCATCGACGTGCGATCCAGGCCGCCGGGCGCGCGTGTGTTCGTGAATGATCGGTCCGTGGGTGCCACGCCCCTCGCCATTCCAGGCATTCCTGCGGGACCCGCAACGGTACGCCTCGAGATGGATGGCTACCGGACGTGGACCACCACGGTTCAGATCGGCGCGGGCGAGCAGGGCAGGGTCGCTGCCTCATTAGAAAGAAAATAAGAGTCCATGAACGCTGTTCTGACTTTGGAGAACGGTACGGTGTACCGCGGTACGGCGGCGGGCGCGCACGGTATCGCGCGCGGCGAGGTCGTCTTCAACACGAGCATGACCGGATACCAGGAAGTGCTCACCGATCCGTCCTATGCGGGGCAGATCGTCACCATGACGAGCCCGCAAATCGGCAACTACGGCGTCTCGCCGGAAGATGTCGAGTCGAGCTCCCCGAAGGTCGCCGGCTTCATCATGCGCGAGGAGTCGCCCGTCGCCAGCAACTGGCGCGCATCCGGGACGCTCCGCGACTATCTCCTCGCGAACAACGTCGTCGCCATTGCCGACATCGACACGCGGGAGCTGACGAGGCTGCTGCGTTCGTCCGGCGTGATGCGAGGCGTGATCGCGACCGGCGACGTGGATACGGGAGACCTCGTCAAGCAGGCTCGCGCGATCCCCCATATGGAAGGCACGGACCTCGTCCGCGAGGTGACGTGCGCGGCGCCGTTCGACTGGGTGGCTGGCATGGACAAGCCCGGGGCGCATCCGGGAGCCGATTTGGCCCTCGCGCCGCAGATGCATTCGAAGCGGCGGCTGCGCGTCGCTGCCTACGATTTCGGCATCAAGTGGAACATCCTCAGGCGCCTCACGACCTACGGCTGCGAGGTGCACGTCGTGCCGGCCTCGACGCCCGCGAAAGAGTTGATGGCGGCCAATGTCGACGGCATTTTCCTCAGCAACGGACCAGGCGATCCCGCGGCCGTCGACTACGCGATTCACAATGTGCGCGAGCTGACGCAGGCGGAGAAGCCGATGTTCGGCATCTGCCTCGGCCACCAGATTCTCGGGCTCGCGCTCGGCGGCAAGACCTTCAAACTGAAGTTCGGCCACCGCGGTTCGAACCATCCGGTGAAATTCCTGGAGACGGGCAAGGTCGAGATTACGTCGCAGAACCACGGCTTTGCCGTCGATCCCGAATCGCTGCCGAGCGACGTCAAAGTGACGCACCTGAACCTCTACGACGGCACCGTTGAAGGGCTCAGGGTGATGGATCGGCCGATTTACTCGGTGCAGTATCATCCCGAAGCGTCGCCCGGGCCGCACGACGCGGACTACCTGTTCAAGCAGTTCGTCGAAGACATGGAGAAGGCGCGTGGCTAGGGATTAGGGATTAGAAATGCCCCGCAGACAAGATCTCAAGAGAATTCTCGTGATCGGCGCCGGCCCCATCGTGATCGGCCAGGCGTGCGAGTTCGATTACTCCGGCACGCAGGCGTGCAAGGCGCTCCGGTCCGAAGGCCTCGAAGTGATCCTCGTCAACAGCAACCCGGCGACGATCATGACGGATCCGGAGATGGCCGACCGCACCTACATCGAGCCGTTGACCGTCGAAGCCGTCACGAAAGTGATTGAGAAGGAGCGTCCGGACGCAATCCTGCCGACGGTGGGAGGGCAGACGGCGCTCAACCTCGCGGTATCGCTCCACGCCGCCGGCGTCCTCGACCAGTACCACGTCAAGCTGATTGGCGCCAACGTCGACGCGATCAAGGTCGGCGAAGATCGCCTCCTCTTCAAAGACGCGATGAAGGACATTGGCGTCGAGGTGCCGGCCAGCGGCCTCGCGCGCTCGCTCGATGAGGCGATAAAGATCGTCAAGTCGACAGGGTTCCCCGCGATCATCCGGCCGTCGTTCACGATGGGCGGCGTTGGTGGCGGCATCGCCTACAACATCGAGGAGTTCCGCGATCTGGTCGAACGGGGGCTCGAGATGAGCCCCGTCCACGAGCTCCTGATCGAACAGTCGGTGATCGGCTGGAAAGAATTCGAGCTCGAGGTCATGCGCGACGTCGCGGATAACTTCGTGGTCATCTGCTCGATCGAGAACATCGACCCGATGGGGGTGCATACGGGCGACAGTATCACCGTCGCGCCGGCGCTGACGCTGACCGACAAGGAATACCAGCGCATGCGCGACGCCGCGCGGCGCATCATCCGGCGGGTCGGCGTCGAGACCGGCGGGTCGAATATCCAGTTCTCGGTGAACCCGAAAGACGGACGAATGCTCGCGATCGAAATGAACCCGCGGGTCTCGCGGTCGTCCGCGCTCGCCTCGAAGGCGACCGGGTTTCCGATTGCCAAAATCGCGGCGAAGCTTGCGCTCGGCTACCACCTCGACGAAATTCCCAACGACATCACGCGCCTCACGCCTGCCTCATTCGAGCCGACGATCGACTACGTCGTCGTCAAGTTCCCGCGGTGGAACTTCGAAAAGTTCCCCCAGGCCGACCGGACGCTGACGACGCAGATGAAGTCGGTGGGCGAGGCGATGGCGATCGGCAGAACGTTCAAAGAGGCGTTCCTCAAAGGCGTGCGTTCGCTCGAGCTCGGCAAGGAGGGGATGCTGCTGACCCAGCCGGGTGAGGAGGAGGACGACTCCGCGCTGCGCAAGAAGCTGGTGGTGCCGAACGACCGCCGGATGTGGGCGCTCTTCAAGGCGCTCGAGCGCGGGTGGACGGTGGAGCAGATCCACGAGATGACCAACATCGATCCGTGGTTTCTGCAGCAGTTCAGCCAGATTGCCGAGCTGCGGCGAATCGCAGGCATGCAGGAATTCCGCGAGCTGTCGACCGATTTTCTGCGAACGCTCAAGCGCGCCGGCTTCGGCGACCTGGAGATCGCCGCGATCTACGGCGTTCCCGAAGCGACGATTCGCGATCGAAGGATCGAAGACAAGCTCATCGCGTCGTACAAGCGGATCGACACCTGCGCCGCGGAGTTTGAATCGTTCACGCCTTACATGTACGGCACCTACGAAACGGGTGACGAGTCGAACCCGAACGCGAAGAAAAAAGTGGTGATCCTCGGAAGCGGCCCCAACCGAATCGGTCAGGGACTCGAGTTCGATTACTGCTGTTGTCACGCCGCCTTCGCACTGCGGGACGTCGGTTTCGAGACCGTGATGATCAACTGCAACCCTGAGACCGTGTCGACCGACTACGACACGACCGACCGGTTGTACTTCGAGCCCCTGACGTTCGAAGACGTCATGTCGGTCATCGAGCGGGAGAGCACCGCGGGCGGCGATGTGTCCTGCCTCGTGCAGTTCGGCGGCCAGACGCCGCTCAAGCTGTCGCTTGCGCTGCAGGCGGCGGGCGTGAGGATTCTTGGGACCTCGCCGGACTCGATCGACCTCGCGGAAGATCGGCGCCGCTTCGCGCAGTTGCTCTGGGATCTCGGCATTCCGCAGCCCGCGAGCGGTTCGGCGAGGTCGCGCGAGGAAGCGCGGGAAGCGGCCCGGACGATCGGATTCCCGGTGGTGGTGCGCCCCTCGTACGTGCTCGGCGGGCGGGGGATGGCGATCGTGTACGACATGGACACGCTGGACCGCTACATGACCAGCGCGGTCGATTCGTCGCCGGAGCATCCGGTGCTGATCGACAAGTTCGTCGAGGATGCCTTCGAGCTCGACGTCGATGCGATCGCCGACGACACCGGCGCGGTGATCCTCGGCGGGATCATGGAGCACATCGAGGAAGCCGGCATTCACTCCGGAGACAGCTCCTGCGTCGTGCCACCGTACCTGGTGGCGGAGCGGCATCTCGCGACGATCCGGGATTACACGCGGCGGATCGCCCGGGCACTGAAGGTCGTCGGCCTCATGAACGCGCAGTACGCCATCAAGGACGATGTGGTGTACGTGCTGGAAGTGAACCCACGCGCCTCGCGCACAGTGCCGTACCTGTCGAAGGCGACGGGCGTGCCTCTTGCGAAGCTCGCGGCGCTGGTCATGTCGGGTATGACGCTTTCCCAATTGGGGCACGAAGAGGATCTCGAGGTGTCCGGTGTCTTCGTCAAGACGCCGGTGTTTCCGTTCGTGCGCTTCCCCGGTGTCGACACCATCCTCGGACCCGAGATGAAGTCGACTGGCGAAGTCATGGGCGGCGCGGCGACTTTCGGCGCGGCATTTGCGAAAGCGCAGCAGTCGGTGGGACAGCAGCTGCCGGAGAAGGGCACGGCGTTCATCAGCGTCAACAACGACGACAAGCCCAACGTGCTGCCGATTGCGCGAAACCTGGCCGACCTCGGATTCCGGATTCTCGCATCGCGCGGCACCGCCGCGTATCTGCGCGCGCACGGCATCCCGGTCGAAGTCGTCTTCAAGGTGAACGAAGGGCGCCCAAACGTCGCCGACCACATCCTGAACAATCAGATTCAGCTGATTGTCAACACACCGCTCGGCCGGGAATCGTTCTTCGATGATCGCGTGGTGCGCCGCGTGGCGATGCTGCACAACATCCCCTGCATCACGACGCTGACCGGCGCGTCGGCCGCCGTGGAGGCCATCCGCGCGCTGCGGGGGCAGGCGCTCGATGTGCGCGCGCTCCAGGACTACCACGCGGAGATGACCGCCAGGGCAGAGGGATGAGAGCAGAGGGCAGAACCCGCACCCTTCGCACCTGACGCACCCATCGCACCTTTCGCACCCGGCATTCCGTTTGCTCATGGGCGTGCATGCGGTATCCCGCTGCGCTGCCGGCGATAGCCCTCGGAACCGGCATCACGGCCGGTGTCTTCCTTCACGCACCCGTTCATTTTTCCGTTCTCGTTTGCCTGTGGATGGCCGCGCTTGCGGCGTTCCTCTCATGCCGTGAGTACCTTGCGACCGCGTGCCTCGCCTTGGGCTTCGCAGCCTGCGGTGCCTTCCTCGGCGCTCGTGCTGACGCTGCTTCACGCGCCGTACCGCTCCACAGTGTTTTCAATCAGCACCTCGAGCCTGGAGAACACCAGGTGTTCGGTGTCGTCTCCGGGCGCCTCCGTGCCGACGCGGCAAAGGGTCCGTCCGGCGTCACGCTGACGATCGGCATCGAGGCCGTCGAGTTGGATGGCGTTACCTATTCAACCCGGGGCGGAGCGCTCATCGGGGTCGGTGGCGAGCTTGGGAGTGATCAGATTTCGCAATGGCGCGCGGGCCGCCGTGTGCAACTTCCTGCCACGCTCAGGAAACCCACCAGGTACCTCGATCCCGGCGTGCCCGACTCCGAGCGGCAGTATGCATGGCGAGGCACGTCGCTCGTCGGGTCGGTGAAGAGCGATCGGCTGGTGGAAACCATCGCGCTCGGCGACGCCCTGGCGGAGGCGTTCGCGTCGATTCGTGCGGCCGTGCGACGAGCGATTGCATCGGGTGTGGCGCCCTGGAGCGGGCGATCGGCTGCGATTACGACCGCAATCCTGATCGGCGATCGCGCGGGTCTGGATGAGGAGGTCGAACGGAAGCTGCAGGAAGCGGGAACCTACCACGTCATCGCGATTTCCGGCGGCAACATCGCGATTCTCGCGGGCCTCGGTCTGGTGGTGCTGCGCGCCGCGCGAATCGGGCCGCGGGTCGCGGCGCTGCTCATCATCCTGATGCTCTCGGCCTACGCGATGGTGGTCGAAGGGGGATCCTCAGTTGCGCGGGCCACGCTCATGGCGGCCCTCTACTTCGCGGCCCGCATCTGGGATCACGAGATGCGCGCCGCCAACCTGGCCGCGCTCGCGGCGACGATCCTGGTCTGCCTCAAACCGCTGCAGATCGTCGATGCGGGGTTCGCGCTGACCTTTGGCGCGACGCTGGGCATCATCATCGGGATGTCCAGGCTCGCAGATCTCGCCACGATGCCGCGGTGGCTTCAGCCGGCGGCGGCGCTGTTCGCCGCCTCTCTTTGCGCTGAGATCGCGCTGCTGCCGGTGAGCGCGTTCGTGTTTTCGCGAGTCACGTTCGCGGGCCTCCTCGTCAACTTCGCGGCGATTCCGCTGATGACCGTCGTGCAGATCGCCGGCATGATCACATCCGCGCTGGCGGTGCCCGCGCCCGCCATGGCGCTCCGGGCTGGTTGGGTCGCTCACTGGGCGGTCGAGGGGCTGGTTGGCAGCGCCGCCCTCGTCGACATCGTGCCGTGGCTGACGCGCCGTCTCGCGCCACCTTCGCTCTGGCTCGTCGCCGGCTACTACCTTGCGCTCGTCGCGGCGTTGGCATTGCGGCGCGTTATCCACTCGGTCCCAGCGGTGGTGGTCGGCCTCTGGATCATCACCGCGCCGAATCTGACGACGGCCGCAGGTACGCGGCCGCTGCGGGTGACCTTTCTCGACGTCGGGCAAGGTGACGCGGCAATCGTGCAGTTTCCGGACGGCCGCACGCTCAGCGTCGATGCCGGCGGGTTGCCGGGCAGCACCTTTGACATCGGCTCGCGGGTTGTCTCCCCGGCCTTCTGGGCGCTCGGCGTCCGCCGGCTCGACTACATGAGCATCACCCACGGCGACGAAGACCACATCGGAGGGGCGGCGAGCGTGTATCGCGACTTCGCGCCGTTCGAGGTCTGGGAAGGCGTGCCCGTTCCTCCTCACAAAGGTACCAGGGCACTGCGAGCGCTGGCGGACGGCCGCGGCACGGTGTGGCGCACGCTGCAGGCGGACGACCAGGTCAGCTTCGGCGAGGTCAATCTGTTCGTCCGGCATCCGCCGCGCCCCGACTGGGAGCGGCAGCGGGTGCGGAATGACGACTCGGAAGTGATCGAACTCCGGTACGGAGGCGTCTCGTTTGTCTTCACGGGCGACATCGGCAGGGAAGTAGAGCAGGCGATCGCGTCCTCGTTCGAGCGAGCGCCGATCCGGATCCTGAAGGCGCCGCATCACGGGAGCGCAACGTCGAGCTCGAAACCGTTTCTCGACGCGTTGCGCCCCGACATCGCGGTCATCAGCGCCGGCCGCGGGAATGCCTTCGGGCACCCTGTCGCGAGCGTGCTCGAGCGCTACCGTGCGGCCGGCGCCGCGATCTACCGCACGGACGAGGACGGCGCCGTCACCGTGGAAACCGACGGTACCACTGTGCGCGTTACGACATTTACGGGAAGGATACTGACGCTGAGAACCTACGGAAGGTGAACCACGAAGGCACGAAGACGAAAACCACGACGGCACGAAGAGCACGACGGAGGTTGAAATGATCCGAATTGTTTCTCATCTCGATGAACGAACCGAGGCTCGCGTCGCGGATGTGATCGACGCCGGAGTCGCTGTACATCGGGAGGTCGGCCCTGGATACACGGAGCCGATATATCGAAATGCCATGCGCGTGGAATTGACCGCACGTGGCATTCCATTTAGTGGTGAAAAGACTTTTACCGTAGGTTATCGCGGGGAGGTCGTCGGCATCTATCGGCTGGACTTCGTGGTGCGCGACTGCGTTGTTGTGGAGTTGAAAGCTGTCAAGAGTCTGGATCCCGTTCATCTGGCGCAGGTGATGGCATACCTGAAGGCTAGCAAGGTTCGTCTTCGTTCCTCATGTTCTTCGTGGTTCGTCTTCGTGGTTATTTCTCTGTTGTCTTAATCTTCTCCCATTCCCGTTCCATTTCTTCCAGCGTTGCGCTTTCGAGGTTCCGGCCGGTGTCTCTGAAGGTCTGCTCGAGCTGGTTGAACCTCCGAGTGAACTTGTCGTTGGCGTGGCGGAGCGCGGTCTCGGGTTCGATGCCGAGCCTGCGTGACAGGTTCGCGATGGCAAAGAGCAAGTCGCCCATCTCTTCCTCGGCGCGCCCCGCGTTCAGAGGTTCGTCGGTGAGCGTCTCGCGCAGCTCGGCGACCTCCTCTTCGATCTTGGCGATGACGTCAGCAGATGTGTCCCAGTCGAAGCCGACGCCCGCGACGCGCTTCCCGATTGTGTACGCGCGGAGCAATGACGGCAGCCCCTTCGGCACACTATCCAGAGTCGAGTGCTGCCGGCCGGACACCTCCCGCTCCTTCGCCTTGAGCGAGTTCCAGCGCTCGAGCGCCGCATCGGCCGTTGGCGCGCGCTCCTTCGACTCGGCGTCGTGCACACGGCCGTCCTCCTGAAACACATGCGGATGCCGATGGAGGAGCTTTTCGACGATCGTGCGCAGCGAGTCCTCGACGGTGAACAGCCCGGCTTCAGC
>JANNJO010000030.1:0-3676 GCA_031395755.1 Acidobacteriota bacterium
CCTGTGCCAACCTCCACCCCTGTCTGGGCGTGTGCGCCGGGGGGGGGCGCCGCGGCGGTCTGGCTATTGGTGGAGGTGTCGGCGGAATCGTCCTCCTGATTCTCACCTTGCTCTTCGGCGGTGACATCACCGGCGGCGGCACTGGCGGCGGCATCAACCCCGCACAAGACACCGAGCTCAACCCGGGACAGGTCCAGGCCGGAGGCGCGCAGGGCGACGACTTCTCACAGTGCAAGACCGGCGCTGACGCCAACCGCGACGTGCAGTGCCGCGTCATCGGCACGGTCAACAGCGTGCAGGACTTCTGGGCCGACGAGCTCCCGCGATTCGGCAAGCCCTACCGCGCCGTCAACGCTGTAGCTGTCGCGCCCGCGTCGTCGATATGGAAGACTTCCCGCAGATCCTGCGCGACGGGGCTGCTGTCGGGATTGCTGGGCATGATGTCCTGCATATACCGCCACCACCGCCGGCAGACGTCCGTGTTCGCGATCGCCGACCATCGGTCTTCGCTTTCGATTTCCACATACGCGAACACGTCGCCCGTCTCGGGGCTCAGAAAGATCGAATAGCTCCGCACACCATGCGCGATCAGCGTATCTTCGAGATCGCGCCAGATCGGCCTGTGCCGGCGCTCGTATTCATCGAAGCAGCCGGGGTGCACCGACATCCGGAAGGCTTTCCGAATCATACCTAGCGGACCGATACGTCCCAGACGCGTTGAAACCGCGACGTGCCCTCCGGCCCGGCGACCTCGAGCGTGACCACGAAATCGCCGGCCCGCGCGTAGGCATGTTGCGGGTGCTGCTCCACCGAGGTGCCGCCATCACCGAAGTCCCACTTCCACGCGGTCACGGCGCCAATCGACTGGTCCTTGAACGCGACCAGACGCCGGCTCATGTCAACGACCTGGTGCGTCCACTTCGCCTGCAGCGTGTTCACGAACGGCGGCTCGAGGGGCATGAGACGAAAGCCCACCAGCTGGTCGGCGTTGCCAAAGAACGTCTGTTTGTGTGAGAGGTTCCAGAAGCCCACCCGGCCTTTGGCGTTCACGTCGTCGTAGTCGATGAGGCACCAGGACAGGCCAATCAGCTTGTTCTCTGAGAGCTGCGACTCGACCGCGCGCTGCGGCCCATCGCAAGGGGCGAAATCGAAAGGCGTAATCCAGAACTCCAGGACCAGCTTGCCGGATTCGCCTGGTTTGAAGTCATAGCCGTACGCGGCGTTGGCGTACGGCAGATCCTTGGTGTACTGTGCGCAACCCCACGCCATCGTCCAGTCCTTGTCGCCTGGAGGCGTGAAGATGTGATAGTTCTGCGCGTGCACGCCGTGGTAGCCGACGTGCGCGTCCGATCGGGACACGCGCGGGTCCAGTTCGGATCGGGGACCAACGGCTTCCGGCGTCCAGACGTCGCGGTGATAAATGTCGATCAACGGACCGCCGGAGAGATCGCCGTCCACCACCACTTCGAAAATGTCGTTGTGCAGGCCGCTGGCGGCGAAGTCCCAGTAGTTATCGAATCCCTCATAAAGAAAATAGAGGCGATTGAGACCCTTCACCCATCCCACTCTGACCTTGACGTCGAGGTTCTTCGTGTCGTGTTTCATCCCATGGCCCTGCTCGGTGTCCATGAGCTCGTTCATGCCGATGGCGTAGCTCTCGGGTACCGCGGCCCAGTCGGAGGCGTCACCGTCAACTCGAGGAATCTGGTTGGAGGGGAACTGGAAGATCTTGAACGTGACGTCCTTGCGTTCCAGCGCGAACGGCCTGGAGGTGAGCAGGACGGCAACAAGCGCGAACAGGATCAGCTTGCGCATGACGTCAATCCTCCGCTACGGCAGGGCAAAGGCCAGCACGTTTGCGCCTGGCTGCGCGCGGCCTACTCGCCGCGATGATCCTGCACAGCTTGCCAGAGCTCGAGGTATTTGTCTCGCACGAAGGCGTTGAGCTTGAGCACGAAGGTGCGCGGCAGACACTGGATGCGAATCAGTTCTTGCACGTCGGCGAGATCCTTCAGGCGATGCGGCGCGGTCATTCCCGAGGCGAGCTTGAGTTCGACGAGCGTTGGCAGCGGCAGCAGCGCGACCCGTGTGCCGCGCAACGCCGCCGTCGCCGGATCGGGAAACACCACCGGCTTCGGCTTGCCGTCGCCTGGGAACGTACCCGTCAGCACCACGTCGATGTCCACGCGGTGCGCCGTGTCTCGCACGCCCAGGCTCCCCGGGAATTTCTCGATGTAGCCGCGCCCGAGCGCATGCGCCTTGAACGCGGCCAGCCCTTCCGGCGTGAGCAGCACGTCCACATCAACCGTCGTCCGCTGGTAGCCGAACTCGTTCAACGCCATGGCACCCACGATGGCGTACGGAATCCCGTGCGCATCGAGCACGCGCGCCAGCTGATCGAGGGCCTTCTGAACGTCGGCTTCGCCCATGAAGAATCTCCCGGCGGTCTCGACACCGTGCCAAAAACGCGCCTCGTCCGCGTCCGACAGGTGACTGGCCCTCGACATGAGCCAAGCATAGCAGCGAACAGCCCGTGGCACGCCGACACTGACGTCTCTTCGACCCTTCGCAGACTTTCGGAGAGGAATCCGGCGCTCGTCCCGGCCGGACACACGTCCGGCCGCCGCGCTATTTCCCGGCCGGTACTTTTGCCTTCAACTCCTCGAACCAGTTGAGCGTGACGTTGATCTGATCACGCGGAGCCTTGTCGGGATTGGCCTCGGACTTGGGGAACATCACGACGAAGTGCTTGCCGTCGGGTGTGATGTCGTAGGTGCGAGACCCGGTCCGAACGATTCCTTCAATTGGCAGCGGGATCGGCCTTCCAACAACGAAGCTCGGCTGCGACTGCAGCGTTGCACCCACTTCAGCCCTGGCGAGCCGCTCTGCCGATCCGCTGCCGTCAGCGCGTTGCCAGAAGAGACCGATATCGCCTTCCCGATCCGAGCTGAAGACGATGCGTTTACCGTCTGGCGTCCACGTCGGCTTATCGTTGGCGCCTTGAAACGTCAGGCGGCGCATGGACGCCGCACCTGTCAAGTCGTCGATCCAGACGGCCCGGCCATCGCGAGCGTCTCGCTCACGTCTTCGGCTTCGAAGGCGCGCACGCCCGTCAACATCTCGTACAGCACGCACCCAAACGCCCACACGTCACTACGCTTGTCGGCTTCGCGTCCCTTCGCCTGCTCGGGCGATGTAGGCCGCAGTACCGAGAATCACGCCGACGCCGGTCATCATCGCGGGTGTCGTGATCGTCGGCGACTGCGACACGTTCGCCGCTGAGCCGACCGGCTCCGTGGCCTTCGCGAGTCCAAAGTCGAGGACCTTCACGGTGCCGTCGGATCGCACCTTGATGTTGCCAGGCTTCAGATCGCGTTGGATGATGCCCTGCTCGTGCGCCGCTTCGAGGGCTTCCGCGATCTGCCGCGCGATGGGCAGGACTTCGTCGATCGGGATCGCGCCGCGCGTGATGCGCTGCGAGAGATCCTCGCCTTCGACCGACTCCATCACGAGGGCCTTCACGCCGTCGGCGTCTTCGCGCGCGACACGAAGCTCGGACGCGACACCGAGAGCCTACGGTAGCGCGAACGCCAGCACGTTCGCGCCTGATGTGATGGCCACATACTGGCGGCCCTTCACGGTGTACGTCATGGGCGAGGCCTTCCAGGTTTCCTGC
>JANNJO010000464.1:0-5585 GCA_031395755.1 Acidobacteriota bacterium
ACGGCGGCCGCGGTCGCGTCGATGAGGAAGGAATCCGATCAGGCCGCCCGCGCGCTGGTCGAACAATCGCGCGCCATGAAGGATGTGCTTGGCGGCACGCAGAATATCGCGAAGCAGCTCAACCTCATTACACAGGCGAACCGGCAGCACTCGACCGGGGCGGCACGGGTGCTGGCCCGGCTGACCGACGTACGGGCCGCTGTCGAAGGCAACGCCCGGTCCGCGAAAGACACGCAGGGGGGCGCGGGCGATCTCCAGCGCCACGTCGAGGCGCTGGCGGGGGCGTTGAGGCCACGCGGCCGGAACGGCTCGAACGGCCGGGCATGAACCACATCGGGATCCTGACAACCGACACCGACCTCGTCGTCAAGACGTGGGATGCCGCGCTTGAACGAATGACCGGCATCTCCGCGGACCAGGCGTGTGGTCGGCGTCTGGAAGAGGTCGTGCCCACACTCACGGAGCGCGCACTCGTACAGTCAATCCGCGAGCCGCTCGTCTCCGGGTCCGCGCAGGTCCTGGCGCCGGCGCTCCATAAATTCCTCATCCCCTGCGCCCCTTCGTCTCCCTCTGAGGAGTTCGAGTACATGCAGCAGCGCGTGGTCGTGGGAGCGCTCCGCGACGACCAGCGCGCGGCCGGGCTCGTGATCAGCATTGAGGACGTGACCGAGCGCCTCGAGCGCGAGCGCCGGCTGGTGCGCGAGTTGCGCGACGCGGCGCCGGCCGTGCGCCTGAAAGCCGTCCAGGACTTCGGGCTGCCCGCTCTTGAATCGACCGAGGGCCTCGGCCCCCTCAGCGGGGCGTTAGCCGATGAGGACTGGCGCGTGCGGCGCGCAGCCGTTCGCGCCCTGGCCGCGCGCCGTGATGCCTCGCTCGTGGATGGACTCGTCGCCGCCCTCCGCGATGGCCACCGAAATTTCGGCCTCCTGAGCAGTGCACTGCAGCTATTGACGCTGACCGGGGTCGACTTCACGGACGCGCTGATCCATCTGATGAAGGATCCGGATGCGGACCTGCGGATTCAAGCGGCTCTTGCGCTCGGCACACAGCGGCGTCCGGCGGCCGTCGAGGCGCTGCTGGAGGCGTTTGAGGATGACGACGCCAACGTGCGGTTTCACGCCATTGAGGCCATCGGCAAGATCGCCCCGCCCTCTGCCATCGATCGGCTGGCCCAGATTGCCGAATCCGGCGATTTCTACCTGGCCTTTCCGGCGATCGAAGCGCTCGTCCGCATCAATGATTCGGTCGTGGCATCACGCCTCGCTCCCCTGCTCCAGGATCCCGTCCTCGGATCGGCTGCCGCCGAGGCGCTGGGCCAGATGGGCGACGAAGACTCGGTCGGCGCGCTCGTAGACGCCGTGGCGGGATCGCCGACTCCCGTCGGCGCGCTGGTCGATGCGCTCGCGCGCATCCATCGCAGATACCACACGTCGTTCGCCGGAAGCGAAGAGATCGAAGATCTCGTCAGGCGCCGTCTCTCGCCGCTGGGCGTGGCGAGAATTCTGGAGGCCATCGGCCGCGCATCCGGGGAGGCGGTCAGGGCGCTCGTCGTCGTGGTGAGCTGGCTGCGGGATCCTGCGATTCCCCCGGCACTCGCTCGACTCCTTGGCAGCGCTGAGGCGCGCCACGACGTCATCGAGGCGTTTGTCCGGTTCGGCCCATCGGCGCTGACGCTCCTCGTGGAGCAGTTGAGCGCCGGCGGCATCGAAACGAAACGATCGGCGGTTGTCGCGCTCGGACGGATTGGCGATCGCCGCTCCGTTCCTGCCCTGCTGGCGCTTCTTGGCGAGGACACCCGAGAATTGTGGGTGCCAGTGATTTCGGCACTGGCTCGGCTGGGCGACCCCCGTGCGTTTGAGGCACTCCTTGACCTGCTGAGCGACACGGACATCGCCGTGCGGCAGGCCGCTGTGGGTGCGCTCAATTCGATCGGACATCCGGAAATGGCGTCACGGATCTGCGGCATGCTCCACGAACCGAACGCGCTGCTCCGTGAATCGGCGGTGAAGATCGCAGGATACTTCGGTTACCCGGAGTGTGTGGACGCTGTGCTGGCTCGCTGTGCCGACCCTGATGAAGCCGTCCGCACTGCGGCCCTGGAGCATCTGCCGTACTTCGAGGATTCGCGGGGCATCGGCGCCCTCGCGACCGCCATTGAGCGCGAGACGCCGCGCGCCCGCGCGGCGGCGGCGAAGGCGCTCGGCGCCCTCTCAGGCTCCGAGGCTCAGGGCTTGCTTCAGAAGGCACTCGGCGATCCTGAGCCATGGGTCCGGTATTTCGCGGCGATCAGCCTCGGGCGCCAAAGTGACGCTGCGACGCTGCACCAACTCGCTGGCGTCGCACTGGGCGATCCCGCGCCTCACGTGCGAGTCGCGGCAGTGGAAGCCATCGGTGCGATCGGCGGCGTCGAGGCCATCGGCATTCTCCAGCCGCTCACGGCGCAGGAGAATGGCGAGGGTGCTCTAGCCGCCATCCGCGTGCTCGGTAACGCGCAATCGGACACCGTGGTGCCGACCCTGTGCGACGCGATTCGCTCGTCGGATGCCGCCCGGCGGCTGGCAGCGGTCGATGCGCTCGCGAATTGGGGCGGCGAGCAGGCGGTCGAGCCGCTGCAATGGGCCGCCTCTGCCGACTCCGACCCCGCGGTGGCCCGAGCGGCGTTCGACGGCCTTGCGGCGATCGCGAATAGGAACACGCCTGGCAGCCGCTCGGCCGTCCGCGCGACGTTGATGGTCCTCTCGGATCCCGCGCGCCGCGCGGACGCACTGGCGGTGCTCGGCCGGCTGGCGCCGTCGGCGATTCCATTCGTCGCGGAGTCGCTGAGCGCCGACGACCCCCATCTTCGCCGGGGTGTGGTCGAGGTACTCGGGCGCTTGACTCATCCAGCGGCCTCAGCGTACCTGCAGAAAGCGCTGTCGGACGCCGACGCGGTGGTCCGGCGCGAGGCGGTTCGTGCGCTGTCGCGTATCGGCTCGCGCGGGCTCACACGCCGCTTCTCGGCGATGGCCGAAACGGATTCATCGCCCGCGGTACGTGAGGCGGCGGCCACCGCCCTTTCCCGACAAAGCGGCCTTCGGGAAAGCAGGGAATGAATGGCGTTCGTTCCGGAAGATCTGGGCGTGTCGGAGACCGGATTGCCGCTGCTGCGCGACCTGATTCACGACCGCATGGGTCTGGCCTACGAGAACAGCCGCAGCGAGCTGCTGACCGATCGCCTCGCGCCGCTCGTGGTCGCACGGGGGTTCCGATCGTTTCTCGATTTCTATTACCTGCTGAAGTACGACGAGCGCTCCACCGAGGGCGAATGGCGCGATGTGATGAACGCGTTGTCTGTGCAGGAAACGTACTTCTGGCGCGAAATCGATCAGATGCGCGCGTTGACCTGCCACGTGATGCCCGCGCTGGTTCGATCTGCCACGAATCGGCCCATCCGGATCTGGAGCGCACCCTGCGCCTCAGGGGAGGAGCCGTTGACGATTGCGATGGCACTCGAGGAAGCCGGGTGGTTTCAACGGGTGCCGATCGAGATCCATGCGAGCGACGCCAGCACCGCCGCCATCGACAAGGCGCTGGCGGCACGATACCGCGAACGCTCATTTCGCGCGCTGCCGCCGCACCTTCGAGAGAAATATTTCGTCGAGCGCGATGGCGTGTTCTCCCCGGTCGCGTCGTTGTCAGCGCGGATCGCCTCGTGGAGTGTCGTGAACCTGATGGACCGTCACGCCGCGACGCCGCACGCGGCGAGTCCGATTATCTTCTGCCGCAACGCGTTCATCTACTTCTCGGCGCAGAACGTCAAGCGCGTCGTCACTATTTTCGAGGAGACCATGCCGACGCCCGGCTTCCTCTTTGTGGGCGCGTCGGAGTCGCTGGTGGCGGTGTCCGATCGATTGACCCTCGAGGATCTCGAGCGGGCATTCGTCTACACCAAACGTTGAACTGCAGGAGCTGATGACACACGCATCGGTAATCCGGGTACTGGTCGTGGACGATTCGGCCTACGTCCGCAAAGTCGTGACGCAGATGCTGTCGCGGAGTCCGTTTCTCGAGGTCGTGGGCACGGCGAGAGACGGACAGGAAGCACTCGATCAGGTCGTGGAGCTGAAGCCCGATGTCGTCACCTGCGACCTGATCATGCCCAACCTCGACGGTGTGGGCTTCGTGACCGCACAGATGGCGCGACGCCCGCTCCCCATTGTCATCGTGAGCGTGGCCAGCGAGTCCGGCGAGATGGTCCTGAATGCGCTGGATGCTGGCGCGGTGGACTTCATTCAGAAGCCGACAGCCCTCGCGTCAGAACGGCTGCTCGACATGGCTCAGGACCTGGTCGCGAAAGTGAGAGCGGCCGCGACGGCGCGGCTACGGATGAACACGCGCGTGACCGCCGTCAGGGCAGCTGGGACCCTGTTGAACGCGCGGGGCGCCTTCGACATCGTCGTCCTCGGCATCTCGACGGGCGGACCGCAGGCGCTGAGAAGCCTGATCCCGCAGCTGCCGGCGGAGCTGCCGGTGCCGATCGCGATCGTGCTGCACATGCCGGTCGGTTACACGGAGTTGTATGCGCGGAAACTTGACGAGATCTCCCCGCTCACCGTCTGTGAGGCGGCTGACGGCATCGAAGTCCGCGCCGGATCTGTGCTCATCGCCCCGGCGGGACGCCATCTGTCGCTTCGCCGCAACGACCGAGGCCTCGTCATCACCCACCTCGATGTGCGGCCTCTCGATACTCCGCACCGTCCCTCCGTCGACGTCCTGTTTCAGTCCGCGGCCGACGCGTATGCCGGCCGCGTGCTCGGAATCGTGATGACGGGCATGGGCGAGGACGGACGCGAAGGCGCAGCGTGGATTAAAGCCAAGGGCGGCACGATCTTTACCGAATCCGAGGACACGTGCGTGGTGTACGGTATGCCGCGCGCCATCGTGGATGCAGGGCTCAGCGACCGCGCAGTCGGACTCGAGGGCATGGCGAACGCAATTCTGGAGCACGTGTGACCCATAAGCTATTGCTCGTTGACGACTCCGGGCTGGCCAGACGCAGCATGCGCGCCATCCTCGAACCTGCGGGGTTTATCGTCGTCGAGGCCGAGGATGGCATAACCGCGCTCGAGCGCTACTTCCTCGAGAAACCCGACGTCGTGATTCTGGATCTGGTGATGAAGGGGATGTACGGCCTCGACGTGTTGACCAAGCTTCGCGAGCTCGATCCGGCGGCCCGGATCATTGTCGTGTCGGCCGATGTACAGGAGTCGTCACATCGGCTTGCTGAAGCCGCAGGCGCCGTGGGCTTCATCAACAAACCGGTCGACGCTCAACAGGTGCTCCGCCTCGTACGGGGCGTGATCGAGGGAGCGGCGACATGAAACTCACCGCGGTCCAGGAAGACGCGCTGATCGAGCTGCTCAACATCGGGTTCGGCCGTGCCGCCGCTTCGCTTTCGCAATTGACGGGGCATCGGGTTCTGCTCGAGGTACCCCACGTCACCATTCATCCCGTCGATGAGGTGTCGGAGGCGCTGGAACGCGTGATCCACACCGACGTGGCGAGCGTTCATCAGATTTTCAGCGGACCCGTGTCGGGGGACGCGC
>JANNJO010000043.1:0-1633 GCA_031395755.1 Acidobacteriota bacterium
ACTACCGCGATCACCCGATGGACGCGGCAATGCTGACGATCGAGGCCGTGCGCGCAAACACGGTGCCGATCCTCGAACGGCTGCCGGACAGCGCCTGGGCGAAGGCGGCGACGCACAGCGAATCGGGGCGCTACACGGCGGAAGACTGGCTGGAGATCTACGCCGCGCACTGCCACGACCACGCGGAGCAGATCAACCGGGTGGTGACGGCGTGGCACGCGGCGGGCGAACCGGCGTAGCACCGCGATCGAGTACTAATGAAGTGGGTGCTCGCGCCTCGCTTGAAATCCCCGAAGCGGGCACCCAAAATGTATGTGGGCGCAGCTCAGCGCGCGGTGTGAATTATTGCCCGCCTAATTTGGCGCGTGATATGATTCGCAAACCTAATAAGGGGTGTTCAAAACTAACCGGGCCAATAGCTCAATGGTAGAGCAAGCGACTCTTAATCGCTAGGTTCCAGGTTCGAGTCCTGGTTGGCCCACCAGTAAGAAGATATGTCGCAAGACAGGAGGGTGGACCGTTAGAGCCTGAGGTGCTTTGCCTCTGCTCTCTGCAGTTCCCTGAGGCAGCCCCGGGGGAGTGTCGGAATTGGCAGACGAGCGTGACTTAGGATCACGTGCCGAAAGGCGTGCGGGTTCGAGTCCCGCCTTCCCCACCAACGCGATGATGACAGCACACATACCGGCCATAGGAGGGACACATTGGCTGATCCGCTTCTGCAAGTAATAGACCTTAAGACCCAGTTCTTCACGGAGGAGGGCATCGTCAACGCCGTTAACGGCGTCTCGTACGACGTGATGCCGGGCGAAATCCTCGGCCTCGTGGGCGAGAGTGGTTGCGGCAAGACCGTGAGCGCGCTCTCCATCCTCCGCCTGATCCCGATCCCCCCCGGCAAGATCACCAACGGGCAGATCATCTTCGAGGGCGAAGACATCCTGAAGATGGACGAAGAGGAGATCCGGCACATCCGCGGCAACAAGATCGGGATGATCTTCCAGGAGCCGATGACCTCCCTCAACCCAGTGCTCACGATCGGACGCCAGCTCACCGAGACGCTGGAGTTGCACCTGATAATGTACATGCAGGCGGCGACAGGCCGCGCGATAGAGTTGCTGGAGATGGTCGGCATCCCGGAAGCCAAGCAGCGCATCAACGACTACCCGCACCAGTTCTCCGGCGGCATGCGCCAGCGCGTGATGATCTCCATGGCGCTCTCCTGCAACCCCAAGCTCCTGCTCGCCGACGAGCCGACGACCGCGCTCGACGTGACGATCCAGGCCCAGATCCTGGAACTGCTCACCCGCCTCACCCGCGAGCTGGGCACCTCCGTCATCATCATCACCCACAACATGGGCGTCGTCGCCCGCTACGCTGACCGCGTCAACGTCATGTACGCCGGCCGCGTCATCGAGACAGCCGTCTCGCTCGAGCTTTACCACAACCCGCGGCACCCCTACACGCTCGGTCTCCTGAAGTCCGTCCCGCGCCTCGACCAGGTGCAAAAGGAGAGGCTGGACCCGATCGAGGGCATGCCCCCGGACCTCGTCCACATGGACGCGGGCTGCCCCTTCCGCCCGCGCTGCCGGTTCGCCGTGGACCGCTGCAAAGAAGAGAACCCGCCGCTCATCTCCGT
>JANNJO010000069.1:0-3002 GCA_031395755.1 Acidobacteriota bacterium
GTGCAGCGACTGGTACCCGTTGGGCCGCGACATCGCGATGAAATCCTTGATGCGCCCGGGCACCGGCGACCACGTCTGGTGGATGATGCCGAGCGCCGCGTAGCAGTCCTTCACGCTCTCGGTGATGATGCGCAGCGCGACGAAGTCGTACACCTGATCGAGCTCGATACGTTGGCGCTTCAGCTTCTGGTTGATGCTGTACAGGCGCTTCAGGCGGCCGTCGACCTGCTTGACCGGCACCTGGGCTTCGCTCAACTTCGCCGTGATCGTCTTCTTCAAATCTTCGATCTCGACTTCGGCCGCTTTCCGCTTGTTCTCGACTTTGGCGGTCAGCGACTGATAGCCGGCCGCATCGAGATACTTGAACGACAGTTCCTCGAGCTCGTTCTTGATCTTGCTCATCCCGAGCCGGTTCGCGATGGGAGCGTAAATGTCGAGCGTCTCCTGCGCGGTCCGGATCTGCCGGTCTTCGGGCATGTGCGAGAGGGTGCGCATGTTATGCAGGCGATCGGCGAGCTTGACCAGGATGACGCGGATGTCGTCCACCATGGCGAGCAGCATCTTCCGGAAGTTCTCCGCCTGACGTTCCTCGCTCGATGAGAACGGGATTGCGCCGATCTTGGTCACGCCCTCGACCACGTGCGCCACCTCTGGGCCGAAGTGCTCCTGAATCTTCTCGATCGTCGTCAGCGTGTCTTCCACGACATCGTGCAGCAGCCCGGCCGCGATGGCGACGGGGTCCAGCCGCATCTCGGCAAGGATGCTGGCCACCTCGAGCGGATGCACCAGGTAAGGCTCCCCGGAATGCCGGACCTGGCCCTTGTGCTCCAAGGCGGAGAAGACGTAGGCCCGTCGAAGGAACTCGCGCTCCTCGTCCGAGGTATAGGTCCTCACCCGCTCGAGCAGATCTTCGAATCTGATCATGAATTTGACTAAATCGTCAAAAACGGTGTCTAACTGGTAATATTGGCAGCCGTTTAGACCATCATAGGGACGGGCGAAATGCGGGTCAAGGAGCGCCGAGGCTGTTTCCTTGACTTGGCTTTTGGCCGTTCATATACTTGCCGGGTTTTTCAGCAAAATCCCGCGGTTTGTCGAATGTGAAGGGGGATCCGATGCGTGTGCGAAGCAAGGCGATTCTGGCCTCAACTGCCATCATCGCGGCGATGGCGGTCTCGGCGTGCGGCCAGATAGGGAATCTTCAGGCGCGGAAAGCGTTCAAGGACGCCAACACGCTCTATCAAAAGCAGGCTTATCACGAAGCCGCCATCAAGTACGAGGAGGCGATCGCGGCATCTCCGGACTCCCCCGAGGGCGTGACCGCCTATTTCTTTCTCGCAAACAGCTACGACAATCAATTCAAGCCGGCGCGAAAGGGCGAAGCCGAGAACGACGCCTACCTGACCAAGGCCATCGAGAACTACAAGATTTCCGCCGAGCGCGAGACCCGCGCGGATATCAAGAAGCTGGCTCTGGATTACCTTGTCTCCGCCTACGGTCCCGACAAGCTCGACGACCCGACGCAGGCCGAGCCGATCGTCCAGCGCATGATTCAGCTGGATCCAAGTACCACGACCAACTACTTCGCACTTGCGAAAATCTATGAGGATGCCGGTAACCTCGATGAAGCCGAGGCGCAATTGATGAAGGCCAAGGAAGTGAAGCCGAAAGAAGCGGCCGTTTACCAGCAACTGGCGGGCTTCTACCAGCGGCAGGGCGACTTCGACAAGCTGATCGCGGCCGTCCAGCAGCGCGCCGAGCTGGAGCCGAACAACCCCGAAGCGCATTACACCGTGGCGACCTACTACTGGGACGAGTCCTATCGCAACACGAGGCTCACCGACGCCCAGAAGCGCGAGTATGTGAAGAACGGTCTCACGTCGGTGGACAGGGCGATCGTCCTGAATCCCGACTACGTCGAGGCGATCACCTACCGTGGTCTTCTGCTGAGAATCGAAGCGGCCATGGAAAAGGATGCCGGCCGTCAGAAGGCGCTCCTCAACGAGGCCACACAGCTCCAGGAGAAGGCCGTTGGACTGAAGAAGAAGCAAGCGGCAGGAGCGTAGGGGAAAGTAAGAAGGGGAAAGTAAACAGTAAGAAGTAGCGCGTGAGGGCCGCTCAGTGACTGCTGAGCGGCCTTTGTTAGTTTGGTGCCTCCAGCTTTTCGCCCGCCTCCGTACGCGGGTCCTGTCGCCGATCTTCCTTCGTCCGTCCTCGGGCCGACAAGCGCGCGTCACGTGAGACGGCCCTGCGCGGCGGACAAAGAAAAATCGGCGCCACCCGCCCTGAGAGGGCAGACGACATCACGGGTACGACACGAAAGGCCGTTTGGCTCGCAGCAGCGCCGGCCGCTCTTGGTTAAGAATACAAATGGAATCGCCGCCATCACACTGAAATGACGAGCCATCGCGGGTCCGGATCCTTGCGCGGGCCCCAGGAGAATGAAGCCGCGCCACGCGGCGAGCAGGGCGAGAATAGCGGGCGCGATGGCCCAAGGTGGTGCGAGGCTTTGCAAAAAGGGCCGAAAGAGAGTTGCGGGTTCACGCTCCATGCGTCAGACCTCCCCGTGACGGATGCGTTTCGGTCCGAGGACGGGCGAAGGAAAATCGGCGACAGGACCCGCGCACGCGCACGGGCTGTGGAAACAACAAAAAAGGCCGCTCGGCTCTCGCCAAGCGGCCCCACTTTCTACTTTCTACTTTCTACTTTCTACTTCCCGGTCCTAGTTGCCCGTCTGCACGCCTGCAGCGCGCCGCATGCCCTCGGTCACGATGCCGACCTTCTCGACGCCCGCGCCCTTGGCCGCGTCGATGACAGCGACGATTTCACCGTACCGAAGGCTGCCGGCAGCGGCGATGAACATCGTCTTTTCCTGGCGCTGCTCGAAGATGCTCCGAAGCCGGGTTTCCAGATCGCTCAGATTGTTGACCACCTGCTTGTTCACCGACATCTGACGATCGGCCGACATTTCCAGCACGATCTGGCTGCTGTCGACCTGCTGC
>JANNJO010000184.1:0-27142 GCA_031395755.1 Acidobacteriota bacterium
CCGGACTGTTCTGTTACCCTTCTCCCCGGACCATACCGGCTGCCTGTCTAACATCGGCTTGGAGCCGACGGCGCTGGCGGACGACGCGCGTCGCGGCTCAAGCCGCACGTTAGACGGCGCAGGAATCAATACGGTAAGCGCAAATTCAGATGGATGGTGTGGTTCTGCATAAATTCGCATCCGTGGTTCAAGGCAAGATCTGTGCTGCGATTTGCAGTTCTCGAACTGCCAAGAACGAACTGACTCCTCCAGACCTGGAGCGGTTCCGCTATCGGTTCGCATTGCCTCCCAGCGGCGCGAAGCTCGAAGCCTGGGAGAAGTTGAAGGAATGCGAGCGTCGACTGTCCGTCTACAAATGGGCGGAAGCCCTGAACGAGCCTCGCCATCCGCAGAGCAGAGTTTTTCTCGACGACTGTGTCAGTGCAACACTCCTGACGATCGAAGCGACACTTCAGTTCACGCTGCAAAGGTTCGAGCTAGTGGGAAGATCAGACTTCTGGCAGTGGCTTGACGGTTTGGCCGAATACGATGTTTGTCTTCGTGGCCTTCGAGCACTGCGGCACTTTGCTGCGCACGTCGAGGTCAAGCCAGCGCGGAGTCTTGTGCGGTTGGCAATCGGTGGCAGTCGGCCCGACGGGACATCCGAAACTACCGTGACGCGAGACTGGCAGTTGCCGCAGCTCGACGCGAATGCCCTTGCCAAACTTAAGACCAAGCCGTTGCCAGAAGCCATGGTGCCTGATTGGAATCAACTCGCCTCGGAAACGCCAGCGCCCGCTGTATTCGAGCGGGCTCTTCAGCAGATTGCCGGCATCCTGGCAAAAGCCGAAGCTGTGACATGAAATCGTTTGGCGCCGTCTAACCCGGTTTGCAGCCGACGGCGGCGGGTGCGACCATGAGCCGCCGCGGCTGAAACCTGGCCGTTGGGCCGACGAATCAAATTCAGATCGGACGGGTTCGATCGAAACACGTAATCCTGGATAGCCGATGAAACCGAAAGTGTACGTGGAAACGACGATTATCAATCGGGCCGATGGGAACCGTTGACGATGTTATGCTCAATGCGTGCCCATCATTTCTGTGTTCTTCGGAATCATCATCCGGATGTACTACAAGGAGCACGAGCCTGGACACTTCCACGCCGAGCACCAGGGCCAACAGGGCAAGTTCGACTTCTCCGGCGACATGACAATCGGCAACATCCAGTCTCGGACGGCGTTACGATTGATCCGGGAGTGGGCGGTTGTGCATCAGGCCGAACTGCTGGAAGACTGGGATCACATGAAGGCCGGCCTGCCGCTCAATGGCATTGCACCGCTTGAGTGAGGTTGCACCGATGGACTTCCTGCCATCCGTCATTCGGGCCACGTACGAGAGTGGGTTTCGCGTTCACTTCACGTTTAGTGACAACGTGCAGGGCACGGTCGATCTTCAGAGCTGGCTCGAAGGGCCGATCTTCGAGCCGCTGAAAGATCGGACGTACTTCCAGCGATTCTTCATCGATGGGGGCACGGTCGTGTGGCCAAACGGGGCGGATATCGCGCCCGACACACTGTACGAGGCCGTCAAGCTCGCAGGTGCGGCCCAACCACGCGCTGGAGCCGACGGCGCCGTCGCACGCTGAGCGCCGCGGCTCAGCGCGGATCGTAGGCACACGACGAATCCGGCAGACGGGCATATACTCGAAGACATGAAGGAGAAGGCCATGTCAAGCAAGCCGGTGGTTCACAGCGACCCTGAGATCATGGGCGGCGTTCCTGTATTCGTGGGCACCCGTGTTCCGGTGAAGACGCTCTACGACTATCTGGAAGCCGGTGACCCCCTTGACGATTTCCTGAACGATTTTCCGTCGGTGACTCGGGAGCAGGCCGTGGCCGCCCTGGAGCTTGCCCGTGAAATGACCGAAGCGCATGCGACTGTTACTCGATGAGTGCGTCCCTCGGCCGCTCAGGCACGACCTCCCCGGGCACGACATACACACGGTCGTTGAAATGGGTTGGTCTTCGAAGCGCAATGGCGAACTGCTGAAGCTCATCCTGGCGGAGCGGTTCGAGGCTTTTCTCACCGTTGATCAAAACATTGAATTTCAACAGAACATTCAGGCCTCCGGCGTGGCGGTCGTGGTCGTTGTGGCGAGAACGAATCGCTTGAGAGAGCTTCGGCCGCTTGCGCCAAAGATCTTTGGGCAAAGTGAAGGCAGGCGACCTCACTAGAGTCGGTGCCTTTCATCAACTGGAGCCGACGGCGCGTGGACAGTGTGCGCCGCGGCTCAGTTGTGACGTTGGGCCGCCACAGACAAATCGATGGCGACGATCATGTGCACACGGAACCTCTGGAGCGCCATTGGTGGGCGTGGCGTGCTTCCTGCGAGTTAGTAACCCGGCCAGGGCCTCTGCTCATCGCGTTGGAAGAAACGACGTACCTGACCGTCGTGTGCCCGCTCTTGCCGCTGCCGGAGTTTCTCGTCTCCTTTGCGGCGTCCGTCGGGGCAGAACTGGACATCCTTGGAGTGCCGCGTGCGGCAGCGGAGTTGAATGAAATGCCGCACGTCCATCACGAGCCCGCCTTTCCGAATCAAGCGGTACGGCTGCTCTTTAGCGCAGCAGCCTCCGCTGAGCCGGGCCGGGCGGTCGAACATGGTTTGCAGCCGACGGCGGCCAGTGCGATTATGAGCCGCTGCGGCTGAAACGAGGCCTGACAGGTCCGTAGAGGGAATGATGCAGAGTGACGTCAGTCGGCGACATTTCATCGTGGCCGGCGCAGGGCTTGCGGCGGGCGCGCTGCTCTGGGCGCCGCGGATGCTGGAGGCGCTGCCGCGCCTACGGGTGACCGGGTTCGAGTTGTTGCCGATGCGGGCGACGGCACGAACGGTATGGCTGTTCGTACGCGTGCGGACGGATGCGGGGCTGACCGGGCTCGGAGAAGCCTCGGACGCCTTCGGGTTCGCCAACACGACGACGCAGGATGCCGCGCGCATGGAGGCCGAGTTCCGCCGATTCTTCGCGCTGATCGACGGGAAGTCGCCGCTCGACATCGGCGCGTATCGCCAGCAGGGTGAGCCTATCGCTGCGAAGGGAGGCCTGATCGCGGCCACCGCGTACAGCGCGTTCGAGCAGGCGTTGTGGGATTTGGCCGGGAAGGCGCTGGATGCGCCAACCTATACACTGTTTGGCGGGAAAGTCAGAGACACGCTCCAAACTTACGCCAACGTCAATCGCGCCACCAAGGTGCGCACGCCGGCGGGATTCGCGGCGGCCGCGAAGGCGGCGGTGCAGGAAGGGTTCCGGGCAGTGAAGGCCGCGCCGTTCGACGGTTTCCCGAAGCCCGGCTCGCCGACCGCCACGATCGAAGCGGCGGTCGAAAGCGGCATTGCCTGCGTGGCCGCCATGCGCGAGGCTATCGGGCCGCAGGTTGAATTGATGGTCGACTGCCACAGCTTCTTCGATGTGCCGCTCGCCGAGCGGGTCGCCCACAGGCTGGAGCCGCAGAACCTGGCGTGGTACGAAGAGCCGGTGGCGCCGGAGAGGGTAGAAGAGACGCTCGAAATCCGGCGTCGGATCCGGCAGCCGATCGCGGGCGGCGAAATCCTGTACGGCGTCGCCGGATTCGCGCCCCTCACGCGCAATCAGGCCGTCCAGGTGATCATGCCCGACGTCAAACACTGCGGTGGGCTGCTTGAACTGACGCGGATCGCCGCGGTCGCCGAGAGCGACGGCGCCACGGTTGCCCCACACAACCCGAGCGGGCCTGTTTCAACCGCTGCCAGTGTTCAGGTGTGCGCGGTGCTGAAGAACTTTCGCCTCCTCGAGCTCCAATGGGGCGAGGTGGATTGGCGGCAGGACGTCCTGAACCCACCCGAACGGTTCGAGAACGGAGCGATTCGCGTACCGGATCGGGCGGGCTTTGGGGTCGAGCTCAACGAGAAACTCGTCCGGCGTCACCCGATATGAGAAAAGCCGCCGCCTTTTTGTTGCCGGTGATGCTCCTGAGCATCGCCCTGTCTGCGCAATCGACCCCGGCGTCCTCGCCGGCACGCCCCGCGCCCCCCGGGTTTTCGCCAGAGCGTCTTTCACGCGTCGATCGGGTACTGCAGCAGTACGTGGATGAAGGTCGGCTGGCCGGCGCCGTCGCGCTCGTCCTTCGAGACGGGCAGCCGGTCTATGAGCGGGCGTTCGGGTGGAGCGATAAGGAAGCCGGGCGGCGCATGGCGATCGATACGATCTTCCGCATCGCCTCGCAGACGAAGGCGATGACGAGCGCCGCGATTCTGGCGCTGATGGAAGAAGGCAAGATAGGCCTCACCGATCCGGTCAGCCGTTTCATTCCTGCCTTTGCCAACACGACGGTCGCGGTGCGGAACGACGCCGGTGTGTCGGTCGTACCCGCGAGGCGCCCCATCACGATCCGGCATCTGCTGACACACACAGCGGGGATCTCCTATGGGACCGACAGAGACGTCGCAGCTCAGTACGAAGCCAAGGGCCTCGGTCCAGCAGCGGGCAATGGATGGTATACGGCCGATAAGGACGAACCGATCTGCGAGACGATGGAGCGGCTCGCCATGTTGCCGTTCGTCGCACAGCCGGGCGAAGACTGGGTGTACGGCTACAACACCGACGTGCTGGGTTGTGTCGTCGAACGCGCGTCCGGCTTGCCGCTCGACGAATTCATACGCACGCGGATTACCGATCCGCTTGGGATGAAGGACACGCGGTTTTTCCTGCCGGCATCGGAGCGGGATCGACTATCGGCCGTGTATTCGAGTGACGGCGATGGCCGTGCCACGCGTGCGCCGGAGGGTTCAAAGGGACAGGGCACCTATATCGATGGTCCGCGTCGAAGCTTTGCGGGCGGTGCCGGGCTGCTCTCGACTGCCCGTGACTACGCTCGATTCCTCGAGATGATTCGCAACGGCGGAGCGCTGGGTCCGGTCCGCATCCTGGCGCCGCGGACGGTCGAGCTGATGAAGACGAACCAGGTCGGCTTGCTGCATTCCGCGACAGGACTTGGGTTTGGTCTGGGCTTCGAAACCACCGACCGGTTCGGCGCAAACGGAATGGATTCGCTCGGCGCATTCGGGTGGGCTGGCGCGTACGGCACCATGTACCGTGTCGATCCTCAGGCGCGACTGGTCTTGGTGCTGATGATCCAGCTCATGCCCAACCGTACCGACGTTCGGACGGTATTTCCCACGCTGGTCTATCAGGCGCTGATGGAAGGGCCGCAGCGTTAAACGCGCGACAATAAAACTGCTACCTTGTGGAGGTGTCGGCATGCGGCCTGTTCTGATTTGTTTATTCGTCGGTTTGATCTCCCTCGCGTCACCAGCGTGGACGCAGGTACCCCCGCGGCCGCAGACCGACAGTGTCTTCCTCGAAGAGCTCACCTGGATCGAGGCGCGCGACGCGATTGCCAGCGGCACGACCACCATCATCATTCCCACGGGGGGGACCGAACAGAACGGTCCTCATATGGTCCTCGGAAAGCACAACTTCCTGGTGAAGCACAAAGCCGGGGAAATCGCGAAGCGGCTTGGGAATGCGCTGGTCGCGCCGGTCATCGCGTACGTTCCCGAAGGCGACATCAGTCCACCCACGGGCCATATGCGCTTTGCGGGGACGATCACCACACCGCAGGACGTGTTTGCCAAAGTGCTCGAGTACGCCGCCAGAAGCTTCAAGCAGCACGGATTCCTCGACATCGCCCTGATTGGCGACAGCGGTGGAAATCAGGAGGGGCAGAAGGTCGTGGCCGAGGCGCTGAACAGGGAATGGAGCGCCACAAGGGTGCGCGTCTATCACATCACGGCCTACTATCCCGGTCGGGGAGACGACTGGGTTGTCAGTCAGGGGATCAGCGCCGAGGACGTTGGCTCCCATGCGGGCACACACGATACGTCCAGCCTGATGTACCTCAATCCCTCATTGCTTCGATTCGACAAAATGGGGACAGGGCGGAGCGGGGACGGGCAAGGCCACACCGGTAATCCTGCGAAAGCCACCGCCTTGTTCGGTAAGCGCATTCTGGAAATGCAGGTGGATGATGCCGTGAAGCAGATTCAGGAGCTGCGCATCAGCGGCCGCCCCTGACCACGTCTCATAGCCAATGGAGATCTCCTGACCTTCTCGCAGATCTGTCTGACGGTTGTCGTTGCGATCGTGACGGCAAGCATTGCGCAGGCGCAGCCAACCACGATCAGTATCCGCGCCGCGCGTGTGGTCGATGGCACCGGCCATGTCATCGCGAACGCCACGGTTGTTGTCGAAGGTTCGAAAATCAAACGGATCGAGACGACGTCAACCGAGAAGGCTGACTACGATTTCGGCGAATTGACCGTGCTGCCCGGCATGATCGATGTTCACTCGCACATCGCGTGGCACTTCGGTTCCGACGGCCGCTACGAACCGCAGGCCCCGTCGCCGTCGCGGGCGGTCCTCTACAGTGCCGAGAACGCCTACGTTACGCTCATGGCAGGCGTCACGACGCTCCAAAGTCCGGGGCATGCAAGCGACGTCGAAGTGCGGGACGCGATCGCACGTGGCGTGTTGCCGGGGCCGCGCGTTCTCACGTCGATCGCGCAGCTCACGCGCAACGGCGGCACCCCGAGCGAGCTGCGGGCCAGAGTGCGCGAGCTGAAACGCCAGACAGCCGACCTCATCAAGGCGTTCGTGTCAACGAGCCTGTCCGATGCAGATGACGAGGCCATGACCCCCGAGCAGCTGCAGGCTGTCTGCGGCGAAGCCCGGGCCGTCGGATTGCGCGCGATCGTCCACGCGCAGACCAATGCCGCCGTGGTGAAAGCGGTCACGGCCGGCTGCACGCAGATCGAGCACGGCATGCTTGTCGAAGACTCGGCCTTGAAACTGATGGCCGAGAAGAACGTGTATTTCGACCCACACGTCGGCGTACTTCTTCAGAACTATGTGCGGAATAAGTTGAGATTCGTCGGCATTGCCGGCTATACCGACGAAGGGTTCAGGTCCATGGAAGGCGCGATGCGCGTGAATGAGCGGATGATCAAGAAAGCCGTCGCGACGCCGGGATTGAAGCTCGTGATGGGGTCGGACGCCGTCGCCGGATCGCATGGCCGCAATGCCGAAGAGCTCGTCGAGCGGGTCCGGCAGGGTGGCCAGCGGCCGATGGAGGCCATTATTTCGGCGACATCGCTCGCCGCCGAGTCGCTGGGACTGGAGAAGCTGATTGGCAGGGTGGCACCCGGCTTCGAAGCGGATCTGATAGCGGTGGAGGGAGATCCGACGACGGACGTGACGGCCTTGACGCGAGTTGCATTCGTAATGAAGGGCGGCAGGGTCTACAAGACAAGGCGTTGATGGACGCCAGGGCGTGCTAGCATTTCGGCTCTCCCAAGGAAGGTGCTGCCATGAGATGGCTTATTTCAGCGATCGCGATCGGCGGAATATTGAGTTCGGCGCCTGTGGCTGCTCAGCAGCCGGAGATCGCGACGACCGTTGCATTCACCGAGGGTCCGGTGGTCGATGGCGACGGCAACGTGTATTTCACCGAGCTGGTGTTCCAGCGGATCATGAAGCTCGATCCGAAAGGCGTCTTGTCCGTTTTTCGCGAGCACAGCAACAACGCCAACGGCTTGCTGATCGATCCCCAGGGCCGGCTTGTTGCCTGTGAAGGCTCCGCCTCAACGCGTATGGGCGTCACCCAGACATTCAAGCCGCAAGTCACGCGAACCGACTTGCGGAGCGGCAAGATGGAGATTCTGGCCGACAACTACGAGGGCAAGCCGTTCGTCGGCCCGAACGACGTCACCATCGACTCCAAGGGGCGGCTGTATTTTACCGACCTGCCCGGCGGCGCCGTTTACAGGATCGATGCTCCCGGCCGGGTGACACGCATTCTGGCTGCGCCCGACATTCAACGGCCCAACGGGCTTCAGGTGTCGCCCGATGACAAGACGCTCTATGTGATCGAGGCCAATGGAACGCAGGGCGGGGCGCGCATGATTCGCGCCTTCGCGCTGAGCGCGGAGGGCACCGTCAGCAACATGCGGGTTCATTACAACTTCTATCCCGGCCGAAGCGCGGACGGCATGAGCATCGACACGCAGGGAAATCTCTACGCCTCGGCGGGCATGGGCCAGTTGCGCGGAACCTCCGAGACGCTCGACACCAAGACCGGTATCTACGTGATTTCTCCCGAGGGCAGGCTCCTGAAATTCATCCCGATTGCGGAAGACTACATTACCAACAACGCCTTCGGCGGTGCTGACATGAAAACGCTGTATGTGACAGCCGGCAAGACTCTTTACAGGGTAAGGACGGACATCGCCGGCCTTCCGCGGTGATTGATCTGGTCGCTAGTACCTTCAGGAGGTCTCAATGCGCACTGTGATTTGTCTTCTGACCGCCGTCCTGCTCATCGTGCCGGTGTTTGCGGCCGATCATCCGGATTTCCGTCTCTGGAGAGCGGATGAGCTGCAAAGGCGTCATCTCGCGCTTTCAAAGAAAGTCGGATCGGATCACTCCGCGAGAGAAACGCTCGGCGACTTCGGCGATCATCGGGTCCGCTATCTGCATCGGAATGCCGACGGTTTACCCGAGCAGCACGACGGCATTGTCGACGTGGTATTCGTTCAGGGCGGGGAAGGCACTCTCCAGCTGGGCGGCATGATGATCGACAAGAAAGCTGGCGGCGGCGCGGGTGAGTTCCTCGGGTCGCGGCTCGAGGGCGGATCGCGGCACCCGCTGGGCGCCGGCGATGTCATTCACATCCCCGCGACGATCCCGCATGCGTTTCTGGTCCCGAAGGGGAAGCACCTCACGTATGTGCTGGTGAAGTTCGCGGAGCAATGACACGGGGCGTATCGTCGGAGAGACACGTATCGTCGGAGAGCATTGACAGGTCGTTGAGATGATGGCAAACAGACGATCGGCAGTCGTGCTGCTGCTGATGTTGATGGCCGGGCTTCAGGCCGCGTCCGGCGCTTCATCGGGCCTCGCGCAGGCTGGCGGCGGCTCTCCGGATGCGCTGCCGCGCGTGGTCGTACTGGCGACCGGCGGCACGATCGCCAGTCGATTCGATCCGGCGATCGGTGCCCTGGCGCCCGCCGCGACGGGCGCCGATCTCGTGCGTGCGGTCCCCGGCCTCGACAAGATTGCCAGGGTCGACGTCGAGCAGGTCGCCAACATCGGCAGCTACGACATGACGCCCGAAATCTGGCGCCGTCTGTCCCGGCGGACAAACGAGCTGCTGGCGATGAACGACGTCGCCGGCGTGGTGGTGACCCACGGCACCGACACGCTCGAAGAAACCGCCTACTTTCTCGATCTCACCGTCTCGAGTTCCAAGCCTGTGATTATCGTAGGTGCTCAGCGTGCCTCTTCCTACTTCGATAGCGACGGTCCGCGGAACCTGCTCAACGCCGTACGCGTGGCCGTTTCACCAGAAGCGGTCGGCAAGGGCGCTCTGGTCGTCATGAACGGGCAGATCAATGCGGCGCGCGAGGTCACGAAGACGAACACCATCGAGGTCGAGACCTTCCGGACACTCGAGTTCGGAGCCCTCGGCGTCGCCGACCTCGGTGCCGTGCGATTCTATCGGGCGCCACTGCGCCGGCAGACGATTACCCTGTCCGACCGGCAGCCCCTCGGGCGCGTGGAGATCGTGAGTCAGTATGCCGGCGCCGACGGAAGCGTGATCTCGCTGCTGCTTCAACAGGGCGGCGTGGACGGTTTCGTCATCGAAGGCTTCGGGCTCGGCCACGTGACTGCCGGTACGTTCGATGCCATCAGGCAGGCGCGGATGCGCGGGATTCCCGTGGTGCTCAGCACGCGTGTGTACACGGGTCGCGTCGTTCCCCTCTACGCTCGCGACGTCGAAACGCAGCAGCTCGGCTGCATCCGAGCCGACAACCTGAATCCGCAGAAAGCCCGAGTCTTACTCATGCTGGCGTTGACCAGAACGACCAGCACAGAAGAGCTGCAGAAATATTTCGACCGATGAGGTGCACATGAAACACTTTCTGGTGGGATTCGCGGCCGCTACGTGCATGGCGACGGTGCTGCTCGCACAGGGAAAAGTGAATCCCACCGACCCGCAGCCAACCTGCAACATGTGCCCGGGGACATATGTCCCGCTTTCCGAGCTCGACGCGTACACAAAGAAAGCGATCGCGGAAAAGCTGACCGATCAGCAAGTGAGGGATATCGACATCGGCAAAGCCCACGTCGGCATTGCGATGGTGTATCGCGGCAGGCTGGACAAGCCGGCACCCAGCTCGGTTGCCGAACACGATCTCGTCAGCGAGGTCTATCACGTCATCTCAGGGTCGGCCACACTCGTCCTCGGTGCCGACATCGTGAACCGCCAGCGCCGCCCGGCGACGCTTCGTACCGTCGTCGAGTTCAACGGGCCGGGACACAACGGCTCCGAGATTCGGAACGGGGTGGCGCAGGCGATCAAGGCCGGCGACGTCGTCGTGATCCCGGCGGGTACCGGCCACTGGTTCACCAAGATCGACGATCACATCAGCTACCTGATGATTCGGGTGGATCCGGACAAGGTGACGCCGTTGAGAAATGAGAGGCAGTCGAAGGAGTACCTGAGCCAGCCCGCGCCGCCACAATGAAAGGTGCTGCAATGCTGAGCCGTCGAGATTTTCTGATCGGCGGCGCCTCCCTGACAACGGTCGCGCTGTCGCACGCGTCTGCCAGGGCCGCACAGAGCCAGGGTGGGCAGGGATGGAAGAGCGGCGACGTCGTTCACCTGCTGCCGACCGCGAGCCACGAGAGATTTCTGATCAAGGCATCGTTCAGGGAAGGGCACCGTAACCCACCGGTGTTGCTGGTTGGCGGCCGCAAGATTCGAGGAGGCGCGGCCGACACGCTCGGGTTCTTCTGGACGTTCGATGCGGCCGGTCTCGAGCCGAGTCGCAGGTACGACCTGCAACTGCTGGACGCGCGCGGCCTGGCGCTGTGCGATCCATGGTCCCTTGCGACGTTTCCATCGCCGACCGACAGCCCGAAGAGCGTCCGCCTGCTGATCTATTCGTGCGCCGGCGGACATGACATCCTGCCAGATCACAGACCAACGGACGTCAGCACGCACCGATTCCTCACACTGGCCGTCCGGCGACGCATGCTCGACCGGGCGATGTCCTTTGCTCCGGATGCCGTCGTGGCGAATGGCGATCACATCTATTGGGACCTCCGTACCGTGCGAGCGGATCTCCTTGGTGCGTCGCCGGCCGCCAAAGCGTATGCAGGAGAGTTCGATCGGCGCCAGACTGTGCTGGGAACGGCAAACGAGCAGGTGTTGAAGAAAGCCGTGGGGCCGCAGATCGCCGAGCTTTACGGGACGTTGATGCGCTCGACGCCCGTGTTCTTCCTGCAGGACGATCACGACTACTTTGAGAACGACGAGGCAGACGACACGTTGGTGACCTTCCCGCCTGATCCCTTCATGCTCAACGTTGCGCGTGCGTCCCAGCTGCTGTTTTACCCGGAATTCCTGCCGGATGCACATCGTGCCCGGGGGTTGCCGGCAGCATCGGCGGCGGATCGGCCCGCGGGTATTTCTGAGAGCTTCGGCACGTTGCGGTACGGCAAACTGCTCGAGCTCCTCATGTACGACTGTCGCCGGTACATGACACTGACAGGCCCGACCGCTTCGTTCGTCCCGCCGTTGATTGAAGAGTGGCTCAAAGCGCGCATGGCCGGCTCGGACGCAATCCATGTCGTCAATATGCCTTCAACGCCACCTGGCTGGAGTGCCGGCAAGTGGGGGGAGTGGTATGCCGATATGGACGGCGGCGACGAGCGGCTGACGACGAAGATCCCCAAACCGCATTGGCAGTCCGGTTGGCGCCTGCAGCACGATCGATTGCTGCAAGCGTCATCCGCAATGCGCGGCCGCATTCCGCTGTTCGTCAGCGGAGACCTGCACGCAATCGGCGAAGGGCGTATCCTTAGGACCTCCGGCATTGATTTGCGTGCGAACCCCGTCTTCTCCGTTCTGCCCGGCCCGGTGGGAACCGGCCGGCCGGGTTGGCCGTCGCTGGTGCGAGGGCTGCGCGCGCGGCCGCCCTCGGGTCTCGAAGTAGAGGAAGGGCTGCCGGCGTTGGAGGAAAACGGCTTCACGATCGCCGACTTCACACCAGAGCGCGTGACGCTGCGCTACTTCAGCTGGAAGCTCGGGCGCCCTGAGGCAGCCTTGGACACGCTCGAGCCGTTTCGGGTCACGCACATCGGGGTGCCAGGGTGATTCAGTCCAGGCCCGCACGCGGTGTCCTACTGATCGCCATCGCGGTCGGTGCCGCGACGCTACTCCGTGCTCAGGATGTTGATCTCGTCATCGCCAATGGCCGCGTGCTCGATCCGGAGTCGGGCCTCGATGGTGTCCGGAACGTCGCGATTGATGACGGCAAGATTGTCGCTGTTTCTCAGGAACGCCTGGCCGGTCGCGCGATCATCGATGCGGCCGGGCTCGTCGTCTCTCCCGGCTTCATCGATCTGCATGCGCACGGCCAGACGCCCGAGACGTACGCGTATCAGGCACGGGACGGTGTGACGACGGCGCTTGAGCTCGAGCTGGGGACCGCCGATATCGAGGCGTGGTACGCCGAGCGAAAGGCGGGAAGGCTCATCAACTACGGTGTCAGCATCGGTCACATTCCCGTGCGAATGGCTGTCCTGCGCGATCCAGGGCGATTGTTTCCGACGGGAGATGCTGCGCATCGAGCGGCGTCGCCCGCAGAGATCACAGCGATGGCGCAGCGTATCGCGGACGGCCTGAAGAACGGTGCTGTGAGCGTTGGCGCAGGCTTTCCGTATACGCCTGCTGCAACGGAGGAAGAGCTCCTCGCCGTGTTTCGCGTAGCGGCCAGCAATGGCGTGCCGATCCACGCACATATCCGGCGCGGCGTGGCTGGGCTCAACGAGGCGCTGAAGCTCGCCGCCGGCACGAACGCCTCGCTCCACGTCGTGCATCTCAACAGCGTGGGGACGGCGGAGACCCCCGAGATGCTCAGAATGATCGCGGACGCGCGAACGCGTGGAAGGGATGTCACCACGGAGGCGTATCCGTACGCAGCCGGGATGACGGAGATCCAATCCGCCAACCTGGATGAGTACGCGACCGCGTCCGCGGACCGCGTCGCCCGCCTGGAGTGGCCGAAGACCGGAGAGCGATTGACCCCAGAGACGTTCAAAAAATACCGGCAGACGGGAGGGCCGGTGGTCCTTCACTCGAATACAGAAGAAATGGTCGCTGCGGCGGTTAACAGTCCGCTGACGATGATCGCCAGCGACGCGTATTGGGAGAACGGCACGGGACATCCGCGCACCGCCGGCACGTATTCCAAAGTGCTGGGGCGCTACGTCCGCGACGCCCGCTCGCTGACGTTGATGGACGCCATTCGAAAGATGACGCTGATGCCAGCACAACGTCTGCAGGCACGAGTGCCGGCAATGCGGGCGAAGGGGCGGCTTCGCGTGGGCGCCGACGCCGACATCACGATTTTCGACGGGGCGCGCGTGGTCGATCGATCGACGTATCGCGAACCCGGTGCAGCGCCGATCGGCATTCAGCACGTGATCGTCAACGGCGTGCCGGTTGTCGCCGACGGGCGGCTCGTCGAAGGAGTAGCCCCGGGCCTGGCGGTTCGGGCACCTTAGGTCAGGAGCACATATGACGAACTTCTGGATCAAATGCATCTCGGCCGGTTGTGTCTGCGCGGTCCTGCTGTGCGCTTTGCAGGAAGAGGTCGTGGTCGTTCCGATCCACGCGGCCGGCTCTTGCGAGAGCCTGGCGATGCTGGCGCTGTCCGACGCAGTAGAGGTGGGGTCCCGCTTACGCCGGACCCCACCAGCAAAGATTACGCTCGCCGAGTCAGTGCCGGCCGGCGCGTTCACGCCGCCAGGCGCTGCCGCTGGCCTGCAAAACAGCGCGGCGAGAAATCTCCCGGCCTTTTGCCGGGTCGCCGCCACGCTGACGCCGTCGAGCGACTCCGACATCAAGATGGAAATCTGGATGCCGGCGTCGAACTGGAATGGCAAATTTCAGGCGGTCGGCAACGGTGCGTTCAACGGGGCCATCAACTACGGGGCCATGATGGCGGCTCTGGCTCGCGGCTACGCGACGAGCTCGACAGATACCGGCCACACGGGAACAGGGGCGAGCTTCGCGCTGGGGCACCCCGAGAAGGTGATTGATTTCGGGTGGCGCGCGATCCACGAAATGACCGTGGCTTCCAAGAAGATCATCGCGGGCTACTACGACGCCGGCCCGAAGCTGTCTTATTGGAACGGCTGCTCTGCAGGCGGACGCCAGGCGATGAAGGCCGCGCAGCGATTCCCTGCGGATTTCGACGGCATCATCGCCGGTGCGCCGGGTCTCGATTGGACCGGCCGCGCCGCCCAGGCGGTTCGTCAGGCGAAACGGCTGGAGACCAATGAGGCCGCGCGTCTGACAGCGGCCGAGCGTCAGCTTCTTCACACGGCGGTCGTTGACGCGTGCGATGCGATCGATGGCGTGAAGGATGGCCTCATCGAAAGTCCAGGAGCATGCAGGTTCGATCCCGGTGTCCTGCAGTGCAAGGGTGCGGCTGCAGCGTCGTGTTTGAGCGCCGCGCAGGTTGAAACGGCACGGCTGATGTACTCGGGCGTGGTGAATCCGCAGACCAAGCGGGAGATCACGGGTCTTGCGCCGGGCAGCGAGCTGGGGTGGACGGACCTGGGATGGAGCGCATCGGCACGCGCGACCGGACTTGATCAGTTCCGCTTCATCGTATTCGGCGATCCAAACTGGAATGTGCAGAAGTTCGATTTCAATTCCGACATCGTGCGTGCTGAAGAGCTCGATAACGACATCATCAACGCGCTCGATCCGAATCTCAGACCGTTCATCGCTCGCGGCGGCAAGCTGATTCAGTACCACGGATGGAACGATCCGCAGATCTCGCCCGCGAGCAGTACACAGTACTTCACGCGTGCGCTGGAGGCGCTCGGTCGCACGAGCAACGCACACGCCTCGTATCGTCTGTTCATGGCGCCCGGCATGGGCCACTGCGGCGGGGGAGAAGGACCGAACACATTTGACATGGTTGCAGCGCTCGAGCAGTGGGTCGAGCACGGCAAGGCGCCCGATCAGGTCCTTGCGTCGCACTCGACCAACGGCACCGTGGATCGGACGCGGCCGCTGTGTCCGTATCCGCAGGTTGCAGCATACAAGGGGACCGGAAGCATCGAAGATGCGGCAAACTTTGTCTGCCGCGCACCAAACCGTTGACCGTAGGCCTCGTTCAGGAGACGAATTCCATGCAGAAGATCGCCGCGTGTGTTTTGGCGTTGCTCACCATCGGGCTGTCCGCTCAGGCTCCACCTCTGACGCAGGGCATGCCGGGACCGAATACACCGAAGGGCAAGGCACCCGGGCAGGGTTACGTCCCGGAAGGATGGCACCCGCATCCAGGATCGTTGCTCAAGTACAGCGTCGAGATTCGCTTTGGCGAAGAGCCGGAGACGATGCCGGCGGGAATGAAGTTCGGACGGGTCTCGGGGGTGACGACCGATGCGCAAAACAACGTCTACGTGTTCAAGCGCGACGCGGCGACCGATCAGCTCGTCGTGTTCGATTCCATGGGGAAGTATCTCCGCTCGTGGGGTAAGGGCATGTTTACCAGGCCGCACGGGCTCCGGATCGATCGTGACCAGAATGTCTGGGCCGTGGACGATGCGGGACATCAGATTTTCAAGTTCACGCGCGAGGGCAAGCTGCTTCAGACGTGGGGAGTGAAAGGGGTCTCTGGGACCGACGCCAAGACCTTCAACCGTCCGACCGACATCGCATGGGACTCGAAGGGGAACGCGTATATCTCTGACGGTTACGGCAACTCCCGCGTCGTCAAGCTCGACAAGGCTGGCAACTACGTGACGACGTGGGGAACTCCGGGAGATGGCCCGGGGCAGTTCCGTGTACCGCATTCCATCGCGGTCGATTCCCGAGACCGTGTGTATGTGAGCGATCGCGAGAACAACCGCATTCAGATCTTCGACGAGAACGGCAAATTCTTGAAGCAGTGGACGCATCTGGGGTGCAGCCAGGGCGTGTTCATTACCCCGAAGGACGAGATGTGGGTCATCACTCATCGTAACAACAGCGAGAACATCACCTACGACACGCTCGCCGGACAGCTCATCAAGCTCGATCTCGAGAGCGGCAAGATTCTCGGGGGCATGGAATCGCCGGGCCACATGATGACCGTTGCCCAGACCGGCGAGATCTACGTCGCAAGTCTGACGGGAAACGTGTTCAAGTGGCAGCCCAATCCCTGGTGGCCGGCTCGGGCGCACGAGGCGCGGCGGGCCGGCGTGCCGCCGCCGAAGCCATGAAGAACACTCTACGTGGTTCTGCGCAGAGAATCCTTCGCACGTGCACGATGCTGCCGATGCTGTTGCTCCTGGGTTGTGCCGCCCGGTCGGCCGAGCTGCCGACGCTCGAGGTCAGTGGCGTCGCCGCGATCGACCGCATGTTCCAGGCTGCGGTCGACAAGGGAGAGATTCCCGGCGTCGTGGCAGCAGTGATGAACAAGGATCGGATCCTATATCTCGGGACCTTCGGCAAGCGGGATGTTGCCAGGGGCACCGCGATGTCCAGGGATACGCTGTTTCGCATTGCTTCAATGACGAAGCCCGTGACCTCCGTGGGGATCATGATGCTCTACGAGGAGGGCAAGCTCCGGCTCGACGATCCGATAGGTGATTACCTGCCTGCCTACAAGGGCCGGGCTGTGATGGCGACCTTCGATGCGAAGGACGCGACCTACACGACGCGGCCGGCGATCGGTGAGATGACCATCCGCCACCTGCTGACCCACACGTCGGGACTGGGTTATCCGTTCACCAGCTCCACTATTCTTGCGATCCAAACGAAGACCGGCAAAGATCCAAGAGAGCTGCCGCTCCTGTTCGATCCCGGAACGCGGTGGAACTATTCACCCGCCACCGCAGTTCTCGGCGATCTTGTCGAGAAGCTTTCCGGCCAGTCAATCGAAGAATGGAATCAGGAACGAATCTTCCGTCCGCTCGGGATGGTCGACACCACCTACAGGCCCGCTCCAGAGAAGGCTGCGCGGATCGCCACGGTTCACCAGAGGGAATCGACGGGGCTCGTCGAACATCCAAACCTTCCCACGTACGTGCCCGACGTGAGAGGCGACGGCGGGCTGGTCTCGACCGTCTCCGACTACTCGGCATTCGTGCAGATGTTCCTGAACGAGGGAAGGTGGCGCGGCAACCGGCTGCTCAAGCCGGAAACGGTTCGCCTGATGAGCACCAATCAGATTGGCCCGGTCGTCGTCGATACGATGCCCGCGGCGATTCCGAGGCGGTCCGCACCGTTTCCGTTTGGAGCCGGAAGAGACAAGTTCGGCCTGGGTTTCCAGATTACCGTTACGGACGGGGCGCCCACACATGAGCGAGGTGCGGGAAGCTACACCTGGGGAGGGATCAACAACACGCACTTCTGGGTGGATCCGAAAAACGGCATAGGGGTCGTCATCCTTACGCACGTGCTGCCGTTTTATAATGCCCTCAGCATGGACGTCATGAAGCGGTTCGAGAAATCGATCTACGAGCACCTGCAATAAGCCAATCAGCACGCAGTGTTGCTCCGGAGGAATCCATGGTCCTGACCAAGTCCGAACTTATTGCCTCTCTGCAGAACGAAGTCCGCATCCTGCTTCACCTCGCAAACAAGATCGATCGGGCGAAGCTCGACTACCGCCCTACGCCGAAGCAACGCACCACGATCGAGCTGCTGAAGTACCTGACCATCATGGGGCCCGGGCTCGTGCAGGCCGCCAAGGCGGGAGCATTCGACCCTGCCGCCTGGACGGCTGCTGAGCAGGCCGCCGGGGCGCGGGACTTCGATCAGACGCTCGCGGCGATTGCCGCGCAGCCCGCCGCCTATGCCACGCTGCTGGCCGACATGTCCGAGGCCGACTTCCGTGCCCAAATCGAGATGTTCGGCAACAGGACAACGCGCGGGGCCTTCATCGCGAACTTCGTGCTTTGCGGGTGCGCGGCCTACCGCACGCAGCTGTTCCTGTACCTCAAGGCGTGCGGCCGCGAGGAACTGGGGACGCTGAACCTCTGGGGCGGCGTCGATGCGCCGGCACCGGTCTAACATGCTTCGTCGCTGTCTTGCCGTGCTCACGGCACTGCTGCTGGCGACGCCGGCGGGTTCTCAACCGGGAGTCGCCGAATCGGAGGTCATCTTCGAGACCGCGCCGTTTGCCAGCGCGCATGCCTCGACGATTGTTGAGACGCGCGATGGATTGGTTGCCGCCTGGTTCGGCGGCACTCGTGAGGGCGCGAGCGATGTCGGCATCTGGCTTGCGCGACGCCTGAGCGGAAAATGGAGCGCTCCTGTGGAAGTGGCGACGGGGGTTCAGCCCGACGGCACGCGATACCCCACGTGGAATCCCGTCCTGTTTGTCACCCGCGCCGGAGAATTGACGCTGTTCTATAAGGTCGGCCCGAATCCCCGCTCGTGGTGGGGAATGGCGCGCACGTCGACAGACGAGGGGCGAACCTGGAGCGACGCGCGGCGCCTGCCCGACGGAATCCTGGGTCCTATCAAGAACAAACCGGTGCGGCTCGCCGACGGAACGATCATCGCGCCCAGCAGCACGGAAACACCGGACACGCCGAGCACCTGGCGCGTCCATTTCGAGCGCACGCGCGAGGGGGGGCGCTCGTGGGCCATAGTGCGCCCGTCGCCCTCGACGGACGGGAAGCTGATCGACGCCATCCAACCGAGCATCCTCATCCACGCTGATGGCCGGCTGCAGGCGCTCGGCCGGACCCGGTCGGGTCGCATCTTCGAAACGTGGTCCCGAGATGGCGGCACCACGTGGACGGCAGTGGCGTTGACGATGCTCCCGAACCCGAGCGCGGGGACCGATGCCATCACGCTTCGCGATGGCCGACATCTGCTGGTGTACAACCACACGCCGAAGGGGCGCTCGCCGCTGAACGTGGCGATTTCGCGCGATGGCGCGACGTGGGACGCCGCGCTCGTCCTGGAATCCGAGCCTGGGGAGTATTCCTATCCCGCGGTTATTCAAACCTCTGACGGTCTCGTGCACATCACCTACACCTGGAGACGCGAGCGCATCCGGCATGTTGTCATCGATCCAGCCGGGCTGAAGGGCGTGCCGATGCCGGGCGGAGAATGGCCCAACTGATTCACCGCCGATCCTCGAGGATCATCTGGCTCCCTTTCTCGGCGATCGCGTAAGCCGGCGCGTTGGTGTTTCCCGAGGTGATCCTCGGCATAATGGACGCGTCGACGACTCTCAGTCCTGCGACGCCTCGGACGCCGAGTCGGTCATCGACCACCGCCAAGGGGTCGCTCCCCATCTTGCAGGTTCCCACCGGGTGAAAGATCGTCGTCCCGAGCGCGCCGGCCGCCCTCACCAGGTCGGCGTCGCTCTGCGCGGCAGGTCCGGGACGAAATTCTTCCGGCGTGAATTTCGCCAGTGCCTTGGCCTCCATGATGCGGCGTGTGTACCGCATGGCGTCCACAGCCACCCGCCGGTCTTCAGGTTCGGAGAGGTAGTTGAGCTTGATTTCAGGATGCGCTGCCGGATCGGGCGACGCGATACGGACCCACCCCCGCGAGGCCGGCCGCAGATTGCACACGCTCGGCGTGATGGCGGGAAATTTATGCAGCGGGTCGCCGAACTTGTCGAGCGAGAGCGGCTGCACGTGCCATTCGATGTTGGCGGTGGGTTGGCCAGGGTCACTCTTTGAGAAGGCGCCCAGTTGCGACGGCGGCATTGTGAGCGGCCCGGTTTTGAACAGCGCGTACTCCATCGCCATCGAAACCTTCCCGAACAGGCTGTTCACCCGCTCGTTCAGGGTCACTGTGTTGCTCACCTTGTACTGCATACGGATCTGAAGATGATCGTGCAGATTCTCGCCGACGCCGGCGAGGTCGTGGACCGGCGCAATGCCCCTCGCGGCGAGCAGCGCCGCCGGGCCGATGCCCGAGAGCTGCAAGAGCTGCGGTGATCCGATGCTGCCGGCGGCCAGTATCGTCTCGGCGGCGGCTTCCGCGAAGCACCGGCCGTCGCTCGGATGTGCGAACTCGACACCCGTCGCGCGCGGCACACCGTCGGTTCCATCCAGCCGCAGGCGCTCCACCATCGCTCCCGTGATCACCGTCAGATTCGGCCGCGAAAGCACCGGGCGCAGGAACGCCTTGGTCGCGCTCCAGCGCACGCCGCGCCTCTGGTTCATCTGAAAGTACGCGCTGCCGAAGTTGTCGCCCCGGTTGAATTCCGCGATCTTCGGAATGCCGCATTCCTCGGCGGCATCGCGCCACGCCTCGAGAATCTCCCATCGGAGGCGCGAATCTTCGACGCGCAGCTCGCCTCCCACGCCGTGCATGTCGTCGGCGCCGTGCTGATAGTCTTCGACTTTTTTGAAAAGCGGCAGCACGTCTGCCCATGACCAGCCGGCGTTGCCGAGCGAGGCCCAGTAGTCGTAATCCTCTTTCTGGCCGCGCATGTAAATCATGGCGTTGATCGAGGAGCAGCCGCCCAGCACCCGGCCGCGCGCGTAATGGATCGATCGGCCGGCGAGGTGTTCGTCGGGCTGGGTCTTGTAGCACCAGTCGGTGCGCGGATTGGCGATCGTGTAGAGATAGCCGACCGGGATGTCGATCCAGAACCAATCGTCCTGCCCACCGGCTTCCAGCAGCAGTACCCGCACGCCAGGGGCGGCGGAGAGCCTGTTTGCCAGCACGCAGCCAGCGCTGCCCGCGCCGACGATGACGTAGTCCCAGGTTCCGATGGCGTGGTGCGTCACGGGGCTTCTATACTATCGCGCGTTGATGCTTGGCGATCTCCGGCGCGTCATCGGCTTCCGCGGCGGAACCGCGCTCATCGTCGGCATCACGATTGGCAGCGGCATCTTCCGGACGCCGCCCACCATCGCTGGCCTCGTTCCCAACCCGCTCGTCATCATGGGGCTCTGGACTGTCTTCGGCCTGATCAGTATCTGTGGCGCACTGACGGTGGCGGAACTGAGCTCGCTGCTGCCGCGGCCCGGCGGCGTTTACGTCTTTCTGCGCGAGGCGTATGGCGATGCGGCCGCATTCGTGTTCGGCTGGTTGTACGTCCTGGTCACGACGCCCGCGACCGTCGCCGCCCTCTCCACGGTCTTCGCCGAATTCCTCCTCAACCTGCTGGGCACGCCGGCGGGAGCCGTGACGGTCCAGGCAATCGCGATCGCGGCCATCGTGACGCTGACCATCTTAAATGTGCTTGGGGCGCGGGTCGGCGCGGCCGTGAGCGAAGCGACCACGCTGGTCAAGGTGACGGCGCTGGCTGCGATTATCCTGGGGGCGTTCCTGCTGGGAAACGGCAGCCTATCCCACGTAACCGCGGGCGGCCCGGTGCAGGGCGGCGGGCTGGCTCGCGCGATGGCGTCGGTCATCTGGACCTATGACGGGTGGATCGCCGTCAGCATGATCGCGGGCGAGGTCGTTGCGCCTGAGCGATTGATGAAGCGCATCATCGTTGTGGGGATGCTGGTGATCGTCACGCTCTACATCGGCGCGAATCTCGCCTATCTCTATATGATGCCGGTGGGCATCATGGCGCAGCAGAAGGAAGCCATTGCGCGGACGGTGATGACGTCGATCGTCGGGCCTGTCGGCGGGACACTGATCCTGCTCGCGATCATGCTGAGTGTCTTTGGCGCGCTCAATGGCAATTTTCTCGCGAAGCCGCGAGTGACCTATGCGATGGCGCGCGACGGCCTCATGTTCTCATTTCTGGCAAAGACCCATCCCCGCTGGTCCACGCCCTGGCCGGCGCTGCTCATCCAGGGTGCGGCCGCGATCGGCATGGTCCTCGCGCTGAGGGACTTCGACACGCTGACGACCTACTTTGTGGTCGTCGAGTGGGCGGCGCTGATTGTGGCCGTCGGCTCGGTGTTCGTTCTGCGCCGGAAGCTGGCCGACGCGCCCCGGCCGTTCCATACGCCTGGCTATCCGTGGGTGCCGATCTTCTTCATGGTCGGGACCGTGGTAGGTGTAACGGCGATCGTGTGGGGCGAGATCCAGGTCGGCAATTATTCGCCGGTCTACGGTCTGGGTATCGCGGCAGCGGGATTTCCCGTTCATCACGTCTGGAAGCGGCTCAAGGGGAGATCATGAGAAACGCCATTCTGACCGACAAGGCGCCGAAGCCCGCCGGCCCGTACTCGCAGGGGATCATCGAAGGGGATTTCATCTTCGTCGCTGGACAGGGATGCACCAATCCGGCGACCGGGACACGCGAGCTCGGCGACGTGGGCTCGGAGACGAAACGAACCTTCGAGAACCTCCGGGCAATCCTCGAGGCAGCGGGCTCCTCGCTCGATGACGTCGTCAAGTGCAACGTCTACCTTCGCGACATCAACGATTTCGGCGCGATGAACGAGGTCTACGAGACATTTTTCCAGGCGCCGTTCCCAGCGCGGACGACGATCCAGGCAGGCGCGCTTCCCGGCGGGATCGCGGTCGAGATCGAGTGCATCGCAAAGAAGGCCCGGTGATGGACGCGCTCGAGCTGGATACGCCGGCCCTGTATGTCGATCTGGACACTCTCGAGCGCAACATCCGCCGGATGCAGGAGCAGTGCCGCGTCTGGAACGTCGCTCTGCGGCCCCACGTAAAGACCCACAAGATCCCCGAGATTGCTCGGATGCAGCTCGAGGCGGGCGCGATCGGTATCACCGTCGCCAAGGTGGGCGAGGCGGAGGTCCTGCCCGGCGAAGACGTGCTTGTCGCCTTTCCGCTTCTGAAGGAGAAGGTGCCGCGTCTAAGAGAACTGGGGAAGAGCCGCCGCGTCACGGTGGCAATCGATTCGGTCGAGGTCGCAAAAGATCTGAAGGGCATCCGGACGCTCGTGGAGATCGACGTCGGCGTGGGCCGCTGCGGCGCCCAGTCGCCCGAACAGGCGGTTGAGGTTGCGAAGGCGTGCACAGATTTCCAAGGGATCTTCTATTGGCCGTCGTGGCTCGACGAGGCGGGATTCCAGGCGGCGTGCGCCAGGGTCGACGCCGTACTCGACGCGCTCTCCACCGCCGGATTTGAAGCCAGGATCGTCTCGGGAGGATCCACGCCTGGCGCTGCCAAGACGCCGCTCATCCCACGGACGACGGAGATTCGACCCGGCACCTACGTGTTTTACGACGCGAGCAGTATCGAGGCGAACTGCTGCGTCGAGGCGGACTGCGCGCTGCGCGTGCTCACGACCGTCGTCAGCACCGCGGTGCCAGGTCAATGTGTGATCGACGGCGGGTCGAAGACGTTCTCGAGCGACCCGACGGTTGGCCCTGGCACCTTCGGCCACTTCATCGGCCGCCCGTGGACCATGCGTAAGATGAACGAGGAACACGGCTACGTGGAGATCGCTGAGCGCACGCACATCGGCGAGAAGGTCTGGGTCGTGCCGAGCCATGTCTGCCCGACGGTGAACCTGCACGACGACGTCTGGTACGGCCGCGGCGGGCACGTCGAGGGATCGTGGAAGGTCGCCGCGCGTGGAAGAGTGCGCTGACGCGTCGGGATAGCCCTTCAGGTTGGCCGAGGACGGCCCATTGACCATCGACCATCGACTTTGGACTATAATGGTTCGTTCTGCCTCGGCTTAAAGCGCTGCCAGAGCACGGGTTATGCTGTTAAGTCTTCGATCCTTATATAACGCGCACGAGCACTTCGAGAAGCACTACGCCCCGACGCTGTTTCCGAGAACGGACGGCGATCCGTTTTACGTCGTCTCGCCGGTGACGCTGTCGTTCGACGTTGACGGGCAGGACACCGGGCGATATCGCGTCGCCGGACATCTGAGGGGGGAGCTCGAGCTCAGCTGTTGCCGCTGTCTCGACCCGTTCACGATGCCGGTGGCGACCGATTTCGACCTGTGGTATGTGCCCCGGCTCGAGAGCGCCGGCGAAGGCGAGAAGCAAGTCGAAGAAGACGATCTGGCGACGGCGTTCTATGCCGACGATCAAATTGATCTTGGGCACCTGATCATGGAGCAGTTCCAGCTGGCGCTGCCGATGAAGCCGCTGTGCGACGAGGCGTGCAAGGGCCTTTGTCCGCAGTGCGGCACGAACCTCAACACCGATTCGTGCGGCTGCACGCAGGAATGGATCGATCCGCGCCTCGAGGCGCTGAAGAAACTGAAAGCATAGGAGACTCCAATGCCTAATCCCAAACGGCGGCACTCGAAATCGCGCACGGCCAAGCGCCGCACCCACGACGCGCTCACGCCCGTGCAGTCGAATGACTGCCCGAACTGCCGCGAGCCGAAGCTGTCGCACCGTGCCTGCCCGCACTGCGGGTTCTATCGGGGTCGCCAGGTCCGCGCGGTCGACGAGGCCTAAAAACCCGTGACCGGCTTCAGGCCTCAGACTTCCGACTCCCGGCCTGGCCAGAAGCCCGGAGCCAGAAGTCCAAAGCCGATTTCATGATCCGCATCGCCGTAGACGCGATGGGGGGCGACCACGCCCCCCGCAGCATCATTGACGGCGCCCTGGCTGCCGCGCGCCATCTCGACCTCGGGCTTCTGCTGGCCGGCCCGGCCGAGACGATTCGGGCCGAGCTCGCGAGACATCCTGACGCCGGTCGGCTCAGCATCCGCATCCTCGACAGTCCCGACGCCATCAGCATGGCAGAAGTGCCGTCGGCCGCTCTGCGGCGCAAGCCGCGCGCGTCCATCCGCGCGGCCGCCGAATCGGTGGCCAGCGGGGAAGCCGCGGCCCTGGTGAGCGCGGGACACACGGGTGCGACCGTTTTGTCGGCGCACGCGGCGTTCGGCATGCTGCCGGGCGTCGATCGTCCGGCGCTCGCGGCGACCATTCCTTCGGGCGATCGGCTCGGCATCCTGCTCGACGTCGGCGCCAATGTGGAATGCCGCGCGGCGCACCTCCTGCAGTTCGCGGCGATGGGCGCGGTCTATGCAAGGGTGTCGCTCGGCATCGAGCGGCCGCGCATCGGGCTGCTGTCGATCGGCGAGGAAGAGAGCAAGGGCACCGAACTGATTCGAGAGGCCCACCAGTTGCTGAAGGGGTCTGGGCTCAATTTCATCGGCAACGTCGAGGCGCGTGAAGTGTACAAAGGCAACGCCGACGTGATAGTCTGCGACGGCTTTACGGGCAATATCGCGCTGAAGGCGAGCGAGGGGCTCGTCGATACCGTCGAGCGGCTCCTCGGAGAGGAATTGTCGAGAACGTTTTCCGGAATGGTCGGGTCACTCCTGTCGCGGCGAGCCTTCCGGCGCTTCCGCCGCCGCCTCGACTACTCCGAGTACGGTGGTGCGCCGCTTCTCGGCGTCGCGGGCGTCTGCTTCGTCTGCCACGGCCGATCATCAGCCAAAGCCATCCGAAACGCGGTGCTCATGGCTCATCGATTCGCGACGGCCGGTTTTCTCCGGCGGGTCGAACACGAGATCGCGACGGCCTCCGTTTCATGATTGCGCTCGTCTTCCCAAACACGCAGCCGGCGATTCTGACAGCCAGCATAGCCGCCGGCACGTTCTCGTTTGCCATGGCCGCAATCCTCGGCCTGGACGCAGACCAGGTCCGCCAGGCCTGCCAGGAAAGCGCGCAGGGCGACGTCGTGTCGCCCGCGAACATGAACGGCGCAGGTCAGGTGGTGATCGGAGGCGCCCGCGCGAAAGAGCTCGGCGCCAAGCGAGTCGTGCCGCTGCCGGTGAGCGCGCCGTTTCACTGCGCCTTGATGAAACCGGCCGAGGAACGCCTCGCGCCTGTGCTTCGCGGACTCCAGACCCACAATCCGCGCGTACCGATCGTGGACGCCTCGCCGAAGCGCGATGGCGCATCGGCCCTCGAGGCACTCGTGAGCCAGGTTTCTTCGGCCGTGCGATGGGAAGACAGCGTGCGGCGCCTTGCGTCCGATGGCGTCACCGCGTATGTTGAGGGGGGCCCGGGCACCGTGGCGGCGGTGGGTGCGCCGGAAGATTTCGACGCGGCCCGAGTGCTGATCGAGACGGTCCGGCTCAAGCCGGACACTGCGTACTAATGCTGGACTTATCCGGAAAAGTCGCCTTCGTCACCGGGGCGTCGCGCGGGATCGGCGCTGCGATCGCCAGGACGCTGGCGGCGCAGGGCGCCATCGTGGTTGCCGCCGCACGCGGATCGCACGCCGACGCGACTGTCGCCGAGATCGTCGCGAAAGGCGGGAAGGCCGAAGCGGCGAGCGTCGACGTGACCGATCCGGCGACGGTCGAAGTGGTCGTCAACGGTGCGTTGGCGAGGCACGGCCGAGTCGATATCCTCGTCAACAACGCCGGTATCGCCCGCGATCAGCTCCTGATGCGCATGAAGCGCGCCGATTGGGACGAGGTCATCGCCACAAACCTGACCGCCGCCTTTACCTGCACGCAGGCGGTGCTGCGGCCGATGATCAAGCAGCGCGGCGGCCGCATCATCAGCATCAGCTCGGTGGTGGGGCAGATGGGCAACGCCGGGCAGGTCAATTACGCGGCATCGAAGGCCGGCCTGATCGGCATGGCGAAGGCCCTCGCGCGCGAAGTGGCATCCCGGGGCATCACGGTCAACGTCGTCGCTCCCGGGCTGATCGATACGGATATGACCCGCGCCCTGACGACCGGGACATCGGAAGACTGGAAGACGCAAATTCCGCTGGGACGTCTGGGCACGCCTGACGATGTGGCCAACGCGGTCTGCTTTCTCGCGTCGGACGAAGCGGCGTATATTACGGGACAGGTTATTGCAGTCAACGGCGGCATGTACACGTAGGAGGATTGAATGGCGGTTGCTGAAAAAGTGAAAAGCATCATCGTGGAGCAGTTGGGTGTCGACGAAGAAGAAGTGACCCCGGATGCGTCCTTTGTCGACGACCTCGGAGCGGACTCGCTCGACACGGTCGAGCTCGTCATGGCATTCGAGGAGGAGTTCGGCATCGAAATCCCCGACGAGGTCGCCGAGAAGATCTCGCGCGTCAAGGAAGCGATCGAGTACATCGATTCGCACGCCAAAGGCAAAAAGTAGGCATCGTGTCGACGAGACGGGTCGTGATCACCGGCATCGGGCTGGTGTCTCCACTGGGCATCGGCACCGACGAGAAC
>JANNJO010000209.1:0-15503 GCA_031395755.1 Acidobacteriota bacterium
CATCGAGCTGATTCGCACCAGAGTTGGGGATAAGTACGTGATGGAGGAGATGCAGAAGCGGGGCTTGTCGCTTGGCGGCGAGCAGTCCGGCCATCTGATTTTCTCCGAACACCTGTTTACCGGCGACGGATTGATTACAGCCCTGAACGTGCTGCGGACGATGGCAGCCAGCGGGAGGGAACTGGCTGATTTGGCCGACGACCTCACCACGTATCCACAAGTGCTCCTCAACGTTCGCGTGCGCGAGAAGGCCGATCTGGAGACGATCCCGGAGGTCGCCGCGGTCATGAGAAAGGTCGAGGGGCGGCTGAGCGGCAACGGCCGGCTGCTCGTCCGCTACTCAGGGACGGAACCGCTTCTACGGGTGATGCTGGAAGGGCAGAACAAGGAAGAAATCGATCGGTGGGCTCAGGATGTGGCTGACGCGGTGCAAAACACGATAGGCGCTCAACATTGATCAAGCTGTCGGTCAACGTCAATAAGGTGGCCACGCTGAGGAATTCGAGGGGCGGCAGCGAACCGGACGTGCTCGAGGCGGTCCGCATCTGCATCAGGGCCGGCGCGCCGGGCGTCACCGTCCACCCGCGAGCCGATCAACGACATATCACGACCTCCGACGTGCATCAGGTTGCGGAGCTGTTGAAGGGGTTCGCCCACGTTGATCTCAACATCGAAGGCGATCCGCGCCCCGAGCTCCTCGACATGGTGCTGAACGTGCGGCCGACGCAGTGCACGCTTGTGCCGGTGCAGGCGGGGGAAGTCACAAGCCAGGCCGGATGGTCCGCCGACACGCCGGCAGAGAGGCTGGATAGCGTCATCAGCGGGATGAAGAAAATTGGCGTTCGCGTCAGCCTCTTTGTGGATCCGGCGCCCGATGCCATGCGGTGGGCCGCCGACATGGGCGGGGATCGCGTCGAGCTCTACACCGAGCCGTTTGCGCGCGCCGTCGAGTCGCGCAAGGGTTCGGACAGCTTCAAGGCCTACGCCGCCGCTGCAGAGCTCGCGCACTCGCTTGGGCTTGGCGTGAACGCCGGGCACGATCTCAATCTGCACAACCTGCCGCTGTTGCGGAAGCTCCCGCATCTTGCCGAAGTGTCGGTCGGGCATGCGCTGATCAGCCACGCGCTGCACGTCGGCCTCGATCGATCGGTCCGGGACTACCTTGATGCGCTTCGTTAGCGTCACCGTGCTTGTGCTGTTCCTCGTTGTGCCGGCGGGCGCCGCGACGGCGCGGCGCGTCAGCATGCGCGCCGAGGATGGCGCGACGCTGACGGGCGCGTACTACGAATCGAGCAGGCGGCCTGCTCCCGGGATTGTCCTCCTGCACATGCAGCGGCGGTCGCATGCGGACTGGGACGCTGCCGCCTCGCAGCTGGCGGACGCCGGCTTCGCGGTGCTCGCGATCGATTTTCGCAACACTGACGATCTTGCGTCGCTGTTGATGGATGTGAGGGCCGCGAAGGCGTTTCTGCGCGAACGTGCGGACGTCGTATCTACCAGGATCGGCCTCGCCGGGGCTTCCATGGGCGCCAACCTCGCGGTGCTCGATGCTGCCGACGACCCCGGGGTGCTGTCGGTCGCGCTCCTCTCGCCCGGGATCGATTACCGCGGACTACGCACCGAGCCCGCTATGAGAAAGTACGCCGCGAGGCCCGCGCTGCTCGTGGGCAGCATGAAGGATCCGTACGCGCGGCGATCGATCCGCCATCTGACCACGATCGGGACCGGTACGCGCGAGGTCAGGCTGACGGACTCGGTCGCCCATGGCACCACGCTGTTGTCGCGAGATCCGGAGCTGATCGGCGCGCTGGTGGACTGGTTCAAACGCACGCTGCTATGATCGGGGTTCTAGGTTCTAGGTTCTCATTATGAAACTTGAGTCAGTGGTTTTCGCGATAGCCGGGGTGTTTTTCGGCTTGATTGCCGGCTGGATCATCGGGAGTCAGCAGGCGTCCATGTCGCCGCGCGGTGTCGCTGCTCCGGCGGCGCAGAGCGCTCCGCAGACCTCAGCCCCCTCCGGCGCCGCTCCCGGCTCGCAGGCTCCCGCCATTCTGGACGACACGCAGGTGCAGGCACTCCGCACCGTCGTGGATCGCGATCCGAAGAATGCCGTGGCGCGCGCGCAGCTCGGAAACCTTTACTACGACGCCGGACGCTACACCGATGCGATCAAGTGGTACGGGGAGTCGGTCGCGCTCAACCCCGGCGACGTGAGCGTCAGCACCGACCTCGGAGTGAGCTACTACTACAACAATCAACCCGACCTTGCCATCAAGCAGCTCGAGCATTCGCGGCTGCTCGATCCCAAACATACGAAGACGCTGCTCAATCTGGGCGTGGTTCGCGCGTTCGGCAAGCAGGATCTCAAAGGGGCCACCGAAGCCTGGCGCCGGCTCGTCGAGATCGCGCCCGAGAGCCCGGAAGGCCGACAAGCCAAGCAGGCGCTCGATAGTCTTTCCTCCGCACACGGCAACACCGCGCAATGAATCGCGCCGAAGACGCCTTTCGCGCCGATATCGTCGAAGTCGGACGGCGCATGTACGCCCGCGGATACGTCGCCTCGAACGACGGCAATATCAGCATCAGGCTCGACGACAACACGATCCTGACGACCCCCAAGAGCGTGTCGAAGGGGTTCATGACCCCCGACATGATGGTCGTCGTGGATGTCGAGGGAAAAAAGGTCCGCGGCACGCGCGACGCGTCGTCGGAGCTGCTGATGCACCTCGAGGTCTACCGCAACCGTCCGGATGTGCGGGCGGTGGTGCACGCGCATCCACCGACCGCCACGGGGTTCGCCGTCGCCGGGATTCCGCTCGACCGCGCCGTGCTGGCCGAAGTGGTGACGACGCTCGGGAGCATCCCGATCGCCGAGTACGGCACGCCATCGACGCCCGAGCTCCCCGCGGCGGTACGCAGATATATCAAGGCGCACGACGGTTTGCTGCTGGCCAATCACGGGGCATTGACGGTCGCGGGCGACGTGTACGGGGCGTATTACAAAATGGAGACGATCGAGCACTTCGCGAAGATCAGCCTGGTGGCGCGGCAGCTCGGCCGCGAGCACCTGCTCTCGCGCGAGGAAGTGCATCGATTACAGGACCTGCGCGGCAATTACGGCATCAAATCCCCGGCGCCGATCTGCACCGACGGCTCCACACCGCCGTCATCGGAAACGGATCCGGCATCGTGTCAGATCGTTGAAGCGCCGTCATCCAGGGGAGCGCGGCTCGTTCCCACGGATCCGGCGGATTTGGATGGGGAAATTCGGCTATCATACCGCGAGCTTACGGCCCTCATTGAGGATGCCGTGAAGGCTCTCTTGGGAGGTCAGCATGGGTGAGGCGCTCGGCATGGTCGAAACCAAAGGACTCGTCGCCATGATTGAGGCGGCGGATGCGATGGTGAAGGCCGCCAAAGTGACCCTGGTTGGTTGGGAGAAAATCGGCGCCGGCTACGTGACGGCCATCGTGCGCGGCGATGTCGCGGCCGTGACGGCGGCGACAGACGCGGGGCGCCGCGGCGGCGCGCCGGGTCGGCGAGCTGGTCTCGGTCCACGTCATTCCGCGTCCGCACGCGAACCTCGAGGACGCGCTGCCGATCGGTAAGTCCGGCGGCAAGGCCTAATTTGCTGGTAGCCGGTAGCTGGTAGCCTCATGATTTTGGCCAAAGTGGTCGGCACCGTCGTGGCGACCCGCAAAGATCCGCGCCTGGTCAGCAGCAAGATGCTGATCGCGCGGCCAATGGATCCCAAAGGCAAACCGGAAGGCAACTACCTGGTCGCCATCGACACCGTCGACGCCGGCTTCGGCGAGACCGTGCTGATCGTCAGCGGCAGCTCGGCGCGCATGGCGGCCGGACTGAAAGATTGTCCAGTCGATGCGGCCATCGTCGGCATCGTCGACGAGATCGAGTTTAAAGAGTAGTGTCCGGCTTCAGCCGGACCGTGAACATATGCAGCTGGGACGCGTCGTCGGAACCGTCGTGCTGACGATCAAGAACGAGACGCTCGACGGCGTGAAGCTGCTGCTCGTGCAGCCGATGTCGCCGTCGCGCGAGCCGGTCGGTCGGATCATCGTCGCGGCCGATTCGGTCGGCGCCGGTACCGGTGAGGACGTATTCTTCGTCCGCGGGAAAGAGGCGAGCTTTCCGTTTTACCCCACCGAGGTGCCCGCCGACGCCGGCATCGTCGGCATCGTCGACCACTGGCATCTCGGTTGAGCCTTCGCCATGATTCTCGCCCGTGTCACCGGCACGCTCGTTTCCACTCAGAAAAACCGCAAGCTCGAAGGGGCGAAGCTCCTTTTCGTACAGCCGCTGACGCTCGAAGACACGCCGCGCGGCCCGGAGCTTCTCGTGGTTGACGGCGTTGGCGCGGGCGTGCATGAAAAGGTACTGATCGTGCTCGAGGGACGAGCAGCCAGCGACGCCATCGGCCAGAAGGCGGCGCCGGTGGATGCGGCGATCATCGGGATTGTCGACACGGTGGATCTTCCATGAGCGCCTGCGTCCCGCGTGAGCATTTATGAACGAGCAGGACGTCCGCGCGCTGGTACGCGAGGCCATCGAACGGCATCTGGGACGGCCGGAGAAAAGGGGTCTGACCCCGTCGTCTCACCCGAGCCACATCCTCCTCAACGTGCTTCAGGGCAGCGAGGTCGATGACGGGATGTGCGTGATCGAGCCGGCGGTGCGGTGTCATCACTGCGGGTTCTGCCAGTCGTACGGGCACTAGGATGGGAAAACCGGCGATCCTCGTGACCTACAGGCTTCCATCAGCGGCCATCGCCCCTCTTGAAGCCGTCGGCGACGTGGAGGTCTTCCGCGACGGCGTACTCACGAAGGAAGAGCTCATCAGGCGCGTCAAAGGCAAACAGGCGCTCGTCGTCGCCGCGCTCGATAAGGTCGACCGAGACGTCATCGACGCCGGCAGCGATCTCAAGGTGGTGTCGAACGTCGCCGTCGGGTACAACAACCTCGACGTCCCGTACGCACGATCGAAGGGCATCATTCTCACGAACACGCCGGACGTGCTGACTGAAACGACCGCCAATATGGCGATCACGCTCATTCTGGCGGTCACGCGGCGCATCGTGGAAGGCGATCGCGTGGTTCGACGCGGCGAGTGGAAGGGCTTCGCTCTCGATTTCATGATCGGATCGGAGATCAGAGAACACCAGCTCGGCATCGTCGGCCTCGGGCGTATTGGTCAGACCGTCGCCCAGAAGGCCCGCCACTTCGGGATGAAGATCGCGTATCACAATCCCTCCGCACGCACGGTGCCAGGCTACGAGAGCATGTCGCTCGATCAGCTTCTGGCCACATCCGATGTGGTTTCGCTGCATGTGCCGTTGTCGCCTCAGACGCGCCATCTCATCGATCGCACGGCTCTGTCTCGCATGAAGCGGTCTGCGTATCTGATCAACACGTCGCGCGGGCCGGTCGTCGACGAGGATGCGCTTGCATGGGCGCTCCGCGAGGGCATCATCAAAGGCGCGGGCCTCGATGTGTACGAGGAGGAGCCCAAGATTCATCCCGGCCTGCTCGCGCTGGAGAACGTGGTGCTCGTTCCCCACATGGCGAGCGCAACGGCCGAGACGCGCGCCGCGATGTACGATCTTGTTGCCCGCAATGTCGTGAATGTCCTCAGTGGCCAGCCCCCGGTCACTCCGATACCTTAAGAACGTCGAGCCTGTGATGCGGCGCCTCGCCGTCGCCATCACCGGCCTCGAGCTCCCCGCGGTCGAGAAGATTTCCGAATCGCGCGGTGAAGATCCTTTTCAGGTCACGATCGCGACGCTCTTGTCGGCGCGGACCCAGGATGCCACCACCTACGCGGCGTCAGAGAGGTTGTTCAGGAAGGCCAGCACACCGGAGACGATGTCGAAGCTCACGGTGAAGCAGATCGAGAAGCTGATCTATCCTGTCAGCTTCTACCGGTACAAAGCGCGATACATCAAAGCGACCTGCGCAAAGCTGATCAGAGAGTTCGGCGGCAAGACGCCCGCCACGATGGACGAGTTGCTGATGTTGCCGGGCGTCGGCCGCAAGACCGCCAACCTGGTGCTGATTCTCGCGTATCAAAGTCGGAAGAATATCTGCGTCGATACGCACGTGCATCGGATCGCGAACCGGCTTGGGTGGGTGCGAACGATCACGCCCGAGAAAACAGAGCAGGCCCTTTACCGTGCGACAGAAGCGCGATGGTGGCCCTATATCAATCTGTATCTCGTGACATGGGGCCAGCACGTCTGCCGGCCGGTGTATCCGCGATGCCCAGCGTGCGCGATCCGGGATCTCTGCCCACGGATCGGCGTGTCGGTAATCAGCAAAACTTCGCCGCCGCCGATCACGCTGGAGGAAGAGTAGGAAGGCGATCTTTCGGATCCGGCCATCGCTTCCGTATCAGATACGTGATCGCAATGGCCAGGCCGTAGCGGCGCGGAATGGTCAGCAGCAGCGGCAAAACGAGCGAACCGAAGAAGATCATGCCCATCCACCAGCTCCTGACGCGAAATCCGAAGTAGAGAAATACGATACCGATGCCGATCGGAATGCGATCTGTCACGATCCACACCCACCACACGTCGCCGTAATCCCGCTCGTAGAGATAACCGCAGGCAGGGCAATGACGGTGAGGCTTGTTCCAACCGACGAACAGCTCACCCGTTCCGCAGTGCGGGCAGTGTTTGCTCCAACCACGTCGGACGGCTTCGAGTGCCTCCCCGCGCGTGATCCGGTTCACTGGATGACGGGAGGCGGCGGCTCCTCCACCATGAACGGCTGTGCGACGGCCGTACAAACAACGGAGGCCAACTCCGGGTACCGCTCGACGAATGCCTGAGGGTATACGCCCGTGATCGGCTCGCCGAGCTGGTTCTTGATCATGACCGCGTTGACGACAGCCTTCGAGGCGAAGTGGTTATTGAAGTAGAGATAGAACTTCTTGACGAGCCTCCTGGCGGCGTCGGCCGTCTCCGAGAGCGCCTTCAGCTCGTCAGCGGAATACAGGTAGTTGTATCGGTCTGCAGACTGATCGTGCGTCCACCACTGCGCCGCGTTCCGGCCATGAAGCCTCATATAGTAGAAGCCCGTGATGTTCGGCAGCTGGTTCTGGCGGATCGAGAGCGTGAACTTCGGCTCGTCGATCTGGGCGAGCGCCGCCCGCCTGGAGTTCAGCAGAGACAAGGTATCGGTGAAGCGGTCGCTCCAGCTTCGATGCCGAAGCTCGACCGCCATTGGATAATCCTCGAACCGGGCGAGCAGGGCGTCGAGATAGGCCTGCGATTCCGATGAGTGCTTGAAGCTCGGCGGAAACTGCGCCAGGAGCGCTCCGAGCTTTCCCGCCTGCGCAAGCGGTTCGATGCCTCGACGATATTCGTCGATGCCGGCCACGTCCAGCTGCGGCACGCCGGGCACCTCGGCATGGGTGAGCTGTCGGTACAACTTCAGCGAAAACTCGAAGCCGGGCGGCGTGCGATCGACCCACGTTTGCGCCACCGCTGATTTGGGCTGCCCGTAGAACGTCGTGTTGATCTCAACCGTGTCGAAATGCTCCGCATAGTAGGCCAGCTCGTCGAATTTCGGTCTGGCGGCACTGTTGGCAGCGGGGCGACGCCGGCCCTTGGATGCGGGCGGGTAGAAGATCCCGTTCCAGGTCCCGCGGCCTGCCGGGTAGTTCCATCCGGACGTGCCGATTCGCAGGTTAGACACCGTTCTGATTCTAGACGGCTTCAGACGGTAAAATGAGATGGCGTGTTGAGCATCAACGAGATTTTCTATTCGATTCAGGGAGAGTCGACTTATGCGGGCAAACCTTGCGTCTTCGTCCGCCTTGCCGGGTGTGACCTCCGCTGCTCATGGTGCGATACGTCCTATGCCTTCAACGAGGGGCATAAGATGTCGATCGACGATGTCCTCCAGCAGGTCGATGAGTACAGCAGCCCTCTTGTCGAGGTGACGGGGGGCGAGCCGCTGCTCCAGGAAGACGTCTACCCACTGATGGAGCGGCTGCTCGACGGCGGGCGTACCGTGTTGCTGGAGACCGGTGGGCAAGTCGACGTGAGCCGCGTGCCGGGAGCGGTCATCAAGGTGATGGACGTCAAGTGCCCCGGGAGCGGCGAATCGGACAAGGTCGCGTGGGGCAACATCGACCGGCTGGGCTCGCGCGATGAGGTGAAGTTCGTCATTCAGGATCGGGCCGACTACGAGTTCGCCCGCGAAACGGTGAATCGGCATGCGCTCGATCGCCGGTGCGCTGCGGTTCATTTCTCCCCCGTCCATGGCGTGCTGAGTCCGAGGGACCTCTCCGAGTGGATCCTGGAAGACCGGCTGGCGGTCCGCCTCCAGCTGCAGCTGCACAAACACATCTGGGGAGCGAATGTCCGCGGCGTCTAAGGCCGTTGTGCTGCTGAGCGGGGGGCTGGATTCCTATACCGCGGCCGCTATCGCACGGGATCTGGGCTTCGATCTCCATGCGCTGACGATCAAGTACGGGCAGCGACATGCTCACGAGATTCTCGCGGCGCGGAGAGTCGCAGAGGCGCTCGGCGTGAAAGCGCACCGGGAGCTTGCCGTCGACCTTGCGTCGCTCGGCGGTTCTGCGCTCCTCGGCGACGGCGATATACCGAAGGACGGCCCGAATCCGGGCACGATTCCGTCCACGTACGTGCCCGCGCGAAACACCGTGATGCTGTCGCTCGCCCTCGCGTGGGCGGAGGTGATCGGGGCATACGACATTGTCATCGGCGTCAATGCCCTCGACTACTCGGGCTATCCCGACTGCCGCCCGGAGTTCATCGAGGCGTTCGAGAATACCGCCCGCCTCGCCACGAAGGCCGGGGTCGAAGGCGCCCGCTTTCGCATTCGCACACCGCTGATGTCGATGACGAAGGCAGAGATCATCCGTCGCGGCATCGCGCTTGGCTTGAACTACAGCATCACGCACAGCTGTTACGACCCCCTTCCGCATGGCACGCCGTGCGGGCGATGCGACAGCTGCGTGCTGCGGACGCGCGGATTTCAGGAGGCGGGCGTCGAGGATCCGCTGCTCAAGCAGGTTGGTTGACATATGTCTTCTGAACGCCTTTATTACACCGACGCCTACCTCATCGAGTTCGACGCCGTGGTCCGCGACGTGCAGAAGCAGGAGGAACGGTGGCACGTGACCCTCGATCGGACGGCGTTCTATCCGACGTCGGGCGGCCAGCCTTTCGACACCGGCACCCTTGACGCCGCACCGGTACTCGACGTCTTCGAGCAGGCAGACGGCACGATCGGTCATCTTGTCGATCGCGAGATCGAGAAGAATTCGCGCGTGCGCGGGCTCATCGACTGGACGCGCCGATTCGACCACATGCAGCAGCACACGGGGCAGCATCTGCTGTCTGCGGCGTTCGAGCGCGAGGTCGGAGCGAAGACCGTGAGCTTTCACCTCGGCACCTCGTCCTCGACCATCGATCTCGACCGGGAGCTGACGACCGATCAGATGTCGCTGGTTGAAGACATCGTCAACAAAGTGCTCTGGGAAGACCACGAGGTCTGCGTGAAATTCGTCACGCCGAATGAAGCCGCGAAGCTTCCGCTTCGGAAGGATCCCGTGCGGTCCGGCGATCTCCGGATCGTCGAGATCAAAGACTACGATCTGTCCGCGTGCGGTGGCACGCACGTGCGGCGGACCGGTGCGATCGGCGTCATCGCGGTGTCCGGCTCGGAGCGCTTCAAGGGCGGTCTGCGAGTCGAGTTTCTGTGCGGCCATCGCGCACTGCGTGCCTATCGTGCGTTGAACAGCTCCATCGCCGGAGGCGTTCGCCTTCTCTCAGTGCTGCCGGATGAGCTCCCGTCTGCGATCGAGAAACTCCAGGCTGCGGGCCGAAACCAGCAGAAATCTCAAGAGGCGCTGCACGAGCGATTGGCCGTGCACGAGGCAGCCGCGCTGTGCGCGTCCGGAGAACGAATCGGCTCTGCGACCGTTGTCGCGGCTGCGGTGTCGGGATGGGACGCCAACGGTCTGAAAAAGCTCGCATCGGCGATGGTCTCCAGGCCCGGAATGATCGCGGTCCTGATGACTTCCGAGTCGCCGTCCCTCATCGTCGTCTCGCGCTCGCAGGACTTGGCGCTCGATACGGGTTCGGTGCTCAAGCCGCTGCTCGACCGCTTCGGGGGGAAGGGCGGCGGCAAGGGCGCAATGGCGCAGGGCGGGGGACTGACGGGTGACGCGGGGGAAATGCTGAGCGTGGCCAAAGAGATGATCAGGTCAATGGTCCATGGTCAATAGTCAATGGTCCATGGACTCGACGACCATCGTCAATCGACTATCGACCAACAGCCCACGCGATGAACCGCTCCGTGTAGTGCGTCGAAATTCTCCTGCCCATCCCCTGCGGCACTGCGTCGAACGAATGTTCGGACCACGGCAGCTCGAGCAGCACTGACGTGGCGCCCGCTTTCCGCAACGCTGCATCGAGCATGCGGCCGTAGCGCGCTTCCACGATGTGATCGCGGGTGCCGTAGAGGCTCAGCGTGGGAGCCGAGCTTCTCGAGACGTAGGTGATCGGAGAGGCGTGACGGTAATGCTCGGGTTTCTGGCCCGGCGTCCCGCCGATGAACGCTTCCAGAATCCCTCGAGTGTTCAACGGGTCCGGCTGCGGCGGGTTGCGCCATCCATCCGCAAGATCGACGGGGCCGTAGAAATTCACGACGCCGCGGATCGAGGAAGGTCCCTCCTGATATGCCAGCCGCATCGCGAGCTGCGCGCCCGCCGAGCGCCCGACCACCACGATGCGGCTCGGGTCGGCCCCGAATTTCGGTGACTCCTCCGAAATCCAGTAGAGCGCGCTTCTCACGTCGACGATCTGCTCAGGCCACTTCCATTCCGGCGCGTGGCGATAGTCGATGGCGACGACGACATAACCCCGCTGGGCAAAGTAGCGCGAGAACCATTCCTGGCTCGACGGTGATCCCGCCTGCCACGAGCCGCCGTAAATCTGCATGAGGATGGGAAACGTGCCGCTTCCGGGCGGCTGATACACATCGAGCGACAGCGGGACGCCATCAGAATTCGAAAAAGGCACGCTGCGCGTCACACGAATGTCTCCCGGCTGGATGCCGGGCGGGTCGGCGGTGGTGGACGCCATGGCTTCGTCGAAGCGCTGGAGGGCGAACGGCAACTGGGCGACGGGCAGCACCGAAAGAACCACGGAGGTGGCAGCGAGCACGAGCGCAAGGCGAGCGATGGCGTTACGTCTCGCGTATACAGCCGAGATGACCGACATGATAACGCCGACGGCCAGAAGTGCCGGACTCAGTTCCGGTGCGCCGACCGCGAGCGGAAGCAGCAATCCATTCGGCGCCGGGATCAGGATCCAGGCAGAGATGAACAGCAGCAGGGCAGAGGCCGCCAGTACCGTCCAGAACGCTAATCGCACCACGCGAGATTATGGCTTATGAGTCTCGATGATCGATCCAGCCCCGCCGCCCGGTGACTGCCTGGAGAATGCTGCGAGCCGGATGAGGGCGTTGTCGGCAGCCGCATCAACGATGCTGGTCGGCACGTTGAAGTTGTTGGCGATGATCGAGAACACCAGGGTTTCGGCGTCGGCCGTCTCCACATATCCCGCGATCGCACGCACGTTGTCCACCGTGCCGGTTTTCGCTCTCACCTTGCCGTTTCCCGCTGTTCCCACCAGTCGCTTCGAGAGAGGGCCGTCGCGTCCGGCAACCGGTAGCGACTGCGAAAACGCCGACGCATGCTTCGGGTCCGTGTGCATCCGCTGCAGAATGCGGACCAACGCATCCGACGTCACGTAGTTGTATCTCGACAACCCGGATCCGTCAGCGAGGATATAGCCGTCTTCCGGGACGCTCCAGCCTGTAAGAACGTCCTGAACGTTGCGTCGCCCCCCGATGGATTTCAGCAGCATTTCGGCGTACTGATTCTGGCTGACCGTCATCATCGTGACGGCCAGTTCCGACAGCGGCGACGAGCGTCGCGTCACCAGGGTACGCGCCCCGGTCAGATCGGGCTTCGACGCGAAGTCGTCGATATCGATGGCATCGCCGGCCACCTCCACCCCTTCGGCGATCAGCGCGAGCCGAAAAGCCGCGGCGAAAAAGACCGTCGGGTTGTCCACCGACGCCGTGCGCGCAAACGGTGCGGCTTTCGCGGGAATCTGTCCGCGCACCGTGACTCGCAATGAGCCCGGCAGTCGATGCAGGGTCAGCATCCCGGCGCCCGTTTCAGCCACCGTGACCAGCTGGTTGTCGATATGAAGCCCGCCACCCTCCGGGCGCATCCGTATGACCACGGGATCGCCCAGGGCCGCACCCGCCTGGATCACGAGATCGACCGAGCCTTCGTTGTAGGTCAGCGCGCTCACCGGCGCGGCGTATCCGTACGCGTTGTTGTCGAGCGTCCACCCGTCGCCGAAACCGCGGTCGTCGAACAGATCGTCGTCGCCGATGACGCCGCCTTCGATTCTCGTGACGCCGGCTTCGCGCACCTGCCGCGCCATCATCCGCATTGCACCGGGTAGATCGCTGCGCTCGCTGATGCCGGGATCGCCTCCGCCGATGATGACGAGGTCGCCGCGCAGGATTCCTGATTCGACTGGTGCGATCGTGACCACGCGGGTTTCGAAACGATAATCCCAGCCCAGCCGCTCCGCGGTCGCAGCCGTGGTAACGATCTTCATCGTCGAGCCCGGCATCATGAGCTTGCCGGCGTTCAGCCCGAAGATGTCCTCGGTCGATCCCGCTGGGCGCACGAGCACGCTCCAGAAAGAACGCTCGAATTGCGGCGCCTGGAAGATGGCGTTGAGCTCGCGCTGCAGAGAGGCGAGACGCGAAGCAGTCGGGGGGATGGCCGCAGGTGTGACGACGACCGGTTTCGGGGCGCCGCAATCAACGACCGCCAGAGCGGCGAGCAGCGCGAAGGCGGCGCGTGTCACGCCGTCATCCTACTGAACGGCGTCGAGCTTTTTGAGCGCAGCCTCGAACTTACCGGCCTCGATCTTCAGAGCACCTGGTTGATCGGGGCGTACCGCGAAGGCATTGCCGCCAGCAGTGCCGAAGGTAACGCGCTCTTCCTTCTTGCCGTCTTCAAATTTCACCGTGATCACGGCCGTGGGATTCGCGTGGCCGGTCGAGGCGCCTGCGCGGTCCACGAAGCTCTCCGCACGGATGTTGGAGAACTCCAGCAGGGCGCCTTCGAGGTTGCTGGCATCAGCGGTTTTGGCAGTGGGAGCGACCTGCTTCCACGTGTCGACGGCGTTCTCGCCGGTGCCCTTCACCCGCTCGAATGCGCGCGTCTCTTTCCCGCGCGTGATCTCGAAGCGCGTCGTGTTGAACGGACGGAAGTCGAAGATCTCCTTCCGCCGTAGATTCTCCGGTTTCTTCCTGAGCTCTTCGCCGACGCCGTTGTTGACGCTGAACACGGCGGCCTTCGTCGGGTCTCGAGCCCAGACCGAACCGGGATCGGCCGTGCGGCCCAGTTCGAGCTTCATGGTGGACCCACCCATGCCGAGGGTGGCTACCACGTCAGGTTTGTCGAGGCCGTACTGCTTGAGGTCCTTGAGATCTTCCGGACGATCTTTGAGGGCTGTCATTTGCGCCGACTGAAGCTGTCCCAGGAGGCCATTGACGCTGATGAAATCCGCCGGCGCCTGCACCGGCTTGACGAGCTTCCAGTCGTCGCCGGTTTTTTCGAGGCGGATCGTCTCGCCGCTCGACGCGAGCTCAATCGAGCTGACCTTGTCCGGCTCGAACCCGATCGCGGTCTTGTCGCGCAGGTCGAAGGTCGACTTATTGAACGTCGTGTCGAGCGAATTGGAAACCAGGAACACGCGGTTGCCAGTGGGAAGCTTGGCATAGAGGCCCATGCCGCTCGGGTTCTTGTCCCCGATCAGCAGTCGCTTCGGCTCCTTCTCGCCCTCGACGTGGAACGTCAGGTCGACACGCGGCGAAGCCAGCCCGTAGCTCTTCAGATCCGACGCGTTCTCTTCGACTACGCGATCTTCTTCGAGGTTAGCCAGGCTGGTGACGATGTCACTGACGCCGTTGCGATCGGCGGACGCCGGCGCCGGCGCCGTGATGGCCCAGACGCTGCTCGCGTCCTTGCGTAGCGTGGTGACCTCGCCCGTGCTCGATTTCACCTGGAGCTGATTGACCTTGTCGGGTTCAGACGAGAAGACTTTCTTCTTGGCGTTTTCGTCTGCAACCGGCCGCTTGGAATCGACGAAGTACAGATAGCCGCCGAAGCCGAGCGCGATGACGAGCAGGATCAGCGTCGAGCGTGAGCGCCCCATTTACCGCCTCCGCCACCAGGAGTAAATTCCCGAACCGAGGATGAGGCCGGGAATGATGAGCAGCGACAGCCACGCCACCGTCCGCTGCTGGTCGGCCGTCATCGTGATGCGCCGATCGCCGGCATCGCGCGGATGGATCGAGATCAAATCCTCCTGCTGCGTGAGCCAGTTATTCATGTTCACAAACAGGTCTGCGTTGCCCTGGACGCCGGACGCCGCGTTGGCCGCGAAGTCGGAGTCGCCGATCACGATGATGCGCATCTGGGTCTTCGCCGGCGTCCCTTCGGCCGGCTTGCCCGCCGCAGGGCCGGGCGCCGGGGCATCGGGGGCATCCATCGAAAGGGACAGCGCGATCGTGATGGGACCTTTGTGGTCGCCGGCTGACTCATCAAGCGACACCTTGCCGCCGGAGACGAGCGACTTCGCGTCCGACTCGGACCAGCTGCGCTCGCCCGTCTGAATCAGATCCTGAGTATTCGCCGTCGCGAGCGCCATGCCGGCCTCGCCTCGCACCGACTGCGAAAGCGGAAAGGCCGTGAGCACGTTGAAATTCTCCGTCACGGGGTGCTGCGGGTAGGTCGCAACCACCGGAACCGACGCGTCGGTGCCGAGGAGCTGGCCCATGCCGCTGATGTCGATGACCACATCGTGACCAAGCGTGATGTTCCATTCCTTCAGCAGCGCTTCGACCACCGGCACCGGCCGCGCGGTCTCGCCAACCGGCGGATCGAGCATGAACAGCGCCTTGCCTCCCTTGCGCAGGTAGGCGCCGATGGCATCGACTTCCGGTTTCAGGAAGTCGGTCGTCGGGCCGGCGATGATCAGAACCGACGCGTCGGCCGGCACGCCGCCCTGCGTCTGCGCGAGGACGATCTTGTCCACGGTGTAGTTGTCGCGCTTCAGCAGATCGACCACGTTGGAATAGCCGTTGCGGTCGGAGCCGGCGCTGTCCTTCTCACCATGCCCCTGAACGAAGTACGCCTTGATCTGGCGGCCCGTCGTCACCTTGATGAGGGTGTTCGTCAGGTCCTGCTCGCGCTCGCTCATCACCGTCTCGCGCCGGCCGCTGTACTCCATGACCACCGTGCCGTTGTTCAGCACGTTGTAATCGCGCGCGCGTGTCGGCTGACGGTCCGTATCGACGTACTCGACCTGAATGTTCCGGCTCGCATGCTCGTACGAGGTGAGGCCATCGCGAAA
>JANNJO010000239.1:0-1629 GCA_031395755.1 Acidobacteriota bacterium
ATTGGCTGCCGTCAGCTGCAAACGTCTGTTAGCCGGTTAGTTGGTTCGGTCCGGCGAGAAGGGTAACAGATCAGTCCGGGGACATGGGTAACACATTCAGCCACACTCGAGCCGAGGTGCTCGATGCCGTGGTCGGAGGTGTTACTGATGGATCAACGTGTGCAATTCATCGGGGATTATCAGCGCCAGACGTTCGACGTGACGGAACTGGCGCGGCGATACGGCATCAGCCGGAAGACCGCCTATAAATGGATCGAGCGGTATGCGGTCGCCGGCCCCGCCGGGCTGGTCGATCAATCCCGGCGTCCCGCGCATTCTCCGCAGGCGACGTCGGCGACGATCGTCGCGGCGCTCCTCACGCTGCGCGGACATCATCCGACCTGGGGCGCGAAGAAGCTGCTGAAAGTCTTGTCGACCCGGCAGCCCACGTGGGTCCTCCCGGCTCGGAGTACGGTGTGTGATCAGCTCGATCGTGCTGGACTCATCACGACCTCACGACGCCGCGCGGTGCCCGCGCATCCGGGCCGGCCGTTGATCCCGATGACGACGCCCAACGGAACATGGACCGCCGACTTCAAAGGCCAGTTCAAGACCCGCAATGGGGTCTATTGTTATCCGCTCACGATCGTCGACGGCTTCAGTCGGTACTTGCTCGCCTGCCAGGGCCTGCTGTCGACCGCGATCGTCACGGCCCGACCCGTGTTCCTCCGTCTGTTTCAGGAGTACGGCCTGCCCGCGATTATCCGGACCGACAACGGCGTCCCGTTCGCGACGACGGCGCTCGGCCGGTTGTCGACCCTGTCCGTGTGGTGGATTCGCTTGGGCATCCTGCCCGAACTGATCGCGCCGGCCTCCCCACAACAGAACGGCCGCCATGAACGCATGCATCGCACGCTCAAGGCCGAAGCCACGCGGCCACCGAGCGGGAATCTCCAGGCCCAGCAGATCCGCTTCAATCGGTTTCGTCATGAGTACAACGACGACCGCCCGCACGAAGCCTTGAACCAGGAGACTCCGGCGTCGCTGTACCGATCATCGGGGCGCGCATTGCCTCGGCAGCTCGCGCCCCTCGAGTACCCCGGCCACTATGAAGTCCGGCTCGTCAGCCGCAACAGCGGGATTCGCTGGAAGAAACGCTGGGTCTGCGTCACCCACACCCTGGCTGGTGAATACGTCGGCCTCGAAGAAGTGGGCGATGGGCTGTGGGACGTATACTTCGGACCGCTCAGGTTGGGCCGGATGGACGAACGGCTTCGTCGGATCGAAGATCACAAAGGCCGAACCGTCCGGAGATCGTCGCCACCGCCCGCAGGCGCACCGGCGGCCGCCCTGTAGGAGCCGGACGACCGTGCGCGCTCCCCGCGGCAGACAGCGCGCGCGATCGCGAACGTCACGGTCGCGCACGGGGGGATAGTACAGGCTGCTGTCGCAAACGAACCGCGTTCCTGGGGCATCCTGTGAGGTCGTGGTCTCCGCAATCGCCCTTCGAAGTACCCTGGAGTCGAGAGGCCATCCCAGTGGGAGACGGCGATCGCTGAATCGATCTCCGTGCCTCTTTTCACGGTGGGGGCGCTCGCCGGCTACGCCGGCTCGCGCCTGACTTCTCAAGAAAGAGCAACACACTCGACG
>JANNJO010000348.1:0-5650 GCA_031395755.1 Acidobacteriota bacterium
GCGTATGTGCCGCTTGGCGCGGTTGGCATCAGAAGGAAGATTGCCGAGAAGTTCAAGGACACACCGTTTCCGAGCGGGCTCACCTACAGCAGTCATGCGCTGGCATGCGCGGCGGCGCTTGCAACCATCGCCGTGTACGAGCAGGACAGCCTCGTCGAGATGGCCCGGCAGACCGGGAAGGTGATGGCGGGACTCCTTGCCAATCTCGCGGCGCGCCACCCTTCGGTCGGAGCGGTCCGCTCAATCGGCCTCTTTGGAGTCGTCGAGCTCGTGCGCAGCCGGGAGACTCTGGAGCCGATGGCGCCGTTCAACAGCACCTCGCCCGAGATGGCCGCGCTCGGCGCGTTCTTCAGGCAAGAGGGACTCTTTACGTTCGTCCGCTGGAATTATTTCTTCACGAATCCTCCGCTGTGCATCACGGAAGGCGAGCTGCGCGACGCGTTCGCCATCATCGACCGCGGACTGGCGATGACCGATAGAGCGATGACCTAAGCCTGAGGGATTGTGATGAACCGCACTCAACGTTACGGCGGGCCGCGTCGGTCCTGCTGTCGCCGCCGCCCACTGCTGGGAGCGCTGACACTGGTGCTTGTTGGCACCGGCTTCGCCCGCACCCAGGCGCAGACAGCTCGTCCTCTCTTTGTCCCCGATGAAATGACGGTCGCCGGCATCCACACGGCATTCGCGGCGGGAAGGCTGACGTGCACGGAACTCGTCCGGTCGTACCTGAGCCGCATCGACGCTTACGACGACAGGGGACCTGCGTTGAACGCGATCCTGACGCTGAGCCCCAAGGCGTTGGGAACGGCAGCCCAGATGGACGCGCGCTACGCCGGCGGGAAGTCGACAGTCGGCCCGCTCCACTGCATTCCTGTGGTGCTGAAGGACAACTACGATACGGCCGACATGCCCACCACGGGTGGCTCCGTCACGCTCGCCAAGTCTTTTCCGATCCGTGACGCGTTCGTTGTGAAACGGCTTCGCGATGCCGGAGCACTGATCCTGGCTAAAGCAAACCTCACGGAGCTCGCTCGGGGCGGCAACACCGTCAGTTCACTCGGCGGTCAGACGAAGAATCCCTACGACCTGACGCGCACGCCCGGCGGTTCGAGCGGTGGCACCGGCGCCGCGATCGCCGCGAATTTCGCGGTGCTCGGCACCGGAAGCGACACAGGCCAGTCGATTCGCTCGCCGGCATCAGCGCAGAGTCTCGTTGGACTCCGTCCCACCCGCGGTCTCGTGAGCCGAGCGGGCATCATTCCCGTGAGCAGCACTCAGGACGAGGCTGGTCCCATCACCCGCACGGTGGAAGATGCCGCCCGGATGCTCGACGCCATCGCCGGCTACGATCCTGCCGATGAAATTACGGCGTTCAGCGCTGGCAAGATCCCGGAGAGCTATACAAAGTATCTGGACCGGGCAGGTCTGCGAGGCGCGCGCCTCGGCGTGCTGACGGACTTCCTCGGCAAGGACGCGGTCCACGAGGAAGTGAACCGCGTCACCGAGGCGGCTATCGAGAAAATGCAGGAGTTGGGTGCGACCGTCATCCGTATCAGCATCCCCAATCTCTCGGATTTGACGCGGGATCTGGGGCTTTCGACCTTCGAAGGCAAACGCGCGTTTAACAAGTATCTGGCCAACCTCGGACCGGCAGCGCCTGTGAAATCGCTCGAAGCGTTCATCGCCGGTGGCGGTTTCGACGCGTCGATCAGAGGCGCGCTGGAATCGGATCAGCGGGTAGTTGATGGTCTGAACGACCCCGAGTACACGAGCCGCCTGCTTCGTCGCAACGACCTGCGCCAGGCCGTCATGACCGTGATGGCCGAGCACAGGCTGGCCGCGATCCTCTACCCGCACCAACGACGGCTGGTTGCCGCGATCGGTGATGAGCAGTTGGAACGCAACGGCGTGCTGTCCAACAGCACTGGCTTTCCAGCCATGACTTTTCCGGGCGGTTTTTCGGCACCCACCGCATCGGCTCCGCTCGGTGTGCCGATCGGTATCGAGCTACTCGGCGGCGAGTGGAGTGAGCCGACGCTTATCAAGCTGGCCTATGCGTTTGAACAGAACGCCCGCATCCGCAGGCCGCCGGCGACCACTCCACCGATGAAATGACTTCGGAAGGGTTTCCGCCGAATCGCGCCGGATGGTGTGCTTGATCCCCACCAAGGCCTTATGGTTAACTAGAGTTAACCTTCGAGGTCGCCCATGAACGTTCCCATCAATGCCAAGCGACTGCGGGCTTCACTTCCCGACGTGGTCGAACGTGTGCGGAAGGGGACGCGCTTCACGGTTATTTACCGGAGCCGGCCGGCCTTTCAGATCGTTCCGGTGAACGACGCGGATCAAGCCTTGGTCGCGCTGACAGACGACCCGCTCTACAGGGCTCAGGCCGTCGGGCGTTCGAGCGACGGACGGACCGCCGCCGATCACGATGCGGTTCTGTACGGCCGATGAAGGCGCTGTTCGTCGACACTGCGGGTTGGGTAGCCTGCGCCGACAGCGCGGACCCGACCCACGTTCGATGCTGCGCGGCTCGTGACGCGGCACTGGAGGCGGGTCAGACGCTGGTCACGACGGACTACGTCGTCGATGAGACACTCACCCTCATTCGGTTCAGACTGAGCCTGGCCGCTGCCGAGGCGTGGTGGCACCAGGTCGATGGCAGCCCACGGCTTAGATGGGAGCGTATCGACAGCAATCGGTTCGAGAAGGCGCGCCATCTGTTCTTTCAGTACCGCGATAAGAGGTTCTCGTTCACCGATTGCACGAGCTTCGTGATCATGCACGAGGTTCGACTGACGCACGCGATCACGACGGATCGTCACTTTCGACAGATGGGATTCGAGATACTGCCGGCGTCGCGCGCACGGGCATCCCGCAAGGGATGAAACGTTGACCATGCACGACCGAGTCGAAATAAACAGAGCGCGCGACACGTTTGGCACAGGGTCTCCTTCACGCATGGATATAATCCGTGCCAGTGGCCGACCATGTTCAGGAACCGGCGCGCGGCAACCATTGAAAACGGTGATCTGCGCGTAACCGTGCTCGAACAGGGCGGGCACATCGCAGAGTTGTTCGACAAGAGGACCGGGCTGAGCCCGCTCTGGTTGCCGCCGTGGCCTTCGATCGAGCCGTCTGCCTACGACCCCGCCCGGCATCCGGAATACGGCGGCGGCTCTGACGCTTGCCTCCTCGCGGGCATCATGGGTCACAACCTGTGCCTGGACATCTTCGGTGGTCCCTCGCCGGAAGAAGCTGCCGCGGGGCTGCCGGCGCACGGAGAAGCATCCGTGACCCAGTACGAGATCGACGGCCGCGCGACCGAGTTGACGATGAGGGGAGTCCTTGCCGGCGCGCAGTTGCAGGTGACACGTCACATCGAACTGTACGATCGCGCTGTTCGAGTCCGCGAGAGCGTCGAAAACCTGGGCGGTTGCGATCGGCCTGTCGGCTGGACGCAACATGTGACGCTCGGTCCTCCGTTCCTGCAGAAGGGCGCCACGCAGTTTCGCGCGTCGGCCACGCAATCGAAAGTGTTTGAGACCGCGTTCGGGCCGGCCGATTACCTGGAGCCGGGGGCTGTATTCGGCTGGCCGATGGCACCGCGGTCCGACGGAGGCTTCGCCGACCTGCGGCTGTGCACCGACGCACCCTCATCGAGCGCGTACACGGCGCATCTGATGGATCCGCGCCGCGAGCACGCCTATTTCGTGGCGTTCACGCCGGCGTTCGGTCTGGCCTTCGGGTATGTGTGGCGGCGCGCCGATTTTCCGTGGATGGGGATCTGGGAGGAAAACCACAGCCGCACCGGCACTCCGTGGAATGGGCGCACGCTGACGCGCGGGATGGAGTTCGGCGTCTCTCCGATGCCGGAATCGCGACGCCAGACGATCGATCGTGGCCGGCTGTTCGATGTGCCCACGTACCGATGGATCCCTGCACGCACCCACCTCGACGTGGAGTACTGGGTCGTCGCGCACGGTGCGTCCGACATCCCCGAGTCGCTGGAGTGGCCCTCTACCAGCTCACTCGAACGCTCAACTGTACGCTCCGCGCGTCGGCTGCCGAGCTGATGACGCCGACGTTGGTGGTCGAGATATTCGACGCGGGGTTCCCGAAATTCGTTGTGTTCAGCAGGTTGTAGATCTCGCCACGAAAGTCGAAGCGGGTCGCGCCGGCCGGAAACCGCTTCGTGATCGAGAGATCGACGCGGCGGAAGGCCGGGCCAATAAGAGTGTTCCGTCCCGCCCGGCCCTGGAAACCGGCCGCCGGCACAGTGTAGGCCGTCGGATCGAACCAGCGATTCGGCGTCGCGTTATCGAGCTGGCCCTTATCCTCCTCGCGACCGGCGGCAAAGTTGGCGCGGCTCGGTAGGAAGCTACCGAGACTCTGCAGCGCGTTCACCGAGACCGTGAACGGCACACCGCTCTGCGCCCTGATGACACCGGAGAGCTGCCAGTTGCCGAGGGCGTACGCGAGCGGTCCGCTGCCTGACAGCCAGCGCTGCCCCTCGCCAAACGGCAGCTCGTAGCCAAAGCTCACCGAGCCGCGATGCCGCTGGTGATACCGCGAATAGCTCCAATCGGCTTCGTGGTCCCAGGCCAATGCGGTGTCGTTGGGTTCCTGCTCGCCCGAGCCGTTGTCCTTGTTGTCGGAAATCTGATAGCTGCCGGTGAAGAACAACCCGCGCGCGTAGCGTTTATCGATTCTGAACGAGAGTCCTTTGAACTCGCCGTGCCCCGTGTCGTCCGACGTCAGGATTCGCGGCGCGAATGCCGGATACGGCAGCCGCTCAGCAAGCGGCGCGGTGCCCTCGCGGGGTTGATTTAACTGGAACCGCTTGTGCTCGTTGCGGGTCTGGCTCGCCGTATACGCCACCTCAAACACGTAATCGCGGCCAAAGGTGCGCTGCGCGTTGACGTTCCACTGCCTCGTGAACGCCGTCACGTTGTCCGGATTCATCGAAAAGGGCGCAGGGAAGACGGAGATCGTATTGAGGTCCGGGAACATGTCCATGACGTTCACGAGCTGACTGCCAGTCGGCGAGAGGTCGTAGCCGCCCGCGAACGGCGGGACGAGCCGCGTGAACTGCAGTTCATTCAGATTGAGATTGTCGTAGTAGATGCCGAACCCGGTGCGGAGCACGGTGCGGTCATTCAGCGAGTAGACCACCCCGAGGCGCGGCCCCCAGTTGTTCAGGTCCTTCTTGACGATTCCGGCGGGATAGAAGTTGTCCTCCCTGATGACCAGCGGCAGCAGCGCGGGCGGCAGATTGGCGGGCACTTTGTGGTATCCGATCTTCCCGCTTTTCGGATCGAAGGAGGCCTCGATGCCGTTGACCTCGCGCCAGGGCGCGAGATACTCCCAGCGAATTCCCGTCTGCAGCGTGAGCCTGCTGTTAACCTGCCACACATCGTCAAAGAACGGCGCGAGCGTGGGCGAAACGTAGTTCGAATCGGCGGTGCCGAACTGGCCGGTGCAGGTCGAACAGTACCCGAGCAGAAAGTCGGCGACCGCATGCGGGCCGCTGTTCACCTGGCCCGTGGCCCTCCCGTTGAACGTGAACCCGCCGCGCGGTCCGACCGGCGTCGACTGGTAGAACTTGCGGTACTGCGCCTGGAACCCGAACCGCAGGTTGTGCGCC
>JANNJO010000359.1:0-21484 GCA_031395755.1 Acidobacteriota bacterium
CGACATCAGGGAGGTGCTCGATCACCTCGAACGCGACCACGGCATCGATCGAGCCATCGCGAAACGGAAGCTGGAGCGCGCTCCCGGCGACCGCGCGCAGCGCCGGCGCACCGCCCTCCCTGGCGGCCTGGAGCGATGTCGGCGACAATTCCAGAGCAATGGCGTTCGCGCCCTTCCGTCTGCTCAGGAACGTGTGCATCGCGCCCGCGGCGCCAGCTCCTATTTCAAGGATGTCGAGGTTCGGCTCCACCAGCACGGCCTCCATGACCGACAGCAGTCTTGTGAAGTACGTCGCGCCGTGCGAACCCTGCTGCCGGGCGTATCCGTCGCTCGTCTTATAGAACGCCGCCATTGCCGCGCGCACAGCCGCGTCCGGCACTTCCGGCGTCAGCTCGCACTCCAGCACGTGTCGCGGGGACCGCGCCTCCGATTGGCTCACTTTTCTGCGTAGACGACGAAGCCGAGCGGAAACCTCGTCCGGCTCGAGCTGAACTGCGCGATGAGCGGATTGAGCAGGTTCAACACGACGCGGCTCCTGCCCCCCGCGTTGATGATCTCCCAGATCACCTGCGCGCGGTTGCCGTGGTGATGCACTTCGACGTGACGGAAGTTCCTGAACAGGTAGCGAAGCGAATCCCACGTGAAGCGATAGTGATCCTGCGGGTCCGGATGGTACCTGTACAGGAACCGCGTGGAGAGAATGCAGACGCCTCCCGTCTTCAGCACCGCATGGATGCGATCGATCGCACGCTGCGGATCGTACAGATGCTCGAGAATTTCGATCGCGAGGACGGTGTCGAACGGATCGCCTTTCCATTCCAGCTCATGGAGATCGCAGCAGATGTCCGGCTTCTTCGCAGGATCGATGTCGAGCCGCATGTAACCGCGAGCGGGAACGTACGATCGATATGGCGCCGCCTTGGCGCCGACATCCAGCACGATTCCGGACTGCAGCCGGAGAAACTGCCGCCGGAGCTCACGGTCGAGAGTCAACCGGTTGACCGAGCGGATCTTCAGCGTGGGAATACGGGGCCAGATCGAATCGCGCAGTGCTCGAAACACGGAGGAAGCCTACAACGAACCGTGCTCCGTGAGGAGTTCCCTGTAGACCTCGATCAACCGATCGGCTGCTCCGCTCCAGGAAAACTCCTTCTCGACAAGCGCGCGGCTCGCAGCACCCATCGTCTCGAGGCGTGCTCGATCCGTTAGGGCTTCGCGGATCGCCGCGGCCAGGGCTTCTACGTCTCCCGGCGGCACCAGCCAGCCGTTGACTCCAGGAATCACTTTGTCTGGCAATCCGCCGGCGCGACTCGCGACGACGGCGCGGCGATGAGCCATCGCTTCGAGCGTCACGATGGAGCTGCCCTCATACAGCGTTGGGTGTACGAACAGCGTGGCAGCGTCGTACCACGCGTGAAGTTCGGCGCTGTCGACCCGACCGCGCACGATCGCGCGCCCAGCCAGCCCGGCCGATGAAATCTGATCCTGCAGCTCGGCGCGCAGCGGCCCTTCACCCACGAGGACCCAGCGCCATCGTTCCGGCAGTGCCTTCTCGTGGGCGAGCGCGGCGAGCGCGCGAATGAGAACCCCGTAGCCCTTGTTCGCCTCGAGCCTGCTGACGCTGACGAGCAGAAGATCGTTCGGCTTCAGCCCAATCTGTTCACGCAGCGCCTGCGCTCGTGCAGGGGTGTCGGGCCGATCGCACTCGGCCACCTCAATGGCATTCGGAATGACGCGAACGAGGTCCGGGCGGACCCGGAGGTGGGTGATGACGGAGCTCACCAGCGCTCGATCGGTGGCGATGACTCGATCGGCGGCTCTGGCACATCGCCGGACGGCGATGCGGAGCGGCAAGTACGCGGCACGCTTCAATGGAGCACGCGAGGGATCGGTGGCGCCAAACTCTTCGAGGCCTTGAGGATTGAACACGAGCGGCACTCGCGCAGCGTCGCAGTCCGCCAGCGCGTAGCCCAGCACGCTCGCCCCCAGTCCGTGGACGATATCGACTTCTCCCTCGGTCACCAATCGCGCCGCCACGCGTCCCGCCCTCAGGCCGAACAACGGATACGCCGTGCTGCGATCCAGAATCGTGGTGCCTCGGCGATTGGCGAATGGAAAGGTCTTATATGGCACGGGCGTGAGCGTGAGCTGCGGATGTCGAAAGACCGCGTCGGCTCGCGCGTCGACCGGGCGACGTGCGGAGGCGGGCGGCGCGATCAACCTGATGCGCACATCACGCGCGAGCAGGCACCGGACGAGATCGTACACGTGCTGCTCGAGGCCTCCGTATCGATGGATCGGGTATACCGACCGCGCCAGAACGGCAACCCGGATGCTCTGCCCTTCGCGCCACTTCATTTGGCCTTCGGTGCTGTCGACCGTCGCAGATCAATTCGGCAGATGCGGTGGCGGCGCCGGGCAATTCTTTTGTAGATGGCGTCACCAAGAACGCGCACGCCGGGCACATACAGAAACGGCAGCAGTGGCCAGAAAATCGGCAGCCTCCAGGATATTGCGCGGTATGCCGAGAACCCGAAATACACACGGGCCCTGGCGATCGCGGCCATTTCGTGTTCCAGCCGTTCGAGATCGACATCGACGTTGGTGCGGCGGAAGTCCACCCATTCGAGTCCGTTCAGGATGTCCAGCTGTCGCAGTACGCGGGCCGAGCGTCGGCAGAAGGCACAGTTGCCGTCGTAGAGAACCCGCACGCGCGGCGTCACGCGACCAGCTCTCCGTAGAGCGCTTCCATCCGCGTCACCACGACCGACACATCAAAACGGGATTGGGCGCGCCGGCCTGCGGCCTCGCCGAGGCGCACGCGGAGAGATTCGTCGCCGGCCAGCCGCGCGACGTCAGCCGCGAGCTCGGCGACCGACAATGACAGGAGGCCCGTGTCCTCATCCACCACGATGTCGGCTGTGCCGCCGGTGTTCATCGCAGCGATCGGCACCGAAAGCGCACTGGCTTCAATTAGCACGCGACTAAGCGGCTCGGGCCAAACAGACGGAAAAATCAGCAACGTCGCGTGACGCAACCATCGAAACACGTCCCGCCTGTCGAGCCAACCCATCACCCTGACGTCACGTCCCGCCGCAACGGCGGCCCTCTCGAGGGCGGCTCGTTCCGGGCCTTCTCCGATGACCACCAGCGTCATGTCCAGTCGAGCACGCTCCGCCACGTCTACCAGTGAGGAAGCGCCCTTGTTGGCCGCCAGCTTCCCTACGAACAACGCGTACGGCTGCGGCAGCGGCCTCGTCGACGCCTCGACGCTGCCCCGAACGCCGGCAACGTCGACCCCGTTCGGAACGGTTTCTATCCGCGATCGTGCCAGTTCGGGCTCGCGATCCCGCAGAGTGGCGGACATCTGGCGGCTCACGGCGATGATGGCATCGGCCTGTGCGAGGCTGCTCTGCTTGTGCTTCAGGTTCGCGCGCATGTAAGGGATCAACGGCAGGGTGAGCGGCCACGCAGCGGCCGCCCGCGGCCGCAAACAGCGAGTCATCGCCGACGCGGAACAGCCCGGACACACGGATCCGCGTTCCGGATCATCAAGCAGATTATTCCAGTAGCACAACGGCCAGTAATCACGCACTGTGCAGACGGAAGGAATGCCTGCGCTCGTTGCCGCCATCACCGAGGGTGGCCCGGTCAACACATGCTGCGCATGAATGAGATCGATTTGTTCTCTTTTGATGACCTCTGCCAGGTGCGCACCAAGCCGCTGATAGAGGCGCTCGTTGCGGAAGTAGTTGCGCAGGAAGGGAACGGGTGGTGCGAAGGCGGGAAACCCCTCGACGGCAAAACCGTCATAACCCGGCGGAACCGGGCTTCGTTCCGAGTACGGCTGCAGAAGCAGAATCTCGTGCCCCCGCGCGCGTAACCCTCTCGCCAGCTCGTAAGTGCTCCAGCCGCTTCCGCCCGAGGTCGGGGGAAACGCATCCGTCGCGATCAGAATGCGCATGGAATGCGGCGGCGAGCCGCTTGAATAGCTTCATCAAGTTGCCGGCAGTGCGTGTCCCAGCTGAAGTACTGAACCGCGCGAGCACGCGCGGCCGCCCCGAGCTGCCGCCGGAGGTCCGTGTTCGCGAGGCGAATGAGCGCCTCGGCCAGGCCATCCGGGTTTGCGGAATCGTAGAGCAGGCCTTCCCGGCCATCGCCGACGATGTGAGTGAGCCGCTCGATCCTGGGTGCGATGACGGGTAATCCAGAGGCCATATACTCGAAGATCTTGAGCGGCGACCAGTGAAACTCGTGCGCGAGCGACGGGTGGGCGGACATGTCGAACGGCGCCACCCCGATGTCGGCCGCCGCAAGGATCGCCGGAACGTGAGAGTGCGGCACGGCACCAACCAGTGTAATCCCGTCCAGACCAGCAGCCGCGCGGCGCACCCGCGCCAGCTCGGAGCCGTCGCCGATGAACACGGCTTTTATCTCGGTGAGCCCGCGAGCGTGCACGCGCCGTATGGCGTCAACCAGGTGAACGGCCCCATGCCAGGGACGAAAGGCTCCCGCGAACACCGCGAAGATGCCGCCGCCCGCGTGCGAGAAGGGCACGGAGCCCGCCGCACCAGGGTGAAAGCGTGTCGTGTCGGCGCCCCACTCGGTCACGAGCAGCTTCCACGCCGGGACGTGCGGGGGAATGACTCTGGCGCTCGGCGTCACGATGAGGTCAGCAGCCCGGCACTGCCAGTCGCGCCAGCGCCGCAGCGGCTCGACGATCAGGCCGCGATCCAGGACGCGCTTCAGCGAGCCGGGATGGTCGGCAATCGGCGCATTGACTTCGAGCACGGCGAGTGCACCGACGCGTTGAGCAGCGAGAAGACCTTCGCCGCCGAAGTTGTAGTAGCGCTCGATGACGACGTCCGGTGCAAAGGCACGGGTGCGAGCGAGCACCTCGCGCGCGCGGAACAAGCGGAGCCGGCGGTCGCCAAACGGCGGTCTCAGCGCCGACCATGTCGCCTTCCCTGTCGGAAGCGCGCCTCGGTCGCCAGGCGAGACAAGGACGTGGACGTCGTGCCCCAGATCGGCCAGCCCCTCGGCAACCGCCATCACGTGCACCGACCCGCCGTGAGCGGCCGGCACGGACTGGTCGATGGCCGAGTACAAGATTCTCATCAGTCCCAGTTTCCGTACGTAGTGTCCGGCTTCAGCCGGACCGTCACTTCTTCACCAGCAGCGCGAAGAACGGACCGGATCGTACGCGGCCGAGAAGCCTGACATCGAGCATGACGATCCACGTCAGCAGCTGCAGGGCACGGAACATGACGCCGCGCCGGGCGAGACGCTGCTTTGCGTCGAGGCGGGCCTCCCGCAGGGCTCCACTGTCGACCGACGCTGCTCCACTCCTTCTCCTCGCGAGCGCGTGAGCCACAACGGGCACCAGAATGCTTTCGGCGATGCGCGACAAAATCGGGGTGTAATAGCGGAACCGCGCTACCCGGAAACCCGATCTCGCCGCCACGCGATCGAGATGCTCCCGGCTGTGCAGCGGATTCAGATGATCCGTTGGTCGAAGGCGTTCGATCGTGAGGTCCGACAGGCCACGCCGCTCCACGGCACGCGCGAGCCGGCTGATCGCCGCAAGCACCGGTGCAAAGGGGGACAGCTGCATCACGTGTGTGTAGACAAACAGCGATCCACCGGGCTGGAGCACGCGTGCGACCTCTCCGAGCATGGCATCGACCCCATCCTCAGATAAGTGCTCGAGCACATCGATCGAGTACGCCTTGTTGACGCTGGCCTCGCCAAAGGGCAGTTGTCGAAGCTCGCCGACGACGAGATCGACGGCGGCACGGGCCTCGGCGGCAAAAAATGTCCCGGTGTCGATTCCGATCAGGTGCGCTCCGGAGTCGAGCATCCAGACTGAAAACCGGCCGCTCCCACAGCCCAGGTCGAGGATGACATCTCGTGCCTCCGGAGCGAGGTATTGACGGAGCATGGCATTTCGCACGGCCGCCGACAGCAGCGGCGGCGCCACCGTCTCGTCCCGCCCACCGGCGTGAAAGCTGTCTTCAAGAAACTTCGTCGACTCTCCATGCATGCTGGAGGGGGCAAGCATCAGATAATCCGGGCTCGAACTTTCGAAGGCGCGACCGCAGTCTCGACATCGTCCGCCAGACCCGTCGAAGTCCAGCGGCCCGTGGCAGTCCGGACATTTGACGAGTTGAAGGAGCCTGCTGGATATCAAGGTCGCGGGCGCGTTCGATTCTGGTAGAAGGACTCACGATCGAACGCGTACCGGTAGACGAGTGCGGGAAACTCCCTCGGAATGGTCACGAAATTGTGATACGCGTTGCGGGCCGGCTCCACCCGGCGGCGATCCATCAAGCCCATCCCGAACTGGGCGATCAGCCCCAGGTTCCACCAGACAGACAATGCGATGAACGTCAGCAGGATAAGGCGCGGCCATCGCTCGCGGACGAGCTGCAACAGAACAGCGAGCCCGATGACCAGAAATATGGTCAATCCCACCAGCCGGCGTTGACCGAACGACCCGGCGCCCGCCCACGTATCGAGGCTGCCGGACACATAAATCTGCGTTGCCACCATGACGAGACACACCAGACCGATCCAGCGGCGATCGTCATGCGGGACACGTGCGCTGCCTGCCGTCGCGCGTCCGGCTCCAAGCGCGAAGGCGACGAGTCCCGTCAGGGCAGGAAGGGCGATCGGCGTCCAGAAGAACCAGCCGTTGTCCGGCGACACGAGCACCCGCCAGGCATTGGGAGCGGTCCACGTCATCTTCTGCTGGACGTCAGGCGATGGTGCGAAGTGGCCATACAACGCGCGATAGGAACACGCCTGGGGCAGGAAGCACACGGCCGTTGCCGCGATCCCAAGTGCGGCCTTCCACAGTATCTCCCCCAGGTGGCGACGGCCGCTCCGGAATTCGCGACCCATGGTCGCCGCAAAATCGATCGCAGGGCCGAGCGCCATGAACACATCCTGCTCGCGGACCATCCCCATGAGTGCGGCGAGTGCGCCGAGTGCCATGACACCGCGGGCGCTCCACGCCTCTCGCACGTGCAGCCACGTCACAACGAACGCCGCCACGACGAATGCTGAATTGGCGTGCGAGAACCCTGGCGCGACATACATGTAAAACAGCAGCGGTGTGCCCAGCCAGATGGCGCCCATCGCCGTCGCGCTGATACCGACAAGGCGCTGGGCCGCGGCGGCGGACAGCAGCACCGCGAGAAATCCGTAGATCGCGGATCCGTACGCGACAGCCGCGATGTAAGGGCGTGAAAAGCCGTCTACGGGAACGCCGGACCCGAACGCGCGCGCCATGCGCGCTCCGGCATCCGCAATCGCGTAAAACGGCGCCCAGAGCAGCGCAGAACCAATGGGTGCAAAGTTCCTGCGAACGCCGGTCGGCGTCGCGAAGTCCAGAAATGTCTCTTTGAAGAAATGCGCCCGCGCGATATTCCGATCGTAGAAGTACCGGTACTCATTGTCGAAAGACAGATCCTGATCGAAATAGAGCGACCTCAAATACGCGAAGTACTCGATTTCGTCCGATGCGTAAAGACGCGACGTCACCGCCGGCAGAGAAATCACGAACAGCAGCGTCAGCACGACCCATGGAGAACGCCGTACCGACGTTCGAGGTTCAGTTGGTCCGGGCATTCAAAGTCGTATTGCGGTAGTAGTATGTGCAGGACCGCGGCAGACGCGAAGTATAACATGCTCAACAGGCTAGAGGCGGCCACACGCCTGCTCATCCGCATCTCCCTCGCGCTGTTTACGGGTGTCGTGCTGTTGCTGACCCAGTCGGTTTTCTGGAACAACGCGATCTCGTTCCCCGTGACCACTGTGCTGTTCGGCGTCGCCCTACTCGCGTTCTTCCGTCCGCAGAACGCGTTGCTGGTGTTGGCTGGGCTCGCTCCGCTTGCGCAGATCTGGGTTCCCCTGTTCGGGTCGCATATGCGCGGTGGCGAAGCGATGGTGCTGGCATTCCTGAGCGGCGGCCTCATACGCGGCTGGACGCTCGGGAGCTTCCGCGTTTTTCCCTCTGACCGCATGCAGACGGCGGCGGCCGTACTGGGTGCTGTCGTGGCGGCCTCATGCCTCGAACAGTTGTGGTTTTCGCAGATTCAGTTGGACTATCCTGGGCCGTTTCTGTGGGATACAGCGGCCCACCTGAGTCGCACGTATTTCACAGCGTTCCGAGGGTACGCGGGGATCTTCCAGGCCATGCTGCTCCTCGAGGGGCTCGCGCTGCTCGTGTGTGTCTCCCACTATTGCCGTGTCGCGGGCGCGTTGGCCTCGAAGCTCGTCTCCATGGTTGCGATCAGCGCCGTTGGCGCAGCCGTGTTCAACCTTGCGTTTTTTGCGAAGGAGTTAATCGCGACCGGCGAGCCGCTGGAAAGATTTGTGAGCTTCTTCACGCGGCAGCGCTGGAGCGCTCATGTCGGCGACGTCAACGCGGCGGGCTCGCTCTTTGTCATGGCGATGTTCATCGCATTGGGACTGGCGATCGCAAATCGGCCGAAACGATTCGCATGGGCCGCTGCCGGACTGATCCTTGGCTTCGCGTTGTGGATGACAGGCTCGCGAACGGCACTGGTTGCGGCCCTGCTTGTTGCCTTCCTCTCGATCGCGGGAGCAACACTGAGACGATTTTGCAGCGCTCGAACCACTCTTGCGATCACGGCGGCGACGTTGGTCGTGCTATCGGCCGCGATCTGGCAGCTCGTTCCGCTTGAATCTCTTGGGGTCTCAGCGTCACGTGCGATCACCATCCGCTGGCTGTTCCTTGGTACGACGTGGCGGATGTTGCTGTCAGAGCCCCTCTTCGGCGTGGGAATCGGCCAGTACGCGCTCTGGTCCAACTCTTTTTCGGCGCCGGAGCTGATTGTCTTTTACCAGCGCGAGAACGCTCACAACAACTTCGCACAGGTTGCGGGCGAGCTCGGGCTCGTTGGCCTGGTGGCCTTCGTCATAGTGCTCACGATCGCTTTCTGGCGCAGGCGTCCCTCGACGCAACCGTCATACCCTGTCTTCGCCCCTGTGATATTGGGTCTCGCCGCATTCATCCTGACCTGGCTCGGCGGCCATCCGTTGCTCGTGCCGGAGATCGCTTATCCCTTTTGGATCGCGCTCGGCGCCGTCGTCGGGCTTGCGTCAACCGCACAGCCTGAGCGGAGATCCACCGGCCTGGTCGCCGTCATGTTCATCGCCCTGCTCATCTCGATTCCGGCCAGGGTGGAGAGGAAGGCGGAGCGGCTCGACCTTTCGCGCGTTCGCTTTGGGTTCTCGGAGCACCAGCTTGTCTCCTCCCGTGGGCGGTTCTTCGTTCAGGGGGATCGATCGCACGTCGCCCTGCCCTTGCGAGCGTGGGGGGCCAGCCACGAGAGGCCGCTGGAGGTTGATGTGTTCGTCGATGGGCGCCTGACTCGGAGCATCAGAATTGCCGATGGGGAATGGCGTTCGGAACGCATCGATACCCCACAGGGCGGTACTCGGCGTTTTCATCAGATCGATTTGCAGATCAGGCAGACGGCATTCCTCGAGGATGTCGATTCCCGATCCCGCCGCGGCGTCCAGGTCGGCGACTGGGCGATAATGCCGAAGCCCCATGGCTAGACTTTCGCCTCCGCAAGCCCCGATCCTGGTCGTCGGCGACATCATGTGCGACCACTACGTGTGGGGCGATGTCGAGCGCATTTCTCCCGAAGCGCCGGTCCCGGTGCTTCGATGGCAGCGCGAAGCGGACAGACCCGGCGGTGCGGCAAATGCGGCCATGAACCTCGCGGCGCTGGGTTGTCGCGTCCATCTCGTCGGCTTGATCGGAACAGATGAGGCTGGCCGTTGGCTGTTACGGGCGCTGAAAGCCAGCGGCATCGACACTCGCGGCGTGATCGCGTCGAGCACTCGAGGGACCACGCTCAAGACGCGAGTGATGGCCAGGGGCCAGCATATGCTCCGCATCGATCGGGAGGCGCGAGGTGCGATCGACGGGCGCGACGAGCGGCGGCTGGTGGCTGCCGTCAAGAGGGTGAGAAGCCGGGTCGCGGGAATCATCTGTTCGGACTATGACAAAGGCGTTTTGAGTCACCGCGTGCTTGACGCCACCGTCGGCACCCGCCGGACATCGCTTGTTGTCGTCGATCCCAAGAGCCGCGATTTCAGCAAGTACCGTGGGGCAGACCTTCTCACACCGAATGAGAAGGAACTGACCGATGCGTCGCCCGCGGGTGACTACGGCACCGGCGATGAGGCGATCAGGAAGCGCGCTGAGCTGCTCATGAGGCAGCTTCGATTCAAGGCGCTGCTCGTGACCCGAGGCGCGAGCGGCATGGATCTCTTCGAGGTCGACAAGCGCGCGATTCGACGCACGCACATCCCGGCGACGCAGCGCCACGAAGTGTTCGACGTGACCGGCGCCGGCGATACGGTCGCCGCGGTGTTGACCATGGCCGCCTCGGCCGGTATGCCGCTGGTGGACGCAGCCCGCGTCGCCAACGCGGCCGCCGGCATCGTCGTCGGAATGGTGGGAACAGCTGTGGCTGAACCCGAAGCCCTCAACAGGATGGTTGACGGCGAAGCTTCTCAAGCGCGCTCGAAGGTGCTTTCGCGAAGCGCGCTGGCTTTACGGATCGCCGATGCGCGGGCCCACGGCTCGACGGTCGTCTTTACAAGCGGATCGTTCGAGCCGCTCGCCGTCCACCACCTGCGAGCGCTGCAAAGCGCGCGCGCCCAGGGCGAGCTGCTCGTTGTCGGGATCAACGGCGATCCGCTGACGGGACCACAGCGGGCCGAGATGGTGGCGGCGCTGCGATCGGTGGATTACGTGACGCTGTTCTCAGAACGCTCGCCAGCGCGTCTGATACGCGAGCTCAGGCCTGATGTGGTGGTCTAGAGGTTCGTCTCGCGGCTTGGGGTGACGAGCGTCCCGCGCGGTGTTTCGGTCAACGAAAGCTCGTGGAACAAAATAGTGCGCCCATCGAGAAAATCGATGGTGATGGGCAGTGTCCAGAGGCGGTTTCCCGTCCAGTCCTCGGTTCGGATCGGCAGGCTGAACCACACCTCTTCCCCAACCGAGGTTTCACCACGCCGATCCTTGCCCCATCTGAACACCAGCCGTTGCGGCTTCACCCCGGCTGGCAGAAATGGATTCACGAAAAAGTTGACGTACATTTCCTGGTCGAGGCTCGCCCGTCCCGGATCTGAGGTGAGTTTCAATGAAAGCGTGGGGCGGGTATTCCACCTGCCGCCCGGCTCCCGCGCCGTCATCCCCTCGTAAGACATGAAGAGAAAGACGCGATTGAACGGATACGGCGTGCCGACCATCATGCTCGGCGGTGAGAGAATGAGGCAGCCGATACCTCTCACCTCGACGATTTCGTTGTGGCCTGCGCCCTGGCAGCCGAAGCGGTGAATGAATACGGGCTGCTGCCTGGACACGGCGTCGTATTGCAGCTCGCTCACCTCGACCTCGGAATCGATCACCTGAGCTTTTTTCGTGTGGAGAAAGTACAGCGCCAGTGCAGTCGACAAACTGTTTACCGGCTCATCGATTTTCAGCGTCAGCGCGCGAAATGGCTGGCGGTTCACGTCTTCAAGATTTCGCCAGGCGGCGGTGATGCGTACAGGTCCAGGATCTCTGACCGCGTCGACCGCGACATTCCCTGCCACCAACGCGATCGCCGCGTATGCCAGGAGGGCCTTCGAAAGACGACGATCCGTGCCTGAACGTGCTATCCGATCCAACGCTCCAGAGCGGAGGAGCCCATACGCAAGCCCGGCCCATGCGAACGACATCAAGGGGAGAACAGCAATGGCCGCCGACGCGCCGTCACTGACGCCAATCTGGGTCAGCCGGCCCGGCCACCCCATCAGCACGGCCGGGTTGGAATTCACGAGCAGCCGGCCAGACGCACGCACGGTGCCGATCACCCAGGACAGTGAAAGTGGTTCAACAAAGGACAGCAGGACGCATGCTGCGGCAACGCCGGCCACGAGTGCTCCATTTGCCGCGCGTTGTGAGACGATGACCCACAAGGCACCGAGCAGGGACAAGACGACCGTGGCCGCGACAACGGTGGGAAGGGCGTAGTGCGCGGTCACCCACCGAAAGGACGCGCTGCTGATCGCGATGCACGCAATGGCAATCGAGGCACGGTAGGACAGCCCGAATACCGAACGCGCAATTCCTGCCGTGATCGCACCGAACAGCGCGGCGGCCGCGAACAGCGTCGGCATGGCAGCGGTCAGCGGATCGCGGCCGAAGAACAGAGACTGCCACGCGAGCAGGTACGTGGTTGCCGGGCTGCGTAGATATTCGACCGTCGCCAGATTCACATTGGGCGTTCCTAAAGCCAGCACGTGCCTCGCGTATCGTGCATATGTCACGAGATCGAGGTTCCCCTCAGGCGCGAGCGGCAGATATGCGTCGGGTGCCGGAGGCAGCGTCAATACGTATGTCAGCCCGTAGAAAAGGCAGAACGACCCAATCCAATGCCTCGCCGATCGGTCGAGCGCTCGTGCCCGCAGGGCGGATTGAAGCCACCGCAGCCGCACCGAGGCGATCATGCAAAGACCTGCGACGAACACCAGCACGACGTAGATGAGCGGGATGTTCCGAGAGCTTATCGCCACCCAGCAGAGGACCACGTAACACGTCGCTCCGATGAATGCAGGACCGGACCCGTCCATCGAGGAGTCCCAGCGCCGGGGAGACAACAGCAGCCCCGCGACGTAAAACACGGCGACGGATGCCAGGCCGGCGGCGATGCCATGACTGATGCTGAGCACGTGCATCACGATGGCCGCTCCGTTCATCGATGTGTGTCCAGCGCCTGGCGATAGACTGCGAGATATTGCGAGGCACAGGCGGCGACGCTGAAGTCCCGTCGCACGTGTTCCAGCGTCTCCGGCGACGTACGACGCCGTTGATCCAGAGCGAGAGAGACCGCCTCCGCGAGCAGGCGTGCATCTCCGCGCGGGCTCACGGAGACATCCTCTGGAAACTTCTCGCTGACTTCGAGGCCGCCGACCGTGTCTGTTGTCACGACCGGCGTGCCGCACGCCATCGATTCCAGCATCACGGTGCCCCACGACTCCACCTGCGACGGCAGAACAAACACATCGGCTGCCGTGTAGTACTTCGCGAGGCTCTCGTTCTTCAGGCGGCCGAGAAAACGGACATGCGACAGGATTCCAAGATCCCGGCACGTGGCCTCGAGCGCCTGCCGCAGCACGCCGTCGCCAGCGAGCCAAAGCGTCGCCGTGGGATGGCGCCGAAGAATCTCCGGCATCGCTCTCAACAGCGTGTCGTGACCTGCGACCGGATCGAGGCGCTTCACGGTGAACAGCACCGGTTCATCACCGGCGCCGAGCTCCCGGCGCAGCGTGGCACGCGTCTGCGCATCCGCAGGACGAAAATCGGCAGACACGGGCGCGTAGATGACCAGAGATGGTTCAGGAGCCAGGCCGAGACGTGCGGCATGCTCCATCAGCCCCCGGCTGTAGAACACGCGCACCGCGGCCTGTCTTACCACGTTGCCGTACCGCGCATGACGGCCGGGCTCGTGCGCAGAGATGTCTGTGCCGTACAGGGTCGCGACATACGGCTTGTGGAAACGCTGCGCCAGCCACTGCCCCACCTCGATGATGAACCCGCTGCTATGAAAATGCACGAGGTCGCTGTTCCGGATCGCGCTCTGCGCGGCGAGGACCATGCGCGCGCCGGCGATGACAGCGCCCAGCGTCGATCGACCCACGACGCCGCGCCCTCTGCGTGGAACATAGGTGATCTGGCGGGCGCCGCCGTCTCCGCCGGGCACCGTTGAAGGCTGCGACACATACGACGCGGTGACGCCTGAGGGGCCCAGCGTTTCGCCGAGCACGAACGGAAGCAGCGCATTCGCCGATTGCTCCGGAGGTACATTGGGACTGACCATACACACGCGCATCTCTAGATTGCCGACTATATAATCACCGTCGATGTTCAACAACGTCAGGCGAATCTCCCGGCAGCTCTTCGCCTACGGGACCGCCGACGTCTTCGTGCTCGCCGTCAGCTTTCTCCTGCTGCCGATTTACACGCGCGTGCTGTCGCCGCGCGAATACGGCGCCCTGGCACTGCTGCTGGTTTTCGAAGCCTTTCTGAAGATCGTGAACCGCTGGGGTCTCGACGCCGCGTTTCTGCGGTTGTACTACGAGAAGCCCGACGCCGAGCAGCGGAGGGCTCTCGCCGGCACCCTCGCGGGCTTCATCGCGCTCGCCAATGGGGCCCTGGCAGCGACCCTGCTGATCCTGGCCGGACCGATCAGTCGCGCGCTTTTCGACTCGCTCGAATTCGTATGGCCGTACCGGCTGCTGATCGTCAACGGGTTTCTCTCGACGTTCCTCTTTCTGCCGTTCACGCTGCTTCGAGTTCAGGAACGGGCACGCCTGTTCGCCACGCTCAACTTCAGCCTGTCGTTCGGCACGATCATCCTCAGGCTGCTGTTCGTCGTCTTCCTCGGGCTCGGAGTCTTCGGCATCCTCGTGGCCGACGTCGTCATGACGGTCGCGATGCTTATCGCGCTCAGCCGCATGCTCCGTTCGATGATCAGCCTGCAATTTTCAAGGCCGCAGCTTCGCGAAGCGCTGCGATATGGGTTTCCTTACGTGCCGAACGGCGTGCTGACGCACGTCATGGGCATGGGCGATCGATTTATCCTCGGCATGTACATGCCGCTGCGCGACGTCGGGTTGTATTTGATCGCGGGTTCGGTCGCGGCCCTCATCAAGTACTTTCCGGTCGCATTCGACGTTGCGTGGACGCCTTTTGCCTACGATTCGATGCAGCGGCTGGACGCTCGCCCGCTGTTCTCGCGCATGGCCACGTACGCATTCGCTGTTCTTGTGGTCCTCCTCGTGGCACTGAGCGCCCTTGCGCCGCCGCTGATGGATCTCATGCTGCCGGCGGAGTATCGCGACGTCGGGCCGCTCGTGCCGATCCTCGCTCTGGCCATGGCCATTCAGACGATCCGAAGCGTTCCTGGGACGTCGCTCAACATCGCGAAGAAGACGAGCGTGTATCCGACCGTGACGGCAGCCGGCGCGATCATCAGCACCTCGGCGTACTTCGCGTTGATACCGCGTTTCGGGATGTACGGGGCCGCCTTTGCCCTGCTCATCAGCCAGATCCTGACGACGGCGCTCATGATCTACCTGGCGCAGCGGGTGTACCGCATTCCCTATGAGCTTGGACGCCTGGCCAAAGTCGTAGCCGTGGGTGCCGCCACGTACACAGCGATGATGATGCTCGTCTCCGGCTCAACCTGGCGCACAATTGCGATCAGGCTTGGCCTGCTGACGCTGTTTCCGGCCGGGCTGTTGTTGCTGCGTTTTCTGCGTCCGCATGAGCTCACCGACATCAGGAAGCTCCTCGCGAGTCTTCGCCGTTCGCCGGAACCCGTCGTGGGCATTCCCTAGTCATGCGGATCGTCAACGATCGGGCCATACAGGAGCACGCGTCCGTGCGGTTCCGGTCCGAATACCACTATGCGGTGTTCGAATACTGGCGAAGCGCCAAAGTGCTGGCCTATCTCGAACGGGCCGGCGTCCGAACGTTCGATCGCGTGCTGGACGATGGCTGCGGCGGCGGTGGGATGTGCGTGTCGTTTGCCGAGGAGGCGCGAACGGTCATCGGCATCGAACCCGGCGATCGTTTTCGCGATGTCGGCATGCGGCTGGCGGCGGAAAAGGGCGTGACGAATATCAGCTTCGCCCACGCCGACGGCACGTCGCTGCCATTCAGAGATGGCTCGTTCGATCTGGTGCTCTCACATTCCGTCATCGAGCACGTTGGCGATCCCCTCGCGTATTTGAGGGAGGCGAGGCGTGTGCTGGCGCCAGGCGGCGTGATGCTCTTGAACACAGCCCCGTTTCTCTCTCCTTCGGGATCCCATCTGCCGAGGTTCAGGCTGTTTCCTCTGCCGCTGCAATGGATCGTCGGGCGACGAGCGGCCTTTGCTTTTTCGTGCTGGGTGGGGAAACACAAGCCGCACTGGCTCGACGCGAATTCGCAGAGCTCGTCCTTCGTGACCGCGCCGAAACGAGACACACACAGGGTCGACGATCTTCTCTACCGGGCAACGGTGCGAAACCTGCGCAGCCACATCCGTGAAGCCGGGCTGAAACCGCGACGGGAGGACCTCGCTGTCAGCCGGATGGCCACGCTCAGCCTGCCGCAATCGCTTGCGAAGTGGATTCCGTCGCTGCCTCTGATTCGTGACATCCTTGTCACGAACATGGAATATCTCCTGGTGCGGAACGAGGAGGCGAGCTAGGCACGATGTCACTTCGTCAGATGCTCGCGAATCTGGCACGGCATCTTTTGAGAGCGGCGGGATTGAGAGCGGTGACGAGAACCGTCCGTGGCGCGCCGCTCCGCATCCCGCTGGCGATGGGAGATCTCAAGTCGCTGCTGTTCAATCCGTCCTACTCGCCGTTCTTCAACGAAGACGACGTCATGGACGTGCTCGTCGAGAAGATTCGACCGGGCGACATCGTCTTCGACATCGGCGCCTACCACGGCGTGTGGTCCATGCTTCTGGCGCGACACGCGCGTGAGGTCGTTGCCTTCGAGCCGAATCCCGGAAGCTTGAAGGTGCTGAAGGAGATGATCGCGGTCAACGGCCCTCGCAATGTCGTGTGCTTCTCCATGGCGATCGGAAGCGAGTCCTCCAGCGCCGATCTGTGGGGAACCGGCAGCGGCGCCAGCCTTCGCCCCGGACGGCTAAGGACTTCACGCAGCCAGGTGAAGGTCGAAGCGCTGGACAGTTTCGTGGAAGGCCGGCCTCCTCCCCCGGACATCCTCAAGATTGATGTCGAAGGCGCGGAGCATCAGGTGCTGACAGGCGCGCGTCGTTGTCTCGCTCACGCCCGCGTGGTCTGCATTGAGCTGCACTTCGAGGAGCTTCCGAAATTCGGCGCAGACCAGACGATGGTGGAGGCGCTGATGCTCGACGCAGGCTTCGTCGAAATCGGAAGGAAGAGGCCGACGCGGCTCGGCGGGGAAGATCCGTCGCGCCTTCACGTCGTGTTCGAGAGGAAGTCAGAAGCCGGGTGAGCCCGATCGCGTCGCGAGCGTGTCGTTGCGGTTGACACGCGTCACGGTGTAGCCGTTCGATCTGAGGCGCTGCTCGCAGCGGCTGCGAACGCGCCGAGGCAGCAGGGAATGCTCGTAGAGGATGATCGCCGGCGGCGTCTCCACGAGGTCGATTTGCTGAAGGATCTCGGCATCGTACCCCTCGGCATCGATGGCGACGAAATCGAAGCGTCCGTAACGCTGCACCAGGCTATGCCAGTCCAGCGTCGGCACCTGAACGGACGTGATGAAGTCTTGTGACGGCCTCCAGGAATAGCGGCTGCACGCCAACTCCACCCTCGACCGGGAAAACGACGATACCTGATCGGGAAACGGATGGGTGTGCTTGTAGGCGTCTGCGATGACGTACAAGGGGCGCTCGCCTGTGGCGTCGGACAACGCCGCGCGGAGCGGGATGACCCGCGAAGAGCCGTCCCACATCCTCTCGAGCGCGGCGTAGGGACCAGGCTGCGGTTCGAGGAGTACGGCGCGCACGTGCTGGTAGGCTTGAAGGATCTCGTGGACCGAATCGTTGGACACGCCGTCGTAGGCGCCCACCTGCAGGATAGAAAAACTGTCGCAGCGCCCGATCGTCTCTTTCAGGAAGCGTTGGACCCCGGCGGTGTGATCCGGAACCGGCCCTTTCAGGCGCGCCAGCAACCGCACGACCGTCCTGGCGTGGACGTATCGCCACATGTCACGCACGCTAGAGCCGCTCGCCGATCGCCGCGTAATCCAGATACGTGAAAAGAAGCGAGTTCAGCTTCCGCACATTCTCGTTGAAGACCGTCTCCATTCCCTGAGGCTCTCGTGCCGGGACTGGTTGCAGCTTCGATTCATCCGGAAACGGGGCGCTGTAACGGACGGTCACTTTCTGGAAGCCGCTCGCGCCGACCAGATACTGCAGCGTGTCAGGGTGAAGCGGCCGCACGTGGGTGATGTCGCGGAGATAGCTGGAGAAGAACGCGTACCAGCAGGCAGGGTTGATGGTTTCGAGAATAATCTTTGAGCCCGGACGAAGCTTGTGATACGCGGCGTCCAGGAACCGCATCAGGTACTCCGGCTCCAGATGCTCGACCACCTGCGCGGCAAAGAGCCCGCCCAGCGACCCGTCGGGCTGCGCCAACAGGTAGCTGAGAGCATCTCCCGCCGTGGCGTCGAGGCCGCGCTCCCGGCAGACCGCCGCCATCTCGTCGTTGAGATCGATGCCACGCGCAGAAATGCCCTTCTCGCGCAGCAGTTCGAGAAACTCGCCACGGCCGCAGCCGACATCCAGCACGTCGCTGGCTCCCTCGAGCAGCGACACGTAGGCCGAGACACGGTCGCGGATGTCGTCCTGCGAACCGCGAAACTGGTCCTCGAAGCCGACGTACTTATACGAGTCCAGCGTCGCACCCGTCGCATCCGCCTTCGCGCTGCGCGCTTCGGCGGACAAGCCCGTCGCACCTGACGCACCCATCGCACCTTGCTTCTCCAGCTCGCGCTTCAGCGTCTGAACGGCCCGCTGCATGACGCTGAGCGTCGTCCGGACGTCGCTGACCTGCGAGTCGTAGCGCTGCTCGCGCGCCACCATTGACTCCCACCGTTTCTGCAGCTCGTCGCTGAGGCCGCTGAGGCCGCCGGCCAGTCCGTGCATCAGCCCGCCCACGTGCCGGTCTTTCGTGTCGACGTACGGCGTGATCTGCTGGGCGTACAAGATGAGCAAGGTCTGGTACTCGCTGAACCGCTTCTGATCCTCGCGAAGCATCGCCAGGGTCGTTTCCATCGCACGCGTCGTTTCCCGGTGCATCGCGACGTTGCGATTGACGTGATCCACCAGCGCAGAGTTGAACGCCTGCTGCCGCTCGAACAGCGGCGCCACCATCGCCCAGGCGTGCGTGCGCAGCCGTCTCAGCCATCCGCTGCCCTCATCGGGCTTGAGCGAAAGGAGCTCCCACCGTTCATTCAGCGGCGTCACCTGGAACTCGTCGTAGGTCGGTGGCGGATGCGGCAGATCGCGCGGCTTCTGAATAGCGGCGTCGAGCTTGCTGAGCGCCTCGTTGTACAGGCGATCGGCCTTGTCGCGTTCGCGCGCCAGACGCGCGATCTCTTCCGCGCTACCTTTCTCGTTGGGCATGTGAACGGAACGATCCTTTCATTGAATCGGCGAGTCGAGCCGGCAGATGATTATCTGCGGACCCGAGATGCGCGCTGTCGGCTGAATGACAGGCAGACAGTGACCTGTCTGATTGAAGACGCGCTGGTACGCCTCGTATTCCGCGGCGTGCTCTGAGGGTCGCTCCATGACCGGACCGAAGGCGTCGGAAGACGCGACGACGAAGGTCGTTCCCTTTGACATGTAATCTTCCGGCGTGCGCATGGTCATCCGAGGCACATTGACCCGGGTAGTCGTAAAACCGCGGATTGAAATCCCCGGTACGCATCATGTGAATGGCGCGCTCGGCAATGACCGCTTCGTCCGCGCCGACTCGATACGGCAGCCCCGCGCCGATGTTCCAGAAGCGAAGCGCCGCTCCGACGGCAAGCACGATCGCCAGCGCCGTTCTAGAGCTCACTCTGTATGTCCCATCCAAAGATCGCTCCGCAGCACGTCAGACAGCCCTGCCTCGCGCAGCAGCCGCTCGGCATGTTCGGTTCCATCTGCGAGCAGATGCTTCGGCAGATGCCCGCGGCTCAACGGGTCAGGCGCTGGACACGCGAGCGCCAGGTCGATCGTGTGGCGATAGCCGGATACCATCTGCTCCAGGCGAAATCGCCGGCTCCATGACTTACGCGCGTTGCTGCCGAGCATCGACCGCAGTCCAGCGTCCGTCGCGAGACGACGCATGGCCAGTTTCAACGAATGATCCTCGTCGAGGATATCGATGCTCACGCCCACGGGGCCGGTGGGTTCTTCATCAGGAGGGCGAGGCTTCAGCCGCGCCTCCAACACCGTCCAAGTTCTCGGGTCCAGCGTTGGAACATCAACCGTGTGCACAAGATCGGTCGAAATGGTCGGCTTCCCGGCGGCAAGACATCGCAGCCACGACGCCGACGTCTCCCGCGATGTCGGCCAGCGCATGCACAGGCACACATCCGACGCGTCCAGGTAGTCGTCGATTTCTTCGTCGGGGAGGTATCCGGCAAACGTGACTTTCCCGGCGAGTCCAAGCGCCTGCGCTTCCGCGCGCAGATCGTAGTACTCGACGGTCTCGCCTGCCAGAAGCAGGCGGGCATGCGGCACAGACCCGGCGATCGACGCCAGCGCGCGAAGCGCTTCGCGGATGCGCTTCTCCGGTGTGACTTTGCCTAACGCCGTAAACACAATGGCATCTTCAGCAATGCCGTGGCGTGAGCGAATCTCCTGGCGCGCGCCTGTGCGCGGGGCGCTCTCAGGTACGCCCATTTCGACGACGTCCACCGCGGTGCCAGGATGCGCCTCGCGTATTTGCCCGGCGAGCCAGTGATTGTGCACAAGAACTCGCCGGCTCGACTCCACAACCGTGCGGAGCATCGGCCAAAGATAGGTCAGCGACCCCAACAGGCCCTCCGCCCCCAGCTCCGCGAGATCGGCATTCGCATCCGGATGGTTGAACCAGAACTCGCTGCGGTACTCGTCCTGCCGCCGGTGCCACTGCTGCAGCAGCATCCGTCCGCGCGCGTGATGCAGCTGGCCATCGTGAAGAACGACGAGTCCCGGATAGCGAACCAGGTACGCCCACATGTAGTCGTGGCAAGGGGCGTTGCCAAGCTGATAGACGATGAACTCGTAGGGCGCCTGCCGGTGCTTCCAGACGAAGTCGTGAGCGTTGAACGATTCGAACACATCGATGTCGCACGAACGCGAGAGTCCGCTCAACAGCTCGCGGCTGTACTGCGCGATACCCGATCGCACTGGCGGCAGCGGCGTGAACCACGCGAGTCTCATCGACTGAACGCCCAGGTCATCTTACAAGCGATTTGAGCCGCGAGCGCAGCATCAGAACCATCCATCCCACGATGCGTCCGGGATGCCACCACTGTGGAACAACGTGCGTGGCATAGTACCTGTAGGCGCTGCGATGAAACTCGCGATTCGCCAGCCGGCGCGCATTCCTGCTTGACTGCCCGACGTCGTGCACGGCAGCCGCGCCCGTCATATAGCGGGTCTCCCATCCAGCGTTCCGCAAGCGGCGGCACAAATCGGCGTCTTCCCAGTAGAGGAAATAGCCCTCGTCGAATCCGTCGACGCTTGCGAGTCCATCTCGACGAATCAGCATGCACGCACCTGACACCCAGTCGACGCGGTGGCTGAGGTGAGCGGAGCTCGCGAGAGCGGACGACACCAGGTTTCGCCGAACCACGGCCAGGCGCGGAAGGTAACGCGAGAGAACCGATGTGCGCCCAAAGACGCCGGTCCACATGTCTGGATCTCCG
>JANNJO010000492.1:0-29029 GCA_031395755.1 Acidobacteriota bacterium
GGTCCGCACCGGCACCCGAAGTGAATCCCCGCGTGGCCTTGCGCTCAGGCGCCGGCCAGCAGTTCCTGCACCAGGCGCTCGGGCATCGTCAGCATCGGTCGGCGAGATGTTGTCGGAGGTGATATTTCCGCCCCACCCGCCGCATCCCAGCGTCATCGCCGGATCCAACCCGGTGGTCATGCCGACCGAGCCGTGCGTCGTCGGCGTGTTGACGACGATGCGGAACGCCGGCTTTTTGAGGCCGAACTCGAGAATGATCTGATCGTTCCGCGAGTGAATGGACATCGTGTGGCCCATGCCGCCGTAACGCAGTATCTCCTTGCAGCGCTCGCAGCCCTCGCGCCAGTCCTGCACGACATACCAGGAGAGCACAGGGCACAGCTTCTCGATCGACAGCGGATAGTCCCGCCCGACGCCCGCGAGCGGTGCAACCAGCACGCGCGTCGCGGCCGGCACGCTGAGACCCGCCTTCTCCGCAATGAATATCGCGGGTCTCCCGACGATCGCCGGATTCGGCAGGCGCTGTGGACCGATCACAACCTTGGCGACGGCGTCGATCTCCGCGGAGTTCAGGAAGTACGCGCCCCGGTTGACGAACTCCCGCTTCACCTCTTCGGCGATCCCCGCGTCGACGACGACCGAATTCGGCGATGAGCAGAGCAGGCCGTTGTCGAACGTCTTTCCGATGATGATGTCGGAGGCCGCCTTCTTCGTATCCGCCGACGCCTCGACGTAACACGGCGCGTTGCCCGGACCGACGCCATACGCCGGCTTTCCCGAGCTGTACGCCGCGCGGACGAGCCCCATGCCGCCCGTCGCCAGAATCACCGCGACGTCGCGGCTCTTCATCAGCTCCTGGGTCCCTTCGAGCGTGACGGTCGTCATCCAGTTGATGCTGCCGTCGGGCGCTCCAGCGCCGCGAGCCGCCTCATTCATGATCTCGGCGACCCGCGTGATGCAGCGCACCGCCGACGGATGCGGGCTGATGACGATGGCGCAGCGCGCTTTGAGCGCGATCAGGACTTTGTAAATCGCGGTCGACGTGGGATTGGTGGACGGGACAATGGCCGCCACCACCCCGAACGGTTCGGCAATCTCGATCACCTTTCTATCCTCGAGCCGCTGCAGCACGCCGACCGTCTTCATCGGGCGGATGAAGCGGTAGACGCGATCGGCCGAGAACAGATTTTTCTGAATTTTGTCTGCGACCACGCCGTAGCCGGTCTCTTCGACCGCGAGCCTCGCGAGCGCTTCGCAGTGCGGCGTAATCGCCGCGGCCATCGCATCGACGATGGCGTCGATGCGCTCCTGTGAAAGCTCTGCGATTGCCGCCTGCGCCTGCCTGGCGCATCGGGCGAGCGCACGCGCTTCGGCCATCGAAGCCAGATCGCGATCGGACGTTTTTGAGGGTGGGACGGGTTGAGGACTCGCCATGTCCCGCGCGTGCTAGGTCTTGGGCAGAATTTTTTCGACTTCGCTGTGCGGCCGCGGAATCACGTGAACCGACACGAGCTCTCCGACTCGGCGGGCTGCAGCGGCGCCGGCATCGGTCGCGGCTTTGACGGCCCCCACATCGCCGCGCACCATGACGGTGACGTACCCGGCGCCGATGTACTCCTTACCCACCAAAACGACGTTGGCGGCCTTGACCATGGCGTCCGCCGCTTCAATCGATCCGATGAGCCCTTTGGTTTCGACCATTCCAAGCGCTTCCTGGGACATGTGTCCCGGACTCTACCAGATTAGGCATAGGGCGGCAACCGGGTTATAATGTTGATTCCTCTCGGGTTTAACGACACAACGACAACTTTTGAAGATGTACAAATCTTTCCGTGGAATGGCCTGTCTGGCCCTTCTGGTCCTGACCGTGCCCGGCGCCACCGGGTGCCGGCGCGAGGAGCCGGAGCCGCCGCCCGTGGCCACACCGTCGTTTGCGGTCAAACAGACGCGCGTGCCTCTGGGCAGCCCGGTCGAAGTGACCTACAAATTCGTCGTGGCGCCGGGCGCGCCGAAGATTGGCGAGGACTTCCGCGTGTTCGTGCACTTCCTCGACGCCGACAAGGAACGGCTCTGGACCGACGATCACGATCTGCCGGTGCCGACCTCGCAGTGGAAGCCGGGACAGACGATCGAATACACGAGGACCATGTTCGTGCCGATCGTGCCGCATGTGGGCACCACAACCGTGCTGATGGGCCTCTATTCGAATGCCTCGGACTCGCGCCTCCCGCTGGGCGGCACGAATCACGGGCAGCGTTCCTATGTGGTCGGACAGCTCGAGCTCTTGAAGCGCACCGAGGGTATCTTCGTCATGTTCAAGGAAGGCTGGCATCCCGCGGAGACCCCGCCGGACAACGCGGCGGTCGAGTGGCAATGGACGAAGAAAGAAGCCATGCTGTCGATGAGAAATCCGAAAAAGGACGTGATGCTGTATCTCCACCTCGATCAGCCGAGCGCGCTTCCGGAGCCGCAACAGGTCACGGTCACGCTCGGCGGTCAGCTGATCGACTCCTTCGTGATGGAGGCCAAGAAAGAGCTGATCCGCAAGCCCGTCATCACGGCAGCCCAGTTGGGGACGGCGGATGTGGTGGATCTGAAGATTTCGGTCGATAAGTCCTACGTGCCAGCCGTGATCACCAACGGAGCCAATCGGGATCCCCGCGAGCTCGGCGTCCGCGTGTTCCACGCCTACGTGCAGCCGGTCAGCTGACCATGAGATGCTTCCTTGCGCTCATTGTCCTGGCGATCGCCGCGCCCGCGTCAGCGGAGCTCATCGTCTTCTCGACAGCGCGGTCGATGTCGGTCGCGAGCCACCGCTATGAAGGCGACCGCGTGATCGTCAGGCTGCGCGGCGGCGGAGAGATGACCTTCGATCGGTCGCTCGTGGCGAAGATCGCGCCCGATGAGGTGCCGCACCCCGAGGAAACCGTGGCCGCGTCCAGCGAGACCGCGCTCCCGACCGCCACCGGCCCCGGGATGGCCGACAGGACATCCTACGATGCCATCATCGAACGCGCCTCCGAGAAGCACGACGTGGATGCACGCATTGTCAAGGCGGTGATTCAGGTCGAATCGAGCTTCAAGGCGCGCGCGCGCTCGCCCAAGGGCGCCATGGGGCTGATGCAGTTGATGCCGGCCACTGCCCGTCAGTATCAGGCGCGCAATCCGTACGATCCGAAGAGCAACATCGACGCGGGCACGAAGTACCTCAGTAAGCTTTTAAACGAGTTCGAGCTCCCGCTCGCGCTGGCCGCCTATAACGCCGGCGAAGGCGCCGTGCGCCGGTTCGGCGGTATTCCGCCGTACGCGGAAACCCAGGCCTACGTCGCCAAGATCCTCGGGCTGCTGGCCTACCGATAGGTCCGGCTAAAGCCGGACACCACGTAATGCCGAGCCGGACACTGCGTACTGGAAGTGCTATACTTTCCAGACATTTAGCATGGAATTTCGCTGTAGGCTGGTGACCGCTGCTGGCGAGATCGTCGAGGGCAACTACGCGGCGGAAAGCGAGGCGCGCCTTCGTCACGATTTCGAAAACCAGGGTCTCCATCTCCTTTCGCTCCGAAAGCGAACCGCCCTCACCGGCGGAAGTCTGATCCCCAAACGCCGCAAGATCGCGCGGCACGAGTTTCTCATCTTCAACCAGGAATTTGCGACCCTCCTCAAGGCCGGCATGCCGCTGGTGCAGTCCATCGATCTGTTGCGGCATCAGGTGACGAACCCGGTTTTCCGGGGGGTGCTCGACGATGTGTACGAGAAGGTGCGCGGCGGCATCGCGCTGTCGGACGCCTTTGGCGATCACGGAGACCTGTTCCCGCGCGTCTACACGGCGTCGCTGCTTGCCGGCGAGCGAAGCGGCAACCTCGACGCAATTCTTCGCCGATACGTCGTGTACGAAAAAGTGGTCGACAGCGTGAGGCGCAAGACGCTGTCGGCGCTGATTTATCCGGTCATCCTGATCGCGCTGGCGGTCGGGCTGGTCGGCATCATCGTGCTGCGGGTCGTGCCGGCGTTTACCGATTTTTACGACAGTTTCGGCGCGGAGCTGCCGCTGTCGACGCGCGTCATTCTCGCCGTCTCGAGCATCGCGCAGAACCAGTTGCCGATCATCGTGGCAGGGTTGGCGATTGCGGGCGCCGCCTTCACGGCGTGGATTCGCCAGCCGGGGCAGCGCGCGCGGTTCGATCGCGTGGTGCTGGCTGTGCCGTTCATCGGCGAGACCGTCCGCAAGTTCACGACGGCGCAGATGGCCCGTACGCTGGCCACGCTGCTCGGCGGCGGCATTCCGCTCGTGAACTCTCTCGAAGTCACCGCCCGCTCGGTCAGCAATCGGTATATGGCCGACGAGCTTGATGTCGTCACGCAGTGCGTGCGTGAAGGCCAGGGGCTGGCGGCCTCACTCACGGCGCGGGCGGTCGTGCCGGACGTCGCGCTGAAGATGATCGAAGTAGGGGAGTCGACCGGCTCGCTGCAGGACATGCTCAGCAGCTTGGCGGATTTTTACGACGAAGAAGTGGAGACCTCGGTCGGGCGGTTCGTGACGCTCATCGAACCGGCCCTCCTCGTCGTCATGGGGATGGTCATCGCGATCCTGGTGCTGGCGCTCTACATGCCACTGTTCCAGCTGACAAGCGTCGTGAGTTAGTGTCCGGCTGAAGCCGGACACTAACTGCTACCGATAACTACTGAATATGGCCGAACCCCAGACTGCCGTGTCCGCCGACGAGCGCCGCGCCGAGTACGAGGCTGCGCAGCGGCTGGCCAAGCGCTACCGCCTCGAGTTCGTCGACATGGATCAGTTCCCGATCGATCAGGAGCTGTTCCGGACCATTCCGGCGGACCTGATGCTCCGGTACTCCTTCGTGCCCTTCAAACGGCAGGGGAAGACCCTGGTCATTGTCGTGCCCGATCCCTCCGAGCTGCCGATGCTGGACGAGATATCCCAGCTCCTCGGCACGCCGATCACCGTCACCGTCGGCGCGCGGTCGGCCATCGAATCCATTCTGAAGAAGAGCGAAAGCTCCCAGCGCGTCCTCGAAGAGGCGACCGAGGGTTTTCAAATCCAGCTGCTCAAAGACGACGACAACCTCGACGAGAACCTGACGGTCGAGCGCCTGACCAGCGACATCAGCCCGGTCATCAAGCTCGTCGATTCGACGATCTATACGGCCATCCAGCGGCGAGCCAGCGATATTCACATCGAGACGGGCGACGACGCCGTTCACGTGAAGTATCGAATCGACGGCGTGCTCCAGTCGGCGATGCGGCCGATCGCCAAGCAGTTTCACAGCCCGATCATTTCCCGCATCAAGGTCATGGCCGAGCTGGACATCGCCGAAAAGCGCGTCCCGCAGGACGGGCGCTTCAAGCTCAAGGTGCCTGGCAAGACGATCGACTTCCGCGTCTCCATCATGCCCAGCGTGCACGGCGAAGACGCGGTCATCCGCATCCTCGACAAGGAGTCGATCAGCGAACAGTTCCGCGAGCTGCGGCTGGATATTCTCGGGTTCCCGGAATCGGAGCTGAAACGGTTCCGGAAATACATTGCCGAGCCGTACGGGATGGTGCTCGTGACAGGCCCGACCGGCAGCGGCAAGACCACCACGCTGTACGCCGCGCTGTCCGAGATCAGAACCATCGAGGACAAGATCATTACGATCGAGGATCCGGTCGAATATCAGCTCAGCGGCATCACGCAGATTCCGATCAACGAAAAGAAAGGGCTCACGTTCGCGCGCGGCCTTCGCTCGATCCTCCGGCATGACCCCGACAAGATCATGGTGGGTGAGATCCGCGATCCGGAGACGGCGCAGATCGCGATCCAGTCGGCGTTGACGGGCCACCTCGTCTTCACGACCGTCCACGCCAATAACGTCATCGACGTGCTCGGCCGATTCCTCAACATGGGCGTCGAGCCGTACCAGTTTGTGTCGGCGCTCAACTGCGTGCTGGCCCAGCGGCTCGTGCGCATCATCTGCGTCCACTGCAAGCGTCCGGTCAAGGTCAGCCGCGAGCAGATGGAAGAATCCGCGATGGATCAACACCTCGCCGACACGCACACGTTCTACGAAGGGGCCGGCTGCATCGAGTGCGGCGGCACCGGCTTCAAGGGGCGCATGGCCATCTGCGAGCTGCTCGATTTGTCGGATTCGATCCGTGAGATGATTCTGGAGCGCCGGCCGTCGTCGGAAATCAAGAAAAAGGCCCAGGAAGAAGGCATGCGATTCCTGCGGGATTCGGCGGTGGAGAAGGTGCTCCAGGGCTCGACGACGCTCCGCGAAATCAACAAGGTGACCTTCGTTGAATAACTCCTTTCTGGCTCCAACGCCGGCGAGCGTCGCCGTGGAAATTGCGAGGCACAGGGTCTCCGCGGCGTCCGTTGCCGCGCGCGGCGCCGGCCTAGCGGTGACCGCTCACGCCATGGAGCCCCTTGCACCCGGAGCGGTGATCCCGTCGCTCAACGCCACGAACATCGCCGATCCGCACATCGTGAGCGCGGCCCTGCGCCTGGCTTTCGAGCGGATGGGCACGCGGCCCAGACGGGTGGCGCTGGCGATTCCCGATGGCGTCGCCAAAGTGTCGCTGCTTCGATTCGAGAAAGTGCCTGAGCGCGCGCACGATCTCGAGGAGTTGATCCGCTGGCAGGTGCGTAAAGCCGCACCGTTCCGTGTAGAGGACGCGCAGATCAGCTACATACCCGGGCAGAAAGCGTCGGACGGCGCCACCGAGTTCGTGGTCGTCATGGCGCGCAGAGACATCATCCGCGAATACGAAGCCGTGTGCGAAGGAGCGGGCGCTCAGGCCGGTGTCGTTGATCTCGCGACGTTCAACATCATCAATTCCGTCCTGGCCAGCTCCCAGGCGCCCTCAGAGGACTGGCTGCTCGTGCACGTCACCCAGGAGGATGCCACCATGGCGATTCTCCGGGGGGAACAGCTGGTGTTCTTTCGCAACCGCGCGGCCGACGGCGAGGCGGGCCTCGCGGACATGGTGCACCAGACCGCCATGTATTACGAGGATCGCCTGAGCGGAACGGGCTTCAACCGTGTGGTGCTGGCGGGCGCCGGTTCTCCCTCGACGCCCGGCGGCCCTGCCGGTCAGGACGCTGAGTATCTGCGCCGCACGCTGGAACAGCGGCTGGGCGCCAACGTTGACGCCGTCGATCCTCGAAGCGCCGCGACCCTGATGGATCGCATTGCGGCAAATGCCGAACTCCTGGACGCGCTTGCGCCGCTCGTCGGCCTGCTGGCGCGGGAACGGGCGGCCTGACGCACATGCTGCGGACCAACCTTTCCACCAGGCCTTTCTACAACGAGCGCGGCGTCCACGGCCTGCTGGGCGTCACCGCGCTGATCGTCGTCGCGTTGACCATCTTCAACCTCACCCAGATCGTGCTGCTGTCCAGACGCCAGTCGCAGCTGAGCGATCAGGCCGAGGCCGCAGACACCCGCGCGCGCGATCTGCGCGTGCGCGCCGGCCAGACGCGGCAGGCGCTCAATACGAGACAGCTCGAACAGATTTCAGACGAGGCGCGCGACGCCAACGCCATCATCGGCCAGCGACTGTTCTCCTGGACGGATTTGTTAAACCGCCTCGAGGCGACCCTGCCCGACGGCGTGCGCATCACCGGGCTGCGTCCCCGGGTCGCCAAGGACGGCGCGGTGACCATTCAAATGACGGTCACCGGCCGGAGTATCGAAGATATCGAAATGTTCATGGCGAAGCTCGAGGAGACGACGGCGTTCAGCAGCGTGTACCCGCGCGACGACAAGCCAGGCGACGATGGCCTCGTGCAGGCAACCCTGGAGGGGAAGTATGCGGCTGCCCCTTAGGCGAATCTTCGACGAGAAGCGCCGGCTCATCCTCCCTGTGCTTGCCGGGCTTGCGCTCAACCTCCTGCTGTACGCCGGGGTCGTCTATCCGCTCAGCGCGCGCGTGCGAGGCACCGAGGCGCGGGCGCGGGCCGCCGAGCACGCGCTCCTGGCTGCCGAACGCGAAGATGCGGCGGCGCGCGGAGTGGCCGAGGGGCGCGATCGCACCGACGCCGCATTGAAAGCCTTCTACAAGGATGTGCTGCCGCCGAACATGGCCCAGGCACGGCAGGCCACGTTTCTGCGGCTGACGCAGCTCGCCGAGCAGCATAATCTGGAGCATTCCCGGCGCGATACGGCGGTGGAGGGCGGGAAGGGCGCATCCGTCGACAGGATGCGAATCACGATGTCGCTGCAGGGCAGCTACGAAGACATCCGCCGCTTCATCTATCAGGTTGAGGCTGGCACCGACTTCATCGTGATCGACACCGTCGCCCTTCGGCAGGGCGTCGAGCCCGGTTCGCCGTTGACGCTGGACCTGACCCTCTCCACTTACTACCGCACGGGGCCTGGTGGAGCGTAAGCGGCAGCGCGAAATTGCGCTCGCTGCGGTGGCCGTTGTGTTGATCGGCACTGCAATGTGGCGTATTCGATCCAGCGATTCACCGCCGGCGCCTGCCGAAGGACCTGGCAACGCTCTGGCCGCGACGGCCCCTCCACCACTGCCTGACAAGAACCCCGTGCCTGAAGTCGATCTGCAAGCCCTTCAGGCCGACCGTTCCGAGCCGGCAGGCACCAACCGAAATTTGTTCAGGTTCACGGCGAAGCCCTTACCTCCTCCATCAGCACCCACAACGGCGCAGATGAAACCGCAGACCCGGCCTGTCGAGACTGGGCCTGTCGAGCCGCCGCCCCCGCCGCGCATTCCGCTCAAGTTCATCGGCCTCGTCAGTTCAGCCGAGGATCGGACGGTGGGGCGATTGGCAATTCTCAGTGACGCCCGCGGCGTGTATTACGGACGGGAGGGGGAGATCATCGAAGGACGCTATCGGATCCTCAAGATCGGCGTAGAATCAATCGACCTCGCGTATCTTGACGGACGCGGGCGTCAGACCATCACACAAACAGGACAATAAACCGACGACATGAGACGACTGACCAGGGTCTCCGCGCTCTTGCTCTCGCTCGCGCTGCTGACCGGCTGCGCGGCCGGGCGGGCATACCGGCGCGGCGAAGATCGCGCGCGTGTGGGGGATTGGGATACGGCCGTCACCTACTACCGGCAGGCGACGCAGGCGGATCCCCAGAAGGCCGACTACCGCATCGCACTCGAGCGCGCGATGCTCAACGCGTCGCGCGCGCACTTCGATACGGCGCGTGAGCTCGAAGCCAAGGATCAGCTCGACGCGGCGTTGATGGAGTATCGGCGAACGGTGGAGTTCGATCCGGGCAACAGGCAGGCGGCCGACAGGGCGGTGCAGCTCGAGAAGATCATTCGCGACCGCATCGAGGCCTCGCGCCCCAAACCAGCGATCGTCGCGCTCCGCGAGCAGGCGCGCCTGGCCGGGGCGGCGCCGCTGTTGAACCCGGCATCGCGCGCCCCCTTCGACTACAGCTTCAAGCAGGCGAGCCTGCGCGACGTGCTCACGTTTCTGAGCAACGCCACCGGGATCAACGTCATCTACGACGCCAGCTTTCAGGATCGGCCGGTCACGATACAGTTGCAAGGCTCAATCGAGCAAGCGCTCAACACGCTGCTCTCGTCCAATGCGCTGTTCTACAGCGTCCTCGACGAACGCACGATCGTCGTCGCGCAGGATACCGCGCCGAACAGGCTGAAATACGAGCGGCAGGTCGCGCTGATGCTGCCGATTTCGTACGCCGACGCGACCGAACTCGCCCAGATGCTGACGGCCATCACGAGAACGCAGACGGGCGTCACGGTGCCGCCGGTGATCATCGCCAACAAGACGAACAACACCATCATGGTGCGCGCCACCCAGCCGGTCATCGACGTGATTCAGGCGCTCGTGCTGGCCAACGACAAACCGCGCGCGGAGATTACCCTCGACATCGAAATCCTGGAAGTCGATCGCGAGCGCGTGAAGAAGCTGGGCCTCAACCTGTCTTCGTATCGCATCGGAGGAATTTTTTCTCCCGAGGCGGCGCCCGGCGCGACCATCCCGCCGTTCAACGTCAACACCATCTCGCAGGGGGTCAGCACCTCGGATTTCTACCTGAGCGTGCCGCAGGCCATCGTCGACTTTCTTGCCACCGACACCGACACGAAGTTTCTCGCACAGACGCAGCTACGAGGGGCGGAAGGCGCGCCGCTGACGCTCAAGGTCGGCGCCGATGAACCGTATCTGACGACCACGTTCTCGCCGATTGCCGGCGGCGGGGCGAATGTGAACCCACTCTCGTCGTACACGTTCCGGACGGTCGGCATCAACGTCCAGGCGACGCCCAGGGTCACCGATCAGGGCGACATTCTCCTGGAGTTGACGATGTCGAACGACACGCTCGGACCGTCGCGCGCCGTGGGCGACACCTCCGCGCCTTCCTTTCCGACGCGATCTGTGACGACCAAGCTTCGCCTCCGCGACGGAGAGTCGCACCTGCTCGCGGGATTGCTGCAGGATGAGGAGCGGCGCGCGTTGACGGGATTTCCCGGCGTGATGTCGGTGCCCGTTCTCAGGCAGTTGTTCTCCAGCAACGACGAGAGAATCCGACAGACGGACATCGTGATGCTGATCACGCCCCGTATCATCCGCACGCACGAGTACTCCGTGCAGGACCTCAGCCCCATCTACGTCGGCACGAACCAGAACTTCGGCCTCACCGGGCCGCCGCCCCTGATCGCCGCGCCGCCGGTCGATGCCACGCCGGTTCAAGCGCCGGCGCTTACGCCGCCGGCGCAAGGGGTGCCGCCGCAGGGCATCCCGGTGCCGACGGTGCCCCAGTCAGGACTGCCTGGTCTCGTGACCACGCCGGTGCCGCAAGCGCCGCCTCCATTTCCGGCGCCGACTCCAAGTCAAACGCCAAATCCGCTGCTGCCCCCGGCGCTCGCCGAGCCGCAGGCGCAACGCGATCTCACGGCGCCGCAGCCCATGACGTCGCTGGCACCGATGGCGCAGGTGTCCGTCACAGCCCCCGCTGGAGACGTGCGCGTGGCCGCCGGACCGTATCTGGTGCCCGTCTACATCAGCGGGGTTTCACGTGCATCGACCCTCACCGTGACGGTCAGATTCAACCCGGCAGTCCTGCGGATGCGGACCATGCAGGAAGGGAGCTTCCTTCGCCAGGGAGGCGTGAACGTCGTGTTCACCCCGAACAGCGACGCGGCGACTGGCCGCCTTGATTTGACCTTCGTCCGCACGGGAGACGCGGCCGGCGCATCGGGCTCGGGCCTGCTGGCCGCCATCCAGTTCGACGCGGTGGCGACCGGCACCTCGTCGCTGACGGTCAGCGGCGTCGCGTCGAACCCGACCGGCGCAACCATTCCTCTCCAGTTTGTTCCTGCGTCGGTTGTCGTACGATAGGTCTGGTGGGCCTGAGTCTGGCGCTGATAGGGCAGAGGGAAGAGGGCAGAGGGCAGAGCGGGTACACGTTCGTTGAGATTGCCGTGGTCGCGGCCATTGTGGCCATCCTCGCATCGGCGGCACTGCCCCTCGCCAAGGTCACGATGCAGCGGAACCGCGAGCTCGAGTTGCGGCGCGCCCTGCGCGAAATGCGCACGGCCATCGACAAATACAAGGATGCGGTCGATCAGAACCTGATCTCGCCCAACGATATCGACACCGACGCAGAAGGCTATCCGCCCAAGCTGCAGACGCTGGTCGATGGCGTCACGCCGGCCAATGACACCACCGGAAGGAAGCTGCGGTATCTCCGGCGGATCCCCATCGATCCGATGACGCGCAGCATGGAGTGGGGACAGCGATCGTCGCGTGACGAACCAGCGTCGAAATCCTGGGGTGGTCAGAACGTTTACGATGTCTACACGACTTATGACGGCCGCGCGCTCGATGGGACGAATTACCGTGATTGGTAACAGGCTTCGGTCTTCAGGCTCCCGGCGTCGGGCCAACCACGGCTTCACGCTGATCGAGCTGCTGGTCGTCGTGACGCTGATCGTCGTGCTCGCGGCGATTGGCCTGTCCACCTACGCCTTGAGCGTGAGGCGCGCGAAAGAGGCGGTGTTACGCGAAGATCTGTTTCGCATGAAGGACGCCATCGATCAGTACTACGCCGACAAGGGTGCATACCCACCCGATCTCCCCGCGCTCGTGACCGACGGTTACATGCGGCAGATTCCCAAGGATCCCATGACGGAGTCCGCCGAGACATGGCAGACCGTGATGTCTGAGCCGGATCCAGCGAACCCGAACGCTGCGCCAGGGGTCTACAGCGTCACGAGCGGCGCTACGGGAACGGCGATTGACGGAACCGCTTATGCGGAGTGGTGAACGACCTCTCCGCTGACAGGGCAAAGAGCAGGCTGACGGTCAGAAGCGAGCGCGTAGGTCGCCGCTGAGGAGCATCATCGGCCCGAAGGATGGCTGGCCGAACCGGCCGGCATCGACACCCACCGTTCCCTCCAGCCGATACCGTAGACCGCCGCCCGACGCCGCCTGCCGAATCGCATTGGCCAGCCGTGGCACGTTCGAAAAGCTCACGGCTAAATCCAGCGGAATCGTCTCGCTCTGCCGCGCCTGCAGTGGAAGCCCCAACGGAAAATCGGCGTCAGCTGCCTCGACATCTTCGAGCAGCAGCGTGGCGTGAACCGTGCTCAACGTGAAGCCGAACGGATTGGGATTCGTCACCGTCGTCCAGAGACGGACGGTGGCACCCCCACCCGGGAGGCCTCCCTGCAGGTTCACCAGCCGAATCTCGCTGGGACGATCGCGAGCCTGTTCGAATTGCGGGGGTTGAATCAGGGCGCGCAGCCCTTCGAGCGACGCGCAGCCTCCGACCGTGAGCGCCAGGAGATTGACGGCGAGCAGGACGCGGAGCTTCATACACACCGCGGATGCAAGGATCGAACCTGATTACGGAGTCACGACGACTTGAGTCTGGCCCCGGCCACTGTTTCCGTCGGTCGTCGAAACTGTCACGGTGACTGTCTTGGTGCCACTAGAGCTGTAACTATGGGAAACCTGGTTACTACCGTTGAAGGTCTCACCATCTCCGAAGTTCCAGCTATAACTCCGAGGCGTGCCGCCGGTCGCGGCGGCTGTAAACACTAGTACGGTGTTCCTGGGCTGGGGGGTTTCCGGACTCTTCGTGATCGTGACATTTACAATGCCGCGTTCGGTAACGGTAATAGTCGCCGTCCCTCGCTTCGAGTTGCCACTTGCAGCTGTTCCGGTCGCAACCACTGTGAACGTACCCGATGAGTTGTAGACGTGCGAAACATTCTGACTAGACCCACTCAGAACCCCTGAGTTCGTGCCATCGCCAAAATCCAGAACAATTGATTGGAACGTCTCGGTCGAGGTGCCCGTAAATGCGACAGTGAAGTTTACAGGCTGCCCCTCGACTGGTGCAGTTGGAGACGCAGTAACAGTGACATCGGGCAGAGAACTAACCGTCACTCTTGCTGTGGCGGTAAGGGCCGTGGCCGCACCAGCGGTTGCCGTAACGGTCGCATCGCGTATCGCCGTCAGCGTCACTTGCGCCTCTCCTGAAGGCGATGTGCTCGCAACGGTACTCGACAGACTGCCGCTATCGGTGCTGAAGGAAACGACGACTCCGCTCAGTGGATTGCCACCGGTCTCAGTGACCCTGGCTGTGATAGTCGACACGCCGCCGGAAGAAATTTGATTTGGACTTGCCGTAACAACTATTCGGGTCGCAGCCGCCGCGCCGACCGCCAACTTCAGCGTTGCCGCGACCTTTGCTCCGCCTGAGATTGCGTTGATTTCAGCCGTGCCCGATTGCCCGTTCCCCACAAACTGGACCGTCGCGACGCCGTTGAGCGTGCGGGCCTCGTTGGGGGAGAGCGCGCCCAGGTTCGTCGTGAAGCTCACGGTCGTGCCGTTCTGAACCGGTGTGCCAGATGCTTCGAGCACCGTCGCGCGGATTTCAGCGGTTCCGTTAGCCTGCACGATCGAGCTGTTGCTCGAAACGGTAATCGTTGATGCCGCGGGCGCCAGAAGCGGCACCTTGTCGCATGCGATCGTCAGAATCCCCATACCGGCGGCGATGGCCCACGCCTTCAGGTTTATGGAACGACGCGAGCCTGTTATGATGGATGACATTCGGAAGAAAGTCAGTGTCTAACTACAATATTCCCATGAATTTAGCGGCTAAGGCAAGCACAGGTTACGCCATGGCCGGGCTGCTGGTCGCCATGTCGGTGATGGCGATTCTCCTCAGCGCCGCGTTGCCGGCCTGGTCGCACATGATTCGCCGGGAAAAAGAAGAGGAGCTGATTTTCCGCGGAAATCAATACGCCCGCGCCATCAACCAGTACCAGCGCAAGTTTGCGAACGCCTCGCCCGCGAGCATCAACCTGCTCATCGAGCAGCGCCTGCTCCGCAAGAAATTCAAAGACCCGATGTCGCCGAACGAAGATGGCGAATTTCAGCTGCTGTATTTGAACAACGAAGGAACGAGCTCACGCGGAGGCGCCCCGGGCGCCGCAATCGGCAGCTCGCTCGGTACCAAGCCCACAGGGGGCATCGTCGGGGTCACCAGCAAGAACACAGGACAGTCGATCCGCATCTACAAGGACAAGACCCATTACAACGAGTGGCAGTTCGTCGGCATGGATCAGTCGACGCAAGCCGGGCCCGGTGGCGGTGGTGCGGGGGGCGGCGGAGCTGGTGGTGGTCCCCGTGGGGGTGGCTCCCGTGGCAGCATCGATCCCCGCCGTGGTGGCTCACGGGGCGGCGACCCGCGTGGCGATGCTGATGGGAACAGTCCCCGTGGACCCGGTGGTCCCCGCGGAGCCGGCCCGGGCCGCTAACGCACCCGTCGCACCTTACGCACCCGTCGCACCCAGCGCACTCATCACGGCATCATGTAAGGCTGGCCGTATCTGCTGGATGGCCGTGTTGTCGCGCGACGGGTTGACGCGGTTGGTCAGAAAGACGACGTAGACTCCGCGAGCCGGATCGATCCACAGCGTCGTTCCCGTAAATCCGGTGTGACCGAAAGCCGAGGGGGACATCCGGGTGCCGCACGAGGACGTGCGCAGCATCGTGTCCCATCCGAGCGCGCGTGAGCCGGAAGCGCCGGCGCGCGTCACGAACGTGCGCGTGATTGCCGCCGAGGCGAGCGTGGAATCCCGGCCCTCGAGTGCACCGAGTACCGCACGCGCAAAATCTCCCACCGCTTTTGCCGTTCCGAACAAACCCGCATGACCGGCGGCGCCTCCAAGCGCCCAGCAGTTCTCGTCGTGCACCTCGCCGATCAACCGGCGGCCACGCCACGGGTCGTGCCCCGTCGGCGCGATCGCAGAACGCAACCCCGGTGGAGGATTGAAGAGCAGAGGCTCGCTCGTGACGCGTGTGAGGAGGTCGTCGGCTTCGCGCCTGAACGGCCGCCCCCCTGCATCCTCGATAATGAAGCCGAGCAGAATGAACCCCAGATCACTGTAGATCGCCTGTGTCTCGGGGGGATACTCGAGCGGCAACGAGCAGATGGCGTGTTGAAACTCGGTTCGCCCCGTGTGATCACGATAAAAAGGGAGCCACGCGGTCAGCCCTGAACTATGGGTCAGCAGCGATCTCAGGGTGACGCTCTCGCGATCGTTCCCGCGCCAGTCGGGAAGCCGGTCTGCGATGCGATCGCCCAGAGCGACCTTGCCCTGCTCGACAAGCTGCATCACGAGGCTCGCCGCGGCGATCACCTTCGTCAGCGAGGCGAGATCGAAGATCGTGTCCTTCTGCGTCACGGGGGACTCCTCGTCGTAATCGAGCCTCCCGAACGCCTCCTCCCACAAGACACCGTCGCGCGTTCCAACCTCCACGACGGCGGCCGGATACGCGCGCTCGTCGTGACCCCGCTGCACGATCGCCGCGGCTTCAGCGAAACGCGGCATTCGCGACCGTCTCGACGTACTTGCTGTTCAGATTGTCGTAGGAAAACAGAATGATGCCCTCTGCGCCGAGTTGCCGTGCGGCCCGGATGTTGTCAATCGTCGCGGAAGGGGAGAGTTGATACGCGCCGATGCCTGCCCACACCGGCCGTGGGCCAGCGAGCCGTTCGACGCTGGCGATCTGGACCCGAAACAGGGTGGGATCGGTCGTGTAGGCCATCGGGCAGATCGCGTCCAGCAAACCCGCAGCCAGCCAGCTGCCCCAGTCCTGAAAGCGCCGGTTGGTTGCGTCGGCCGCGTCCGGAAACACCGCGGCGCTCAGCATCGCGCGCGGCCGCCGGGATTTGACGGTGGATCGGATTTTCGTGAGAAGCGCGGTGAGACGGGCGCGACGAAACTCCTGCCAACGCTGCGGAAACATCTCCGTGTAAAAGAGGGGACGCCCGCGCGCACGCTTCGAATACTCCCGGCGGTCGGACCCTGGCACATCTTTAAGCACTACAGATCGAAACTCCTCGAGCACATCGGCGCTGTAGTCGAACTCGTCGTTGGGAAAGCGAATGTAGTCCAGGTGGATGCCGTCGATCTCGTAACGAGAGGCGATGTCGCCGATCACCTTCGTCGTGTGCTCGACCGAGCCCTTGTGGACCGGCGAGAGGAACACGCCCTCCACACGATCGCTGCGGGACTTGGCGTACTCCGACAGCCGCCGCAGATATTCGGGGTTTCGCGGGTCCATCCGCGCCAGGTCTGCGGCCAGCGGCCGCGGCACCATCAGCCATTCGGGGTGCGTGTGGACGAGGTGGCTGCGCGCCGCCGGCGGCTCCGCGTCGGACACCAGGTTCACGTTGACCCAGGCATGCACCTTCAATCCCGCGCCATGCGCACTGGCGAGCATCAGGTCGAGCGGATCGAACGACGCGGGCTGCGTCGAGAGGGACGCAGGACGCGGCTCGTACCGGCTCCTGTAGTACGCGTCGCCGCGCCCACGCACCTGGACGATCAGCGTGTTGAACCCCGAGGCCTTTGCGGTTTCGACGACGGACAGGATGCTGGCGGGGGACGTGAGGCTGGCGCGCTGCACCCACATGGCGCGCACCTCGGACGTTGGAGTCTGAGCGAGAAGGGAGGCGCCCGCCAGCGCCAGGACGACGGGACTGAAGATGGTCATGGTCCGGCGGAAGCCGGACACTACGTACTGTCTCCGTGCGGCTGAAGGTGCAGCAGCTCGCGCAGACGCGGCTCGATGTCCTCGCCGATGGCCTCGCGCACCGAGTCGTGTGGCATACGCAGGCGGGCGCAGGCCAGCGTGTAGCCCCCCTTCGTCTTCTGCATCACGATGGCGGCCTTCACGTTCCATCTGGCTTTCTCGAGCAACGCATCGGCCTGATCGTTGTCGAGTCCGGTGACCATCGAGATGATGCGCCGCGCGCGGTCACGGGCCTTTTCGGAGCTGGTGTGGAGGTCCACCATCAGATTGCCGTACGTCTTGCCAATCCGCACCATCGCCGCCGTGGTCAGCATGTTCAGCACGAGCTTGGTGGCGGTGCCGGCCTTCAGGCGCGTGGACCCCGCGATCACTTCGGGACCGACCGCTGGCGCAATCGTCAAATCGACAAACGTCTGCAGCTCGGTGCGCGGATCGCATGTGACGAAGATGATCTTCGACCCGGCTTTGCGCGCCCGGGTGAGCCCACCCCTGACATACGGCGTCATCCCGCTCGCCGACACCCCGACGACGACGTCTTTCTTGGTCGGCTTCAGCCGCGTGATCGCGCGCGCGCCGGCCTCGTAATTGTCTTCCGCGCCCTCCTTGGTGTGAAGGAACGCGTTGTTCCCGCCGGCCATCACCGCCTGAATCGAGTCTGGGTCGGTGCCGAAGGTCGGCGGCATCTCAGCCGATTCGACGACGCCGAGGCGGCCGCTCGTGCCGGCGCCGACGAAAATCACCCGGCCGCTCTTGCGGAGCGCTTCGACGATGATGTCGGCGCCGATGGCGATGCGCGGTTTCTCGCGCTGGACGGCGGCCAGCATCTTGCGGTCGTCGTTGAGCATGAGCTCGATGATGTCGGCAGAAGATGCCTTATCGATGCCGAGCGTCGCGGGGTTGATGGCTTCGGTCGGGAGCTGCTGATATTTCGAACGATGGGGCATCGTGTATGAAGAAACCTTAGCGCAACGAAGGGCCGGATGCTACTCTCAGGTTTCGACAGTGTCAACCGCCCCCGATCTCATCGATGCGTATCTGACGCACCTGAGGGTCGAACGCCGGCTCGCCGACCACACTCTTGAAAGCTACAGCCGCGATCTCCAACGGCTCGGGGTGTTCGCCGCCGGGATGGAGAAGCCCGTTCAACGCCTCGGGCGCCGCGACCTCGAGAATTTCGTGGACGCCCTGATGAACGAGGGGCTGTCTCCGCGCTCCGTAGCTCGAATGGTGGCCTCCGTCCGGGGTTTCTACCGCTTCGCCGTCCTCACGCAGCATCTGAACGCGAATCCGGCCGACGACCTGCAGGCACCGAGAGCCTGGCCCGCACTGCCGAAATTTCTCGGCGTGGAGGAAGTCGAACGGCTCATCCAGCAGCCTGACGTCAGCACCCCACGGGGCCTGCGCGATCGCGCGCTGATCGAAGTGCTCTACGCCACCGGCATGCGCGTGTCCGAGCTCATTCACCTGCGCGCGAACGATCTGAATCTCGAATCAGGCTACCTCTCCTGCATCGGAAAGGGCAACAAACAGCGCATCGTGCCCATCGGCGAGCAGGCGTCCGCATGGCTGACGAAGTATATCCACCAGGGGCGACCTGCGCTCGCCGGCAAACGCGCGTCGCCGTGGCTGTTCGTCAACGCGAAGCAGGGCGGCGGCCTCTCGCGCGTGGGCTTCTGGAAAATTCTGAAAGGCTACGGCCTCAAGGCCGGCCTCCCGCGCACGTTGAGCCCGCACGTGCTGCGGCACTCTTTTGCGACCCATCTGCTGGAGCACGGCGCCGACCTGCGATCCATTCAGATGATGCTCGGCCACGCGGATCTGTCGACGACGCAGATTTATACGCATGTGCTCGAGGCGCGCCTGCGCGCGGTTTATGACCGGTTCCACCCTCGCGCATGATAGAATTGACGGATCTGTTAGGCATCTTCGCCAGTCACTTAAGGAGCGCAACGTAATGAGCCTCGACGGCCGCCATCTGTTTACGTCGGAGTCCGTAACCGAAGGACACCCCGACAAGATTGCCGATCAAATTTCAGACTCGGTCCTCGATGCCATCCTGGCCCAGGACCCGAAAGGCCGCGTCGCCTGTGAGACGCTCGTGACCACCGGCCTCGTCGTGCTGGCGGGAGAGATCACCACCCACGCGATCGTCGATTTCCAGGAAGTAGCCCGCGCGACGATTACCGACATCGGCTACACCCGCGCCAAGTACGGTTTCGACGCCGAGACCTGCGCGGTGCTGTCGGCGATCCACAAGCAGTCACCCGACATCAGCATGGGCGTGGACACCGGCGGCGCCGGCGACCAGGGTCTCATGTTCGGCTATGCCTGCACGGAGACCGAAGAGCTCATGCCGCTGCCGATCATGCTGGCGCACAAGCTCGCGAAAGGGCTGTCGTGCGCGCGGCGTGACCGCGTCCTCGATTACCTCCGACCCGACGGCAAGTCCCAGGTGACCGTGGAGTACGAGGGCCGCAAGCCGATTCGTGTCGACGCGATCGTGGTCTCCAGTCAGCACAGGGAAGACGTCACCAACGACCAGATGCGCGGCGATGTCGTCGAGAAGATCATCAACCGCGTCGTGCCCGCCGAGCTGATGGACAGGAACACGAAGATTTACGTGAATCCGACCGGCCGCTTCGTCGTCGGCGGCCCGCACGGCGATGCGGGCGTGACGGGACGCAAAATCATCGTCGATACCTACGGCGGCGCGGCTCCGCACGGCGGCGGCGCCTTCTCGGGAAAAGATCCCACGAAAGTGGACCGCTCGGCCTGCTATATGGCGCGCTACATCGCCAAGAACTGCGTCGCTGCGGGTTTCGCCGAGAAGCTGCAGGTGCAGATCGCCTACGCCATCGGCGTCGCCGATCCAGTATCGGTCATGGTCGAAACCTTCGGCACCGGCAGGATCGCCGACACCAAGATGACCGAGCTCGTGCGCGAACACTTCAAGCTGACGCCGAAGGGCATCATCGACGATCTGGAACTGCGCCGGCCGATCTACAAGAAGACCGCGGCGTTCGGGCACTTCGGCCGCACCGAAGACAGCTTCACGTGGGAGAAGACCGACCGCGCCGACGCGCTTCGCAAGGCGGCGGGACTGTAAGGGCTATCAGCTACCAGCTATACGAGCTACCGGCTGTCAGTGACAACACGGAGAGCATTCATAGCGGCGGCCGTGCTGGCCGCCGCTTTTCTTTTGGCCCTTCTGCCGCTGCCCAAGCGGCCGATCGCCATGCCTCGGCTTGCCGGGCCGGCGGCTCCAGTGGCCGGCGCCTATCACATTCATACAACTCGCTCCGACGGCTCCGGTTCGCCAGAGGACGTGGCGGCTGCGGCTGCGCGGGCCGGCTTGCAGTTCATTATCCTGACGGACCATGGCGACGGCACCCGCGCACCTGACCCGCCGCAATATCGCTCGGGCGTTCTTGTGATCGACGCCGTCGAGCTTAGCACCGCCCGTGGTCACTACATCGCCATTGGGCTGGCACAGACGCCGTATCCCCTTCGCGGCGACCCGCGCGACGTCATCGAGGACGTGCGGAGGCTCGGCGGGTTCGGAATCGTGGCGCATCCCGACTCGTCGAAGCCCAGCCTGCGGTGGCATGACTGGGACGCGCCTTTCGACGCGATTGAGTGGCTGAACATGGATACGGAATGGCGGGACGAAGGACCGTTGCAGCTTGCGCGTGCGCTCCTGCGGTATCCGTTTCGCCGTGTCGAAGCGCTGGGATCGCTGCTGGATCGCCCCGAGGCCATGCTTTCTCGATGGGACGCGCTGACGCTGCGCCGCCGTGTCGTGGCGCTGGCAGGCGCGGACGCACACGCGCGGACAGGATGGATGGACGAGGACGCCAACGGATATCGCGGGGGATGGTTTTTGGAGATGCCGTCGTATGAGGCGTCGTTGCGTACGTTCGCGATGCGCGTCTCCGTCGATCGTCCGCTTTCACCTCCCGATGACGCGGCCGCTGCGGCCGCGCAGGTCATCGGAGCGCTGAGGTCAGGGCGAGTCTATTCGGCGATCGACGCTGTCGCATCACCGGCCACGCTCGAGTTCTCGGCGACGGCAGGCAGCAGGGCCGCCCGGCAAGGGGAGTTACTCGAGGCGGCTGGACCGCTGTCGTTCGTGGCCCGCTCGAACGCCGCGACCGGCGGCGTCATCGTGCTTCGAAAGGATGGGCGCATTCTGACCCAGCACCCGCTGCCGGAGCTGAAGTTCGAGTCGCCAGCGGATCACGGGACGTACCGCGTCGAGATTTACCTCTCTAACGGGCCGGGTCGGCCGCCGGTGCCCTGGATTCTCAGCAACCCGATCTATGTTCGGCCTGCGGGTTGGGGCGCTGCGCCAGTCGTCACGCATCCCGCGCCGACGACCGAGGGGCGTGGCATTCAGGGCGGACCGTGGCACGTCGAGAACGATGCGGGCTCGACCGGCCAGGTATCGCAGCCGGAACCGCCGAAGGGACCTGCACAGTTCACCTACCGACTCGCCCAGGGTGAGCGCGCGGGGCAGTACTCCGCGCTGGTGATCTCTGTCGGCAATGCCCTGACCGATCGCACCGGGATGGCATTTCGCGCGCAGGCATCGCAGCCGATGCGAATTTCCATCCAGGCACGCCGCCCTCTCTCGGGCGATCGTTGGCAGCAATCGATCTATCTCGACACCACTCTGCGGGACATCCTCATCCCATTCGCAGAGCTCGCGCCAATCGGCACGACAACCGCCGCGTTCGATCCGAGTCTGGTCGACACCGTGCTGTTTGTGACCGACACGACGAACTCATTACCCGGCACATCCGGAAGGTTCAGCATCCACGACCTGCGCGTAGAGCGCTGAACAATTCGAACAAGAGATCAAGAGACTCCTGATCTTCTGTTCAAGTTCTTACAGTGAGAAGGAGGTACAGCGCGGCGCAGCCGAAGATGATATTCGGCGCCCAGGCGGCGAGCGCGGGTGCCATGAGGCCGCCGGCGCCGATGGCGCCGAAGATGCTGATCGCGGTCCAGTAGAGGATGGCGAGCACGATGCCGGCGCCCACGCCGTACATCGCACCGTGCTTGCCGCTGGTGACCGCGAACGGCACGGCAATGAGCGCCATGATCAGCGTCACGAACGGGAACGCAAGCTTACGGTGGAGTGAGACGACATAAGGCACGACGTTGAAGCCGCCGGCCTGAAGCGCCGTGACGTGGTCGCTGAGCTGGCGGTAGGACATGTGCTCGGCATCGGGCCGCTCGGACGCGAAGTAGCCGGGTCCTTCCATGACGACGGGAAGGCTGGTGAACGCCATGAACTTTTGGGGCTGGAACTCCCGCTGCCATCCTGCGCCGCCTTGCCACTGCACCTGGCCTCTGGTTTCGCGATCGCCTCTGAACTGCGCGAAGTCGAAATATCGCCGGCGCGCGATCGTCGACGGATCCTTTCCGAATTCGTAGATCGACAGTCCGTTCAGCCGGTTCCGGCCGGATTCGAAGTACAGATACTGATAGATGTTCCCGTTGTTCGCGGCGACCCAGCGCCGGTCCAGGCTCTGCGTGATCGGCAGGCGCCCGCGAATGACGTTATTGATCGCGTCCGCGCGGCGGTTCGAGTAGGCCAGCAACCGTTCTTCGAGCCCGATCAACAGCGCACTGCCGATCATCGCGAGAATCAGCAGGGGAGCGGCGGCTCGATACAGGCTGATCCCGCACGCCTTCATCACCACGAGCTCGCTGTTTTTCGTGAGCGCGCCGATCGTGACGAGCGCGCCCATCAGGACCGCCAGGGGAACGAGGTAGTAGAGGAACTGCGGCGACGCGAACCACAGAAACGTCAACACCATGAGCCCGGTCGTGCGTCCGGTGAAGAGGTGATCGGACAGGTCGATAAAGCTCGCGACATAAAAGAGCGCGAGCAGCGCCGTCGCCGACAGCGCCGATATCCACAGTCCCTGCTTCAACACATACCAGTCGAGGATGCTCAGCCGCGGCAGTGACACGTGCGGCACCTTGACGACCACCACGACGCGCGTGCCTCTCGGGGCGTTCACGCCGCCGGGCTGTGAGGGCGCAGCCGCGGCACGCGCGCGGCGCCTCAGGAGGGGCAGCGGGAACTGCACCGACCGCTCGGGCCCTCTCAGCTTGCGCGCGATCAGAACCACGCCCCAGAGGCCGATGATGACGTTTGGCACCCACATGGCCAGCCATGCGAACCAGTAGGGCAGCAGTCCGCCCTTGGCAATGGCTTCCGAGATGTACAACAGCACGTAGTACACGAACACGACGCCGATGCCAAGCACGAAGCTCGCGAGGCGCCCATCACGCCGGTTGCTAGCACCCAGGCCGAGCGCCACGAGCATGAATGCCAGGCACGCGGCCGGGATCGAGTACTTCTTCTGCCACGCCATGATCTGGTTATGCGGGTAGATGTTCTGCTTCTTGAGCTCCACCATTTCGCCCTTGAGCTCGACGATCGTCATCTCCGTGGGACCCTTCAGCGGGCCTTCGCGGGGAAACACCGTTTCGGGATCGATGATGAGCATCGTCCGCTCGAACGTCGTGAACACATATTTCTCCGGCTCACGCGGATTCACGCCATGCTGGGTGCCGTCCTCGAGGACCAGCGCGACGGTGCGCTTGCCCTCGTCGATCAGCAGCCGGCCCTTTTTCGCGAGGTATAACTTATGCTCCGCAGGCTGGCCGCTTTCGGCGACCATCACGTCCGTCCAGCCGACGCCGGGCGTCACCTCGCGGACATAGATGACGAGATTGGGGAAACCGCTGTAAAACACCCGGGGCTTGATCTTGCTTTCGCCGCGCGACATCAGCAGCTTGAACGTGATCTCGCGGAACGCTTGATTTGCGGCAGGCAGCGCGATGATCATGACGTAGGTTGTGGCTGCCGTGGCCAACACGGCGAAGAGGATCAGCGGACGCAGCAGGCGCGCGAGGCTCACGCCGCACGCCTCCATCGCGACGATTTCGCGATCGCCCGACAGGCGGCCGAGCGCGTACAGGATGCCGACGAGCAGCGCCATCGGAATCGTGATACCAAGGGCCGAAGGCAGGAGCGTCGCCAGCACACGTACCACGACACCCCAGGAGACCCCTTCCGCGATCAGCGTTTCGCCGTATTGGAGGATGGTCGGAATTTCGAGGGCGAAGGTGAGCAGCAACAGCGCGAATACGAACGGCGCGACGAGCTCGCGCAGCACATAACGGTCAAGAATCCGCAGCATCAGTGGTCTTCGGAAGATACCACAGGCGCCGCGAGCGGCGCGGAGCGGGGCGGAGGGGGCCCCCGCGATTCAACATGACTCACGTGGCGATTCTCTGGCACATGCACCAGCCCTACTACGAAGATCTCGCGACGGGGGAGCACGTGCTGCCCTGGGTCCGTATGCACGGCTTGAAGGACTACTACGGCATGGTCGCGCTGATGCGCGAGTTTCCGGAGGTGCAGGTCACCTTTAACCTGGTGCCGTCCCTGCTCGTGCAGCTCGAGGCGTTCGCCAGCGAGCGCGCGCGGGACTGGCATCTCGAGCTGGGCCTCAAGCCGGCGGCGTCGCTGACCGAAAACGAGCGCGCCCTCATCCTCTCGGAGTTCTTTCACGCGCCGCGCGGCCGCATGATCGATCGCTATCCGCGCTACGCCGAGCTGCTGCAGGAGCGCGATCGCCATGGGGGATACACGGACGCCGACTTTCTCGATCTGCAGGTCTGGCACAAGCTCGCCTGGGTCGATCCGTTTTATCTCGACGGCGATCCGAGGGTCGGCCGGCTGACTCAGAAGCAGAGGAATTTCACCGAGGAGGACAAGCTCGAGCTACGCGAGGTCGAGCTGGAGATCCTTCGCCGCGTCATCCCGGAATATCGCGCGGCCGCCGAGCGCGGGCAGATCGAGCTCTCGACGTCGCCGTTCTACCATCCGATTCTTCCTCTTCTGTGCGACACCGACGTGTACCTGCGGACGCACCCTGCGGCGGCTGTCCCGCGTCCACCGTTCCGCCAGCCAGAGGACGCCGCCGAGCAGCTCGCGCGGGCGCGGCAATGTCACGTGCGTCTGTTCGGGCATGAGCCGGCGGGACTGTGGCCATCCGAGGGATCGGTGTCGGATGCCGCCGTCGAGCTGGCGGCAAACGCCGGCTTTCACTGGATCGCCACCGACGAGGCGATTCTGGGCCGCTCGATCAACCGTGAGTTCCGGCGCGACGCGCAGGGCCGGCTCGACGATCCGGAGCCGCTCTATCGGGCGTATTCGATACAGCGCGGCGCGTCACAGATCGGTTGCCTGTTCAGGGACCACTCGTTGTCCGACCTCATCGGCTTCGTGTACGCGGGGTGGGATCCTGAAGACGCTGCATCAGACTTCGTGAATCGCCTCGCCGAAAGCGGGCGCCGGTTCTCTGCCGCGAGCGGCGGGGAAGAGGCCACGATTTCGATCATCCTCGACGGCGAGAACGCGTGGGAGCATTTCGAGGGCGGCGGGCGGCCTTTTCTGCGCGCGCTCTATGGAAAGCTGTCGGGGCATCCCGAGTTGAGGACGGTGAAGATGAGCGAGGCCGCGGCACGGTCGCCGCGCGCCCTGCCGGGCATCTTTCCGGGATCCTGGATCGACGGGAACTTCTTCATCTGGATCGGCCACGGCGACGATCTTCGCGCGTGGCGCCAGCTCCGGGATGCGCGCCAGATGTTCGATCGCGCAGCGCCAGCGGCGCGCCCCGAAGACCGTGAATGCGCCTTTCAGGAGCTGCTGATCGCTGAAGGCAGCGACTGGTTCTGGTGGTACGGCGACGACCACTCGTCGGATCACGACCTGGAGTTCGACGATCTCTTCCGCCGGCATCTCAGAAACGTGTACCAGATGCTCGGCCATGCGATCCCCGAAGAGCTATTCGTCACCAACATCAGCACCAGCCACGTGCCGCTTTCTCTCGTCTCGCCCGTGGGGTTGGTGAAACCGGTGCTGGACGGACAGGTGAGCAGCTACTTCGAGTGGCTGCCGGCCGGGGTGGTCGAGACCGATCTCCCGTCGGGCACGATGACCGGAGGGGAGCGGCACGAACCGGTGCTCAGGTATCTGTTTTTTGGCTTCGATCTCGAGCAGCTGTATCTGCGTCTCGATCTTGGCGTCTCGGCCGGGCATGAGCTCGAACACGGCATCCGTTGCTGCGTGAACTTCACGGCGCCCGCCGATCGGCGGCTCGTGCTGGCGCACGACAGCGCCACCCTGCATCAGCGCGCGAGCAGCGGTGCCTGGCTGCCGCTCGACACGGCCACACCTCGCGCGGCCGCTGGCGAGATTCTCGAGGCATCCGTGTCCTTCGTCGATCTCGGCCTGCGGCCGGGCAACCCCTTTGCCTTCTCCGTGTCCATCCAGCTCGACGGGGTCGAAGTGGAACGGCACCCCCCGCACCGGCCGGTGGAGAGCAGCGTGCCCGGGCCGGCCTTCGAACAGTTGAACTGGAAAGCGTAGCTATCGTCGTTTGGGCGGACTGAGGTCGTACTCGTCGCGCGGAAACAGGTCGGTGTTGACGTCGGTCAAGGTCTTCCGGTCGAAGCCGGGAGTGTAGATGGCCGGCTCGACGAAGTAGGACGCCATCAGCTCCTCGACGTTGACGCCGGCGCGCGCGTAGTGCTCGCGTACGCGGGGATCGGCGATGCGCCCGGCGATCACGTCCCGATCGAACGGGATAGGGTCGTTGCTGCCGATGAGAATGCCCGCCACGCTGACGACATGGGGAAACACCCTGACGAAGGCGTTATGGACGCGGTCGGTCGGCAGCCAGGTCGCGGCCAGCCCGCGCGGCCGCAGCCGGCTGCGCACGAGCGTGAAATATTCCTCGGAGTAGAGGTTCCCCGCATAGGCGCTGGTGGGCCTCAGGGCATCAGCTTCGATGATGTCGAACGTCGCAGCGGCATGCATCAGGAAGATGCGGCCGTCACCCGCGACGTGGCGGATGCGCGCATCTGCCAGCAAGCCCGTCACCCCGGCGTAGGGATGGCGGACGCCCAGCCGCCGCAGGCCCTCAATCTGCGGCGCGATGATTTCGATGCACGTGATGCGCTCGATCTCCTGCCGGCCAGCCACGCCGTAGACCGTGTCTCCCGAACCCAGTCCGATGATGGCGACGTCGCGCGGAGCCGGGTGAACGAACGCGGGCACCATCCCGAGCCCGGTGTGAATGTCGCCGTACGGGATCGTGCTCTGGCCCACCCCATTCACGAACACCGTTGCCCGCCCTTCGGTTCGGCCCGGCTCGAGCCGGAACACGGAGAGCCCTGAGGCATCCTCGCCGAAAATCATCCGCGCGGCGGTTGTTCCGTGGAGCCGCGCCCACAAGCCGCTGGCATCCGGGAGCACCCTCAGCACGCCGAAGCCCAGGACACCCACAACGGCGATTCCAGCCAGCCGCACGCGCCCGCGCAGCATCACGAATGTCGCCGTGAGCGCGAACACCGTGCTCACGCCCGCAATGGCTTTCATCGTGCCTGCCGTTCCCAGGCGATCGAGCGCCACCCAGCCCGTGATGATGGTGCCGATCACGCTGCCGGCGATGTTGGCCACCATCAGGAGCCCGATGCGTCGGCCGAGGCGGGAGAGGTCGGTCTGGACGATCCGCTGAAGGACCGGGAAGCTGAAACCCATCAGGAACGTCGGCGGCCAGATCAGGAGGGCGGGAAGGCCGGCATACATCATCAGAAAGCCGCCCGGAAATCCGCCGGTACGGAAGCGGTCCAGCTCCTCGCGCACGCTCATCGGGTCGTAGCTTCCGAAGTACTGCCGCACCCATTCGAACCCGCTGACGCTCCGGATCACGGCCGCCAGCAACAGACCCGCCGAGAGACCGACTGCCGCCTGGAGTGCCAGGAATATCAATCCCGGCCGGCGCAATCGCGGCGCGACGAAGCTACCGACGTACGCACCGGCGCCGATGCCGGACAGGTAGATTGCCAGCAAGGTGCCAAAAGTGAAGGCGCTCGACTTCATCATCACGCCCAGCAGCCGGAACCAGACGATTTCGAGTGACAGCGCCATCAAGCCCGACAGCGCGAAGATACCGGCCCAGGCGGCCAACGGGAGCGCCCCAGCCACCCCTCGAGCTCGCGGCTGTCCCGGCGCGTCCTGCGAGTCGGCTAGCGAGCGTTCCGCGCGCATCGCAAACGGCAGCAACGCGACTGCGCAGACGAGGTTGAGGGCCGCACCGACGCGCAGGCTCCCCGTCAACCCCACCGACGGCAGGATCCACCAGGTTGCGAGAAGCGCCCCCACGGCGGCTCCAAGCGTGTTGACGGCGTAGAGGGTGCCCACGTTAGCCGCCGCCCGATCAAGCGTCGAGGTCACGGTCCGGGCCAGAAGGGGCAGCGAGACGCCCATGAAGAAGGTCGGCCACAGCAGGCTGGCGAACAGGATGAGCGTCAGGAGCGGCGTACCCAGCTGATGCGTTCCGAGGCTCTGGTACAGGAAGTCGTAATACAGCGTGCGGCTGCCCAGACTGAACGCGCCGATGCAGAACTCTGCGGCCGCGAACGCGATGAGGGCGCGGCGTCGGGACAGGCGGTCAGCGGCATAGCCGCCCGCCAGGTGCCCGACTCCCAGCCCCGCCATGAACGCGGCCACGATGAGCGTTGAGGCGTAGACGTCTGCGCCGGAGAACAGGACGAGCATGCGCTGCCAGGCAACCTGATACAGGAGCGCGGCGAACCCTGAAAGGAAGAACACGGCAAGGGCGACGAGACGAAGGGTGGTGCCGGTCACAGGCTTAGAACGCGAGCGGGATTTCCACAGGGGTGTTTTCCTCGGTATTATCCTTGAGTCTTATAATGGATGTTATGTTAACCAACAAAGACAACTAACGTAGGGCGGGCCGTTTCCACACTCGGACTCGTGATCTTCGTGATGCCCGCGCCGCCCATCTTCGCGTTCAGCTGCCCCGCAGCTCCGCGAGGATCGCCTCGAGCGCCTCAATGACTTCCTGG
>JANNJO010000006.1:0-8929 GCA_031395755.1 Acidobacteriota bacterium
ATCATCTGTAACGGGTTCAAGGATGCGGAGTTCATCGAGCTGGCGATGCTCGCACAGAAGATCGGCCGCAACATCATTCCGGTCGTCGAGAAATACACCGAGCTCGATCTGATTCTCGAACACGCCGAAAAAATCGGGGTGCGCCCGAAGATCGGCATGCGCGTCAAGCTGGCCGCGCGCGGGGGCGGCCGCTGGCAGTCGTCGGGTGGATACCGCTCGAAATTCGGCCTGACGGTCGCGGAAATTCTGCAGGGCCTGCAGGAGCTGAAAACGCGCGGGATGGAAGACTGCTTCCAGCTGCTCCACTTTCACCTCGGCAGCCAGATTCCGAACATCCGTATCGTCAAGGGCGCTCTGAACGAGGCGGCGCGAGTCTATGTGGAGCTCGCCCAGGCCGGCGCCGGCCTTCAATATATGGATGTAGGCGGCGGTCTCGGGGTCGACTACGACGGTTCGCAGACCAACTACGAATCCAGCGTCAACTACACGCTCCAGGAATACGCCAACGACGTCGTCTATCACCTGCAGACGGTGTGCGACGAGGCCAAGGTGCCGCATCCCACGATCATCTCGGAGAGCGGGCGCGCCATCGTCGCGCATCACAGCCTGCTCGTGTTCAACGTGCTGGGCTCATCCGGATTCGACCACTCCGAGGTGCTGCTGGCGTCAACGCCGGACATGGAACAGCCGCTGGTCGATTTAATCGAGACACACGCGGGCCTGACGACGAGGAACGCACTCGAGAGCTATCACGACGCGCAGCAGGCGCTCGACATGGCGATCAACCTGTTCTCCACCGGATACCTTCCGCTGGTGCAGCGTTCCCAGGCCGAGAAGCTGTACTGGGCGATCTGCATGAAGCTGCAGAAGCTGGTCAAGACGATGGACGAAGTGCCGGAGGACCTGCAGCACCTTGACGAATCGCTGTCCGACACCTACTTCTGCAACTTCTCGCTGTTTCAGTCCGTCCCCGACAGCTGGGCGATCAAGCAGCTGTTTCCCGTGATGCCGATCCACCGGCTGAACGAGCGGCCGACCCGCCACGCGGTGCTCGGCGACATCACCTGCGATTCCGACGGGAAAATCGATCAGTTCATCGACCGCCGCGACGTTCGCCGGACGCTGCCGCTGCACGCCATCAATGGCGGGCCCTATTACCTCGGCGTGTTTCTCATCGGCGCCTATCAGGAAATCCTGGGAGACCTGCACAACCTGTACGGGGATACGCATGCGGTCCACGTGAGCCTCGACAGCGACAACACCGTTGTGCTCGATGCGGTCATCAAGGGCGATACCGTCCGCGAGGTCCTCAAGTACGTGCAGTTCGACGGCGACGCGTTGATCACAAAGCTGCGATCGGACGTCGAAGGCGCCGTGCGCAGCGGCAAGCTCAATTACGAGGAATCAGGCCGCGTTCTGCAGTTTTTTGAAGACGGCCTCCACGGGTACACCTACCTCGAGGAACGAAAGAAAACCTAGAAAGGAAGTCTGACTTATGCGCTCCATTCGCTCCCCACGTTTTCTCGTCTGGGTTGTCTGCGTCCTGGCTCTCGCGGCCACCTATGCGGCAGATCGATCGCCGGCAAACATGGCCGACGCGGCAACGAAGTACCTCGCCACGCTGTCTGCCGAGCAGAAACAGGCCGGGTCGTTCCCCTTTGCGGACACGGCCGAGCGTGAGCATTTCGGGTTTGTCCCGACCGAAATGTTTCCGCGCAAAGGCCTGACGATGGGCGCGATGAGCGAGACGCAGCGCAAGGCGGCGCACGATCTGATGAGAACCGGCCTGAGCCAGAAGGGCTACATGACCGCGGCGGCCATTATGGAGCTCGAAAGCCTCCTCAACGAGATCGAGAACCCGCCCGGCGCGAAGCCGGCACAGCGCCCGCTCGCGCGCGATCCGCTGAAGTATTTCGTCTCGGTGTTCGGCGCGCCGAGCAACAAAGGCACGTGGGGCTGGCGGGTCGAGGGGCATCACGTCTCGCTGAACTTCACCGTCGTCAACGGTCAAATGGTCTCGACAACCCCGCATTTCTTCGGCTCGAATCCGGCGGAGGTTCGCACCGGCCCGAAGAAGGGCCTTCGCATCCTGGGCTACGAGGAAGATCCGGCGCGCGAGCTCGTGATGGCGCTCGACGCCGCGCAGCGGGCGAAGGCGGTCATCAACACCACGTCGCCGAACGACATCGTCACGCGCAACGAGGTGACCATCAAGCCGCTCGAGCCGACCGGCATTGCCATCACCGGGCTGCAGCCGAAACAGCGCGAGATGCTGATGCACGTGATCGACGCCTACACCTCGGTGATGGCGCCCGACCTCGCGGCCGATCGCATGGCGATGGTCAAGAAGGGTGGACTCGACAACATCAACTTCGCGTGGGCCGGCGAACTAGAGGTCGGCAAGAAGCACTACTATCGCGTGCAGGGGCCCACGTTTCTCATCGAGTTCGACAACACCCAGGGCGACGGGAACCACGTCCACTCGGTGTGGCGCGATTTCAACGGCGACTTCGGCCGCGATCTGCTCCGTGAGCACGTGAGCTCGGTCGCGCATTAGGCTCCCTATGATCTCCCGTCGCGAAGCGCTGATGGCGCTGGCCGCTTACCTGGAACTTGCCGATGGCGCAGGCGCGCAGACGCAGGCGCGCAGACGCAGGCTGCGGCCAGTCCAGTGTTCGCTCAGGATCTTCCCAATCTCACCCTGGACGGCTGGGAGGTGACGGCCAGCCACGTTGATTACCCGCCTGGATACAGCGGGAATCCGCACAAGCACCCCGGCTTCACGCTGGTCTACGTGGTGCAGGGGTCGGTCGTCGCCAAAGTCTCGGGCCAGGAAGAGCGCACCTACACTACCGGCAAGATGTTCTTCGAGCAGCCCGGCAGCGTGCACGAAGTCTCGCGCAATGCCAGCCAGACACAGCCCGCGAGGCTGCTCGCGTTGATATTTGCGAAGAAAGGCCTCCCGAAGTCGGAACCAGTCCCTAGTCCCTAATCCCTAATCCCTATTTAGTTTCGTCGTAGATCACCTGCACGTTCGACCGCAGGCGCGGCTCCTGCGCCGCCGCATAGCCTTGATACTTCGCCGGCATCGTCCAGGCCTTCGCCGCGTCTTCGACGCTACGGCCGGCTTTCTTCGCATCCTGGACCGCCGCCGCGAACTCGCGGTTGAACGTCGCGTATTCCAGCAACTCGGGCAGCGTCATGTTCGTGCTGTGACCGGTGACCACCGAATCAGCACTCTTGCTGAACGCGCTGTGCGCCTTCGCAATGGTGTTGCCGATCTCGAGGCCACTGCCGCCGTTGTTTGCGTCGAGCAGCGGCAGGTTCTTGCCTGAGACGATGTCGCCTGCCGACACGACGCGAAGAGACGGAAACAGAACCCACGCATCGCCGTCCGTGTGGCCGCGGCCGAAGAAGTAGAGGTCGATCTGATCGGGTCCCTTAAAGAGAGTCATCCGATCCTTGAAGTCCGCTTCGGCAGCCCGTGGCCCTTGTGCTGATCGAAGATGTTGGGTGCCGGCGGGGCGCCCGGCTTGCTGAGGCCGGTGACGCCCCGCATCTGCTTCATATTGACCGCGGTGTTTTCCTGCACGACGATGTCGACCGTCGCGGGGAATTCGACGTTGCCGCTCACGTGATCACCGTGTGTATGCGTGTTGATGATAGTGGTCACCGGCTTCGGGCTCAGCTCTTTGATCTTCTCGAGGATTGGCGCGCCCCATCCCGGGTTCTTCGTGTCGACGACGGTGATACCGTTCGACTGGACGAAGACGGTGGTGTTGCCGCCGCCGCCCTTCAGGACGTAGAGATTGTCCTTCAACTTTTCGACTTCGACGACCCTCGCCTGCGGGGCCTGCTGCTGCGCGACGACGTACGACAGCGCGCCGACGGCGATCAATACCGTGAGAACCATGATGCGTTTCATGCCGTGCCTCCAGAAAAGAAAACCCGTTGAACAAACCAGAACGCGCCGGCCAGCATCACGATGATGGAGCCGGCGAAGGCGAGTCGCGCCCCGGCCACCTTGCTGCGCGATCGTATCCACGCCAGCGCCGACGCGACGACGACGACGACGACGAGCTGGCCGATCTCGACGCCGAGATTGAATCCGAACAGTGTCCATCCAAGCGCGCGATTCGGCAAATCCATATCGCGCAGCACGTTCGCAAAACCGAAGCCGTGGATCAAGCCGAACGCGAAGGCGATCCACACGCGCATATCGCGGCCGCCACTCATGAGCAGGTTATCTGCGCCCACGTAGACTACGCTGAGCGCGATTGCCGGCTCGATCAGCGCCGCCGGCGGCAGCACCATATTCAGGGCGGCCAGCGACAGCGTGATGCTATGGGCAATAGTAAACGCGGTCACCATCAACAGCAACTGCCGAATCGTGCCGCCCATCAGCAGCAGCCCCACGAGAAACAGCAGATGATCCGGTCCAATCAGGATGTGGTGCACTCCCGACGGAACGAACTTCTCCAGCACCGCCCAGGCGCCCTGTCTGGTGCCCGCGAAATACTCGAACCGCGTACGACCTTTATCGAGGATGGCTTGCGCCGCTACCGCGCCGCCTTCGTAAACGTTGAGGAACGTCTTGTGCTGCGGGTCGTAGGGAAACAGCACCGTGGCGACATCAACGCGGCCCGGCGCGCGCTGGAGTGCAACACGCCCGCGAATCCTGACCGACTGCCGGGCCGGCAGCGGCTCGGGCGCGGACCATGCTCCGGTCACGATCTGTCCGTTCACAGTGATCTGCAGCCGCGCTCGCAACAGTCCGATGACGTCATCCACGCGCGCCTGCAATCTTTCGGGTTCGAGGAGTTGCTCCGGCGGCTGGACGCCCAGGTCGTGCGCGATGTCGAACACATGCGCAACGACGGTGAGCTCAAGTGCGTTCGACTGCAGTCGGACGTCGAGGTAGCTGAAAGGGATGGGATGGGCCGATGCGGGCGCGCTGCCGCCTACACAGGCAGCACCCAGCATCCACATCATGAGTCGACTTGTCGTCATAGCTGTGCGCAGGCTAATCCTACCGCACGCTCTTCGGCGACGGTGGTGTGTTCCAAGAACTCGCAGAAAAGGTGGATTTTGTAATCGCCGGCCGGGTTTGCGGCCCGACTGAATGGCGACAACATCTTCGCGCGTAGGAACTTCACACGTGGAGAGCTCATGAAGATATTTGCCGATGCCCTCAAACTCACTCTGCTGGCGGTCGCGTTGTCGTGCGTGGATGCCGGCGCAGCCTGGGCGCAGCGGGCCTCCGCCAACGTCCTGTCCGAGCACCACACCGACGTCCTGGATTCGATGAGCGCGCAGGCTCAGGCTGAATTTCTACTCGAGCGGGCTATCAACCGTTATAAGGGAGCCAGCGAGCAGATCGTGGCGCGTACCGAGCAGTGGCGCGGGAAGATCGCGTTGAACCAGCGGCTGAACGGATTGTTCATGACCGGTCTGAACTCCGACGATTTGAGTGTTCGGGCTGCCGCGATCGAACTGAATCTCGCAGCGTTGAACGTCCCGAAGAGCACGGCCACCGTCGACAGCATGGAGCCTGATGCCCGCCACGGGGAACAAGGGGTGCGCGCCAACGCGCTGTGGCGGATCGGGCTCCTCGGCAACCGCGGGATCGATCCCGCACGCGCGTTCGGGATCCTCATGAGCTCGCTTCACGATCCCAACGTCAACGTCCGATATTGGGCCGTCGAAGGCCTCGCCTATCTAGGCACCGAGGAGACGATCGAGCCGTTACTCTCGGTCTTTCACGATGACGAATCGCCGGTGATTCGGGAGCGCGCGGCGTGCAGCCTTGCGCAGTCAGGGATGTTGAGCGCGAAACAGCGCTGGACGGCGGTCCCGCGACTGCTCGACTTTGCTGAAGACAACGCACTGGACGAGCAGACCCGCTCGTGGGTGTTTCAGGCTCTGCGGGATATTACCGGCCAGACGGTGCCGCGCAATGCGGCCGCGTGGAGAGCCTGGTACCTCTCAACGCTCAGATAGGACGCAGCAGATCGGTTAGCATCTCCCCATGCGATCGACAGCTGTTGCGACGTTGACGGTCCTGGGAATGCTCCTCACAGAGCTCCCGAGCGCGCAATCCACGATCCCGCTCGCGGTTGGCGAGAAGGCTCGCGATTTCACGCTCAACCGACTCGATGGCAAGCCCATTCAGCTGGCGCAGCTCATCAAGGATGGTCCGGTCGTCCTGCTCATGCTGCGCGGGTGGGTGGGCTATCAGTGCCCAATCTGCACACGACAGGTCGGCGACTTCATCGGACGAGGCGCCGATTTCAGGACGGCTGGAGCGAGCGTCGTCATGGTGTATCCAGGCGACGCGAACCAGGTGCAAGGCCGAGCCGAGGACTTCGTGACCGGCAAGACGCTACCGGACCGTTTTCACTTCCTCGTCGATTCGGATTTGAAGGTGGTCAACCTCTACGGGCTGCGGTGGAACGCGCCGAACGAAACCGCGTATCCGTCGACGTTCATCATCGACACGAGCGGCGTTGTGCGGTTCGTCAAGATCAGCCGCTCGCATGGCGATCGCAGCGCTGCCGCCGACGTGCTGCTGCTGCTGCGGAAGTGACCGGCTCAAAGCATCCGTTCCGCTCTGTCGCGATTTCCTACACACCTCTCGGGAAGCGCATCGAACGACTGGCCGATCCGTTTGCCGCCCCGACCGGTGTGACGTTCCACTCGCAACCAGTCCCTGATCCCTAATCTGCAATCTCTCGCTCCAGACTCCTGTGCGGGGCGCTTCAGTAGAGTGACTCGCGTAATATTTACTCGCCGTGTTTCCCAGCGGTCACTTCGGTGCAGAGCTCTTCACCGAAGAATTACTTGGACTACCAACCTCGTCCGTCCCTTCAACAACTGCAATCACTTAGTAAAACCGCGGCACGGCGCGTGGCGGCGCTCACAAATTCCGTTGAACTTTTGTGCCAGAACCTACGCGCCCGAAAACCGGCATCAATAGTGCAGCGGGTGAATCTACCCCCCCAGATTCGAGCACCACATCTTTTTTGTCGTCACTTCGACAACACATTGAGGTCAGTGAATGATTCTCAAGGACCGGACGGTCGTGTGCCTGCTCGTCCTCGCAGCGCTGATGTTGCTGCCGTTGCATCTACTCGCCCAGGCAACGGTCAATCCCACTCGGGCGCTCTTCGCACCCTCTCCCGATCACAACGCCACCGACTCGACCGGTGCCGCTGTCGTGCAGTCGTACCAACTCAAGCTGTATCTCGTCGGGGCCACGACGCCATTTCAAACCGTTTCTTTGGGGAAGCCGACTCCTGACGGGACCGGCACCATCACGGTCGATCTGACCTCGATTTTTGTGGGGTGGCCGGTGCCCGGCACCAACTATGTCGCTGACGTCGCCGCGGTCGGCCCTGGCGGCACAAACGCGAGCGCACCCTCGAATACCTTCTCGTTCACGACCGCCCCTGTGTGCAGTTTCAGTGTGTCGTCGACGTCACAGTCCGTGGTCGCCGCAGGCGGTTCACAAACCACTACCGTCACGACGCCGAGCGGCTGTGCCTGGAGCGCCACGAGCAACACAAGTTGGATCACAGTGACGGGAGGCAGCAGCGGGACGAGCAGCGGGCCGGTTACCTACACCGTCGCCGCCAACGCGGCCACGAGCCCACGGACCGGGACTCTCACCGTAGCCGAACGGACAGTGACCGTCACGCAGAGCGGGGCGTGTGCGTTCACGGTCTCGCCGACGTCGCGACGCACCGCGGGTAGAGGGGGAACGCGGACTACGACGGTGACGACGACGAGCGGCTGTGCGTGGACCGCCAAGAGCAACACAAGCTGGATCACGGTAACGAGTGGCAGCAGCGGGACGAGCAGCGGACCGGTCACCTTCACCGTCGCCGCCAACACGGCCACGAGCCCACGGACCGGCACACTCACCGTGGCTGGGCAGACAGTCACCGTTAATGAAGCCGCATCCAAACTTGCCGCGCCTATCAATGTAAGAGTCACGCCGACGGAGTAGAGGATCTCTGGGCCTCCCAAAATTGCAACTGCCCATACGGAAAACGGCGCCACGGCGCTTGGCGGCCTCACGACTTCTCGTTGTTCGTGCGAGAAAACGTGCGGCGAAAGCGTGGCCTCGATACTGCAGTGCCTCGGACTGCGCTCCGATTCGCGCGCCACGTATGGTTTCGATACCAATTGAGGTCCGGGAATGATTTGCAAGAAGCGGACGGTCGTGTGCCTGCTCGTCCTCGCGGCCGTGATGTTGCTGCCGTCGCAGCTGCTCGCCCAGGCAACGGTCAATCCCACTCGGGCGCTTTTCGCACCCTCTCCCGATCACAACGCCACCGACTCGACCGGCGCGGCCGTCGTCCAATCGTACCAGCTCAAGCTGTATCTCGTGGGAGCCACGACGCCATTTCAAACCGTTTCTTTGGGGAAGCCGACTCCTGACGGGACCGGCACCATCACGGTCGATCTGACCTCGATTTTTGTGGGATGGCCGGTGCCCGGCACCAACTACGTCTCTGACGTCGCTGCGGTCGGCCCTGGCGGCGCAAACGCGAGCGCACCCTCGAATACCTTCTCGTTCACGACCGCCCCTGTGTGCAGTTTCAGTGTATCGTCGACGTCGCAGTCCATGGCCGCCGCAGGCGGGTCGCAAACCACCACTGTCACGACGACGAGCGGATGCGCATGGAGCGCCACGAGCAACGCGAGTTGGATCACCGTCACGGGCGGCAGCAGCGGGACGAGCAGCGGGCCGGTCACCTACACCGTCGCCGCCAACACGGCCACCAGCCCACGGACCGGCACACTCACCGTGGCGGGACGGACAGTGACGGTCACGCAGAGCGGGGCGTGCGGCTTCACGCTGTCGTCGACGTCGCAGAGCGTCCTCGCCGCCGGGGGATTGGGGAGCACCACCGTCACGACGACG
>JANNJO010000020.1:0-19132 GCA_031395755.1 Acidobacteriota bacterium
AACTATTAGTCGGCTCAACTCGGTATCCCGATCGTTGAACGAGGGCTGCAGTGTAGCGTGGCCAGAGGCCTTGGTTCAATTTCTTTGGAAAACCAAGCAGCAGCGGCACTTGGCTGGGAGATCTTCGAGGGGGCCTGCCCGGATAGACCGATCTCGATAGCGCCAATCCGTCAGCGAGCGTCGCACGATAGCGGGTTCACCGACGGCCGGGACCGGGGCCGAGTTGGTCCAGCGGGCTTCGAACACCTCGTCCGCCTTGGTTTAGGACGTGGGTGTAAATCATCGTCGTACTCACATCGCGATGCCCGAGCAGTTCCTGGATCGTTCGGATGTCGTACCCGGCCTCGAGCAGATGCGTCGCGAAGCTGTGCCGGAGCGAATGGCAGGTGGCTGGACGCGAAATGCCGGCCGCGCGAGCCGCGTCCTTGACGGCCCGCTGCAGGACGGACTCGTGCAGGTGATGCCGCCGTCGCTCGCCGGTCGCCTGGTCGACGTAGAACCGCGTCGCGGGAAAGACCCATTGCCATGCCCACTCCCTGGGCGCGTTGGGGTACTTGGCCCGGAGTAACCCCGGGAGAGCCACGCTCCCGTGCCCAGCCGCCTTGTCTGTGTCGTGCTGCGCCTTGACGCGGCCGAGGTGATCGAGCAACGGTCCCTTCAACGCGGCCGGCAGCATCGTCACTCGGTCCTTGCCGCCTTTGCCGTCCCGGACCGTCAGCTCGCCGCGATCGAAATTCAGGTCCTTCACCCGAAGCTCGGCACATTCGAGGAGTCGCAGCCCCGCGCCGTACATCAGCGACGCCATGAGCCACACCGGTCCGTGCAGCTGCGACAGGAGCGATGCAACCTCGTCTCGAGACAGCACAACCGGGAGGCGCACCGGCCGCTGCGCGCGAACAATGTTGTTCATCCATCCCAGCCGCTGGCCAAGCACCACCTCAAAGAGGAAGAGGACGGCACTGAGCGCCTGATTCTGGGTGGACGCGCTCACCCCGCGATTGGCGAGGCTGGAGACAAACGCCGTAACGTGTTCCTCCCCAAGCTCTCGAGGATGACGCTTCCCGTGAAAGACGATGAACCGGCGAATCCAGGGGACGTACGCCTGCTCGGTCCGCCGGCTGTAATGCCGGACCCGGACGGCCTCCCGCACCCGGTCCAGGAGTTTGGGTGGTTGAGGCACGATCGCCATCGAGCTCGGATAGCAAGGGTTGCACTCACTGAACCAAGGGCTGGGGAAGACCCGTGCGGAAGCGCGGCGCGCGGCTGAACGCAGGCTTCGTGTTCTTCGTGCCTTCGTGGTTATTGTTTCGTGGCGCGCTTTCCGATCGCCCACAGCCCGGCGGTGGTGCGGATGAAGATCTGCCCGTCCGAGATCGCCGGCGAGCTCAGCGTGTAGTCGTCGAAATTGTTTTCGGCGAGAATCTCGAACTTTGGCCCCGCGCGCACCACGCTCGTCAGACCGTCCTCATTCGTGATGTAGAGCTTTCCGTCGGCCAGGACGAACGAGCCGCTGTAGGTGCTCGGCCGGAGCCGCATCTTCCCGTAGACCTCGTGGCCGGTCTTCGCGTCGAGGCACCACATGATGCCGCGATCGTTGACGACATACACATAGGTGCCGTCGGTCACCGGCGTGGGGACATCGGGGCCGTTATTGAACGACCACATGATGTGCGAAGACGCCACATCGCCGCGGCCGCCGGGCCTCATCACCAGCATCGGCCGCTCGCGCGTGGGCGCGATGATGATGTTGCCGTGCACGACCGGCGACGCCACGATGCGATACGCCCCATCGTTGGTAGGATTCAGCGAGTCGGCGCGCCACAGCTCTTTGCCGGTGTTGACGTCGTGCCCCGTCACCGCATCGCCGCCGGTAATGACCACTTCAATGTTGCTGCCGTAACGAAGCAGCGCCGGCGTCGTATAGGAGTCCGGCGATTCCTGCCGCGCGATCGTCGGCCGCTCGACGCGCCAGATCGTCCGCCCGTTCGTCTTGCTGATCCGCAGCACGTATGACGGATCGTCCGTCCTCATGCCGTGCAGCACCTGCACGTAGAGTGAGTCTTCGTGCAGCATCGGCGAGGAGCCATATCCCCACTGGAGGCCGAATCGCCCATATTCCTTCTGGATGTCGCGCATCCAGATCTCTTTCCCGCTGAAGTCAAAGGCCTTCAGGATGCCGGTGCCGGTCATCACCCACACGTGTTGACCATCGGTCACCGGTGAGGGCGTGGACATGTTCTGCTTGCGCTGGCGGTGATCGCCGTCGCCCAGATGCTGCTTCCACAGCGGAACGCCCTTGCTGCGATCGACGGCCCATAGAAACAGACTGCCGTTCTCGGCCACGTTCAGGAAGATGCGATCGCCCCACACGATGGGCGTCGACCCCGACCACGATGGCAGCGCCAGCTTCCATGCGATGTTCTCGGTCGCCGTCCACCGCACGGGCAGGTTCGTCTCCGAGCTGATCCCGTTCGCTGACGGTCCCCGCCACTGCGGCCAGTTCTCGGCCTGCACGAGTGTGAACGTGGCAGCGATGACGCAAGCCCCGGCAACGAGAGTCCGCACGTCTCTTGCTCTAATCCCCAATCCCTACCCCCCCATTCCTACCGCCGTCTGCCTTCCGGCAGTATTAGTTCGTTCTCTTTATCCACGTGCTCGGCAGGGACCCCCTCGGCCCAGGTGGGGATTCGCTCTTTACCGGGTGTGTAAAGCGACTCCATCGGCTCCCAGACCTTGTCGACGCGCTCGTTGAACAGATCGCCGATGAGAAGATCGGTGACGGTCCCACGGAGCTCCGGGTACTGCCGCACGAACTCGCCGAAGCTGAATCCGGCGTAGTACTCGCACACGAGCCGCCGCATACGATCGACCCCGCGGTTGAACTCGTCTCCCCAGGCGCCGAGTTGTCCGGCGGACGTGTCGCCTTTGACGAGTCCGTCGCAGATCGCATCTGCCGCGAGCTGTCCGGACTTCAACGCCAGCAGCACGCCTGATGAGTACAGCGGATCGAGAAAGCCGAACGCGTCGCCGACCAGCACCCAGCCATCGCCCGACACCTGCTTCGAACGATAGGAATAGTCCTTCGTCACGAAATAACCCGTCACGCGGCGCGCGGATGCGATTCGCTGCTTCACGGCCGGCGCCTTCTCGACCTCTTCTTCGTAAGTGGTCTGATGGTTCTCGCGTCCCTTGAACAGGTAGTCGAACGGCGCGACAACGCCGACACTGACGATGTTGTCGTGCTGTGGGATGTACCAGAACCATCCCTGCTTGTCGGCGGTCTGCAGGACCAGCGTGGCGCCTTCGTCGCGCCCCGTGTCGCGATAGGCATCCTCCCAGTAGGTCCAGATCGCGCCCTTGTTGAGCACCGGATCCCAGAGCCGCAGCTTGAAGCGGTTCTGCAGCATCGCGTTCTGGCCGCTCGCGTCAACGACGACCTTAGCAAATACCTCGCGGTCGTTGGTCTGCTGATCGCGGATCTTCACGCCCACGGCCCGTTCCCCGTCGAAGAGCACCTCAAGCACGCGGACGCCTTCCTGGGCGTCGACGCCGTGCTCGCGGGCATTGTCGAGCATCATCGCGTCGAACTCGCTGCGCACCACCTGCCACGTCTGCGAGCACTCGTGCGGCTTGTTGTCCCAGAAATAGAAGGGTGCGGACTCCTTACCCCTGGAGTTCACGAACTGCACGCTGTGCTTCTTCACGAAATGGCTGGCCTGCATCTTCGGAAGCATGTTCAGCCGCTGAAGCACCCAATACGTCTCGGGAATCAGCGACTCGCCGATGTGGAAGCGCGGGAAACGATCTCGCTCGAACAGCTGGACACGATAGCCATGCTGTGCAATGAGCGTGGAGGTGGTCGAACCGGCGGGCCCTCCGCCAATGACGATGACGTCCGGATTCACTTGGCTCCGATGCTGTAGAGGTGACGATACCCGCGCATGTAGATCTCGCTATCGGCCAGGGCGGGCGATGCGTCGAACCCGTCGTCCAGGACGTTCTTAGCGAGAACGTCGAACGAAGCGCTGTTGCGAAGCACCAGCGTCGTGCCATCGCGTCCCGTGATGTACACGCGACCCGCGGCGCCGACCGGCGACGCGAACACTTCGGACAGGCCGTCGAGACGCTGGAGCTGATAGTGGGGCTTCCCCGTCTTCGCGTCGAAGACCGAGAGAATCGGTGAATTGCTCTTCAGCAGGTAGAGAAACCCGTCGAAAAGCACGGGCGACGGCACGTACGGCGTGTCTCGATCGAGCGACCACACGATGGCGTTGGTGCCGGTGAGATCACCCTTCGCGTCCGCGATGCGGATGGCCTTGAGGTTATTGCCCCGGAATCCGCTCGTCGCGATGACGATGCCGTCCTCGCCCACCGGCGAAGGGATCGGATTCATCGTCAAGCCTGCGCTGTGCCACACGACGGCGCCGGTTTCGAGATCGTAGCTGTGCAGCCGGTTCATACCGGGAACGATCACCTGCGCGCGCCCGCCGTGCTCGACGACGAATGGCGTGGCCCACGTGTCGATCTCGTTGCGGCTGACACGCCACAGCTCCGTGCCCGTGCGTTTGTCGAGCGCCGTGACGAACGACCCTTTCGTGTGATCCCACACGACCACGAGGTGGTTTTTGTAAAGCACCGGCGTGCTGCCCTCGCCGAACTCGCTGCGCATCGACTTGTCGCCGAGGTCCTTCTGCCAGATGAGCTTGCCGCTCATGTCGTACGCGTAGATACCGCGCGACTCGAACGACGCAATCACGAGCTCGCCATCGGTCATCGCCGAAGATGACGCCCATGTCCCGTTGTCCTGATGCGAGGCTTCGTGCGGCGTCTCTTCGCGCGCGGTCCGTTCCCATACGGCGCGGCCGTCTCGGCGATCGAGCGCCATCACGACGAAGCGATGAACGGCTCTCGGGTTGACCCCGCCGCGCGGACGGTGGGACTCGGGGACGCTCGTGCCCGCCGGGATCGCGGTGAGGATGAAGACCCGATCGCCCCAGATGATCGGCGACGATGACCCGCGGCCCGGAATCTCAACCTTCCACCGGATATTCTTGGTTTCGCTCCACTCTGTCGGCGGGGTCGCGGTGCGGGAGATGCCGTTGGCGGCCGGCCCGCGCCATTGCGGCCAGTAGCGCTCCGCCCCAGGCACCTGCGCCGCAGGGGCGAGCGCGAGCGGAATGGCGACGAGTAAGGCGGCGAGACCGGGAAGGATTCGCATACGACCTAATACTGACGGTTCGTTCTGCGAGTTTACCAGACGAGGGAGAAATCGAGTCAGCGGGGGTGCGTGGCTCGCAGACGTGCCGGCACGCAGCCACCTTCGGGGACGGTCACCATCCGCGACGAGCGATCGGCAATCGTGAGCGGCTTTGGAAGGTCTGGGGCGATGTTGAGAGGCCCAGACGGGATGCCTTCCACGAGGAAAATGCCGTCAGCGTCGCTCACGGTGTCGAAGGTGAAGCCTGGCGATGACAGGCGGATCCGGACGCCTGCAAGCGGAGTCACTCGGCCAGAGTCGAGCGCATGATCGAGCGTGAGGTCGCCATAGACGATGCCGCCATGGGTGGCGGACGCGGCTACCTCGAGAATGCGACGTTCCTGCCCTGCATACGCCGCTTCTCTCGGCGGCAGAGTGGGTTCAAAAATGCGCGACTCGAAAGGCGTCAATGTGCGCTGACCGTAGAAGAGATAGGAACGCCCTGCCTCCAGCGGCGGCGGCAACCCTCGCAGGTCGACATAGACGTGCTCGGAGAAGGTGCCACGAAACGCCGTCTCCACCTGCATGGGAGTGAGGACCATGTCTATGGGGGAGGGATAGTGCGCCTCTGTCCATTGAAACTCGCTTTCCGCGTCGAGGGCGTTTATCAAGAGCGCAATGTCAAGCTCGTCGTCGGCGAGATTAGGGTGAGAGGCACGGTAACGCTCCCACTCCTTCTTCGCGATCTGCCATTTCCCGCGAGCCTGCTGTATCTCCTTCTCAAACGAGAGTCGGTATGCGAAGGCGGGTTGGGCTCGGCCGAGAAATATGACTTCCGCATTCTGTAGCGCGCGGCATGCGTCAAATGCCTCGTCTGTTATCGCGGCGCTCGTTGGAACGACAGCGGCACAGACGAGGCCAGACACTACCAGTGCGACGCGCGTCAGCCAGCCCGAAGACAACTACTCGCCTATGCCCGCGAGGTGAACGTCCCCGCCTGTCAGGTCGGCGTCGATGTGCGCCACAATCGCTCCGCCGGGTGCGGTGATCGTGATGCGGACGGCATCGTGATGCCCGCGACCGGGTCTTCCTTTGTCGACCGCGAAGATTTCGTAGCGATAGCCAGCCGTGCCATTCCACCGGCCCACACCGCTGAAGAGCACGGTCGCGCCGGCGCTGAATGTGACGGCGTCTGCCGTCCTCGCGACGAAGGTATCGTGACGCCACGTGATACGTGCGCGATGTCCGCGCACCTCGGACTTCACGTTGAGCAGCAATCCGCCATGCTCACGGCCGGCGGCGTTCTCGCTGGCGGCGAACACGAATTCGTGATGGACGCGGTCGCCGCGGACGAACCCGTAGCCGTAGGCCTTTCCGGGAGCCACCGCTGCGCTTTCGGACACGCGAACGATGAAGGTCTCGCTCGTGCCGTTCTCGCGCGAATCGCTCGACGAACACGTCACGAGTGTGTCGCCGACCGGAAACACGCCGGCAGACGCATGCGAACACTCCACCGGACGAGCACCGTCGACGGCATCAATCGCCGTGACCGGCCCATATGACACTTCGGCGCCGTCCGGGCCCGCGGCCTCTGCCGTCACGACACCTGACGGAACGCCACTGAGTACAGGACCCATGCTGTCTCTGACCGTCAGCTCGATGGAGTCGGTGTCTTCCCCGCCTTTGCCGTCGCTGACTGTCAGCGTCACCGTGTACGTCTGCGTTTTATTCGGCGCGGCCGGCGGCGGCGCATCAACCGTGACCGCCGGCCCACTGGCTGAACCTGCGCCCGACCACGCGAACGTCAGGGGGCTGTCGCCGTCGGGATCCGACGCAGTGCCGTTGAGGATGAACGACACGCCCGATGAAGATGTCGCTTCGATCGTCTGATCGCCGCCCGCATTTGCTATCGGCGCATGATTCGCGGCGAAGAGCAATGTGTTCGCAATCAACCTCGTATCCCTGATGGCTGGGAACAAATTGAGGCCGACAATTCGCCCGCCGGACGGATGTGCTCCCGTGACGATGAACGGCTCGCCGTCGCTCCAGCTCGCGACGAGGGTCGTCGTCGGATCGAGCGAGACCGGGCCGGAGCGATAACTCTCGTCTCCTCCGGCGAAGTCTGTGACACCTGAGAGCACCACGTGGCCAGGGTCGTGGGGAATGAGGGTGAGCGCCGAGGCAGAGCTCACCGGCGCGGCGCTGAAGGGGCCGTAGCCGCTGCTTCCCCATCGCCCCTCGAGGTGCGCGCCGGGTTCAGGGTACGACTGAAAAATCGACTGCACGACGCCGCCGTTCCGATCGAGGTAATCCGCCAGAAGGTTGCCGAGTGCCGTCGAGTCGGCATAGGCACCAGCCGACCACGTGAGCGCCGCGTCATAGGTCGACAGCAGGGCCAGCGTCGGCGTCGCTGACCGCACGTCAACGATATCAACACGCGAGAACAGCTCGAGGTTGTGCAGCTGGCAGCCGACGCCGGCCACGCGAGCAGGATCATCGGCCGCGAGGAGCGCGATCGCCGGCGCGTTCGCCGAGTAGGCAGACGCAGCGGCGTGGCCGAGCGCGTTTGCCATCAATCTGCCGCCGTCGGTAGCGGACCTCCACAGTTGAAGGTTCCCCGAGGCATCCGACACGGGATAGAAGTTCAGGCCGACAATGCGCCCGCCGTGCGGTCCCGATCGCGCCGCGACGAGCGGTTGACTGTTGCTCCACTGCGCAATCACGTCCGCGCAATTCTGCGGCGAGGCGGTCACGTGGAGGCTCTGGTTGCCCCCATCAAAGGTCGCCACGCCCGCGAGAATCGGATGCGACGGCTGTTCAGGAACGAGCGTCAGGCCGAAGCCCATTCTGAATGACCCGGGGACAAACGCCGCGTAGCCCTCGGCGTGCCATCTTCCATCAAGGCGCAGCGACGCATCGTCGATCGTCGCAAACGCTCCATGCACCACGCCGCCGCCCGCATCGACGTAGTCCGCCAGCAGGTGACCCAGAGCAATCGCGTCGGCGTACGGGTAACCGAGGTTGGACCAGGTCAGAACGGCGTCGTAGGTGAGCAGATCAGTCAGAGCGGGCGTCGTCGTGCCGGCACCGGCGTCGATGATCGTCACATCGAGGCCCGCAGCGACGAGCGTATTTCTGACGTCGAGTGCGGCCTCACTAGAATCGGCCGCCAGCAGCGCGAATCTCTGCGGAGGAACCACCTGCGCTGACACCCGCACGGAGAAGATCACCGCGAAAAGTGCTGCCAGCGCCAAATGGACCAGCAGACGGAATCCCGTGGTCATATTGCCTCCTCATGTCGCTGGGACCGACACCAGGCGATGAACGGGGGGCCGCAATGGCCATGCCGCAGGGCGAGGGGTGTTTCTCTCAGGGATTCATGTGTTGGCCGGGAAGGTGCTTACATTTCGGGTAGACGAGTGCCCAGAATGGCGCATGGATGATAATGTCCAGCTGTGACGAATACTCCCAAGCGAATCTCCACGCTTGGCCTGATGCTTTTGATTGGGCTGGCACATCTGCACGCCGACAACTGGCCGCACTGGAGAGGTCCGTCCGCGACCGGCGTATCGGCCGAAACCGGACTGCCAGAGCGCTGGAGCGATACGGAGAACATCGCGTGGAAGGCGCCGGTGCGCGGCCTTGGAATCTCCTCGCCCATCGTGTGGGGCGATGCCGTATTTGTGACATCACAAATAGGACGGAGCGCACGACGCTCGGGCAACCATCCTACGCTGGTGCAGGGCGGCAGCCCGGAAGCGGCCGGCGAGCGCGCACTCGGGGGGAGCACCGCCGCCGCCGGCAACGTGTCGTTCCTCCTCACCGCGCTGAGCCGCATCGACGGCCGCAAATTATGGGAGTACGAGATCGCGGCGGAGGGACCACTCGCCGAAGTTCACGACAAACATAATCTCGCCTCGTCGAGTCCGATCACCGACGGCCGGCGTGTCTATGCCTGGTTCGGCACAGGCCAGATGGTCGCACTGGACATGTCGGGCAAGCTCCTCTGGTCGCGCCATCTCGGGCGTGAGTACGCGCCTTTCAATATCAACTGGGGCCACAGCAGCTCGCCCGCGCTGTTCAATGACACGCTCGTGCTCGCCTGCTATCACGACCCCGCCGCCTATCTCATAGGTCTCGACTCCGCCTCCGGCAAGACGCGATGGCGCGTGGAGCGCGGGAAGGACATCAACTCCTACAGCACGCCGCTCGTCGTGCAATCCCCCGGCGGCCCGGAGCTGATCGTGAACTCCAGCGATGGCGTGAGCGGGCACAATCCGTCAACCGGACAACTGTTGTGGCACATCCAGGAGTCAAACCGGTTCCCGATTCCCATGCCGGTGTCGCACGACGGCACCATCTACACGAGCCGAGGGTACCGCAGCGGCCCCTACATGGCGATTCGACCGGGCGGCAAAGGCGACGTGAGCAAGAGTCATGTCCTGTGGAGGATTGATACCGGCGCACCTTACGTCTCATCGCTGGTGTATTACGATGGCGTGCTTTACATGGCGGGAGATGTCGGCGTGCTGAGCGCCATCGACGCGAAAACCGGCCAACGCATCTGGCAGGAGCGCACAGGCGGCGTCTTCACCGCTTCGCCTGTCGCCGCGAATGGGAAGATCTATCTGCTGAGCGAGGACGGCCAGACCATCGTCCTCGCGGCTGGCAAAGCCCCCCGCGTGCTTGCGCGCAATCGCCTCGACGCGCGCCAACTCGCCTCGCCCGCCATCTCAGGCGGCCGGCTGTTTATCCGGACGGATGATGCGGTGATTGCGGTGGGGAAATGACTCCGTCAGTCGGCAGTCGACAGTCGTCAGTGATCAGTCTCAGTCGTAAGTCTTCAATCTCAGTACTTAGCCTGACGACTGCAGGTCGCCACACGAACACCGCCGACGACTAACGCCTGCCGACTCCGATGGCAAACAAGTTGCCAACGGTCCTGATGTACCACCGGCCGTCGACGAGCGCCGGAGACGCGAGGGTGGATTCGCCGATGCGATTGGTGTGCAGCAGCTCGAAGGCGGGTCCTGCGCGCACCACGAACGTGTCGCCTTGATCGTTGGTGAAGAAAATCTTGCCGTCCACGGCGACCGGCGACGCCGAAAATCCCTCTCGCTGGGCGACACCGAGGCGACCCTGCCACAACACTTTCCCTGTGGCGGCGTCGAACGAAGTGACGATGCTCGCCATGTCGTTCACCGTGTACAGCTGATCGCCGTAGACGATCGGTGACGGCACGAAGGGCGATCCTTTCGGGCTCGTCCACACGAGATGCGTGCGCGTGACGTTGCCGCGTCCGCCTGGCCGAATCGCGAGCGTCGGGCCCACGCGTCCGGATGCCGCAAACACCAGACCACGACCCACGACCGGCGTCGGGATGACCTCGAACGAGTTGCCGTCGCACACCCACAACTCGCGTCCCGTATCCGGATCGTAGGCCGTCACTGATGACTGGCTGCTGACGATGATTTCGTCGCGGGTTCCGACGCGCACCGCGACGGGCGTTCCCCAGCCGACGTACGCCTTCCGCGGCGTCCGCCATACCTGCTTGCCCGTCTTTGCCTCGAACGCGGCGACGAACGAGCCGCCGTCGAAGTCCTGATACAGGATGACGCGGTTCTTATAGAGCAGCGGCGAGCCGGCCGCCCCGTGGTAGTTGTCGACATCGCCGAGATCCTGATGCCATGCCAGCTTGCCGTTGAAATCGAACGCCGCGAGCCCTCGACTGCCGAAAGAGGCATACACGAGGCTGCCATCGGTGGATGCCGTCGCCGACGCGTGTCCGTTTTTCTGATGCGCACGGCCGGTGCGGCCTTCGGGCGCAAACGCCTCCCACAGCTGCGTGCCATCCGATCGCCGGAACGCGAGCAGCGACACACGTCGTCCACCCTCATACGCCGTGGTCAAAAAAATTCTGTCGCCCCACACGACTGGCGAGGAGTTGCCGCGGCCGGGCACAGGTTTTTTCCACAACACGTTTTCCGTCGCAGACCACGTGTCGGGATAACCGGTCGCGCCGACGAGCCCCTGTCCGGAAGGACCGCGCCAGACGGGCCAGTACTTTGCACCCTCGCCCTCGACCGACACCATGCGGACGTCGACTTGCTGGGCGTACATCGGCGCGAGTGCCAGGAGCAGCAGCGCCAGGACGATCGGCAACCCCATGTCCTTCCACTTTTTCATGTGCCCTTCGAGGTACGCAATCCTCTTGAACCCGCGGCCCGTCAGCGCCGCGCCTGCGATGTGCGCGCGGGGTCCGTGCCCGCAATAGATCACAATCGGCCGTTCGGCCATCAACTCGAGCTTACGCCAGCGGCGCCCCACGAGCCAGAACGGTAGGTGAACCGCACCAGGTACGTGCCCCGCGTCGAACTCCCTCTTGGAGCGGACGTCGAGAATAACCGGCGTTGTGCGGGCGGTGATCTGCTCCATGAGCGCCGCGGGCGCGATCGACTCGCGCGATTTAATTCCCAATCCCCAACCCCTAATCCCCATCACTCAATCACAAATCGCCGCGCTTTCATCTCGAAGCGCGGGAGGACGCCAGCCTCGACGACCGTCAACGGCACCGTCAGGCCGAGTGACTCGCGCAGTGCATCGGCCAGTCGAACGGAAAGCGCTGTGGCATTAGCAGCGCCCGCCATCACTTCGATCTCGAGCGACAGCTCGCGCAACGAGCCGTTGGTGGCCACCGTTGCGCGGTACTCCGTGACTTCGGCAAATCGCCGGACAACCGCTTCGACCGCTGAGGGGTATACGTTGACTCCCCGGACGGCGATCATGTCGTCCACACGCCCCAGGATGCCGCCTTCGAGGCGCGAGAGCGTTCGCCCGCAATCGCACGCGCCTGTCCGTTTCACCACAATGTCGCCGGTGCGGTAACGAATCAACGGGCTCGCCGTCCGCCCCAGATTCGTGATAACGAGTTCACCGCGCTCAGCATCGCTCACCTCACGCAGAGTACCCGGCTCCAGCACTTCGCTTATGTACTCATCCTCATTCAGATGAAGGCCGCCCGGAGACTCCCAGCACTCGAAGCTGATCGGCCCGACCTCGGTCAGGCCGTGGTGATCGATGACGCGCGCGCCCCAGCCCTTCTCGATTCGCTCCCGCGTCGCGATGATGCTGCCACCGGGTTCGCCGGCGACAATGAGCACTCGCAACGAGCTCGATGAGAGGTCCGTTCGACTATCGCCCGACTCCGAAGCCACCTCCATCAGCCGCAGCGCGTACGTCGGCGTGCAACACATCACCGTCGGCTTCAGGGTGTCGATGAGCGCCAGCCGCGCCTGGCTCGTCATTCCGCCGGCGGGAATGCAGTGGGCACCGAGCTGGCAACCCGCTTCGAATGCCGTCCAGAACCCGAGAAACGGGCCGAACGAAAACGGGAAGACAATCCGATCGCGTGCGTCGACTCTCGCGCCGCCGTACACCGCCTTCCAGCACTCGAGCATCCACTGCCAGCTCTCGTTCGTATCGAGCCATCTCAGCGGGCTCCCGGTCGTGGAAGACGTCTGGTTATAGCGCGTGTAGCGCTCGAGCGGCTCGGTGAGGTTGGTGCCCCACGGAGGCGAGGCCTGCTGGTCGGCCAGCAGCTCGGCCTTCGTCGTGACGGGCAGCTGCGACAGGTCGGACGGAAAACGGAGCTGTCCGGGACGAATGCCCGCCGCGTCGAGCTTGCGTGTGTAAAACGGATTGCGCCCGTAAATATCCGCGATGAGCCCGGAGAGCCGATCAGCGGGCTGCGACGCCCGGCGCATCCGGCACCTCCGCAGATGCTCTCCACGCCCAGTCGAACAGCGGCCCCGCCGCCACCGTCGTCGCGATCGTCATCGTCACCATGACGGTAAAGAGCGTAGGGGTGATCAACCCGCGCTCGAGGCCGATGTTGAGAATGATCAGTTCCATCAGCCCTCTCGCGTTCATGAGCGCCCCCATGGCCATCGCTTCGCGATTCGGGAGCCCGGCGAGGCGCGCGGCTCCCCAGCAGGCGACAGCCTTTCCGACCGACGCAATGAGGATGACCACCACGGCCAGGAGGAGCAGCTCGCTCGACCAGAGGAGGCTGAAACGCGTGCTGAGTCCGGAGTACGCAAAGAACAGCGGAACGAGCAATGCCGTTGCGAGCGGCTCGATGTGACGAGAGAGATCCTTCGTCACCACCCCGCGCGGCATGGCGACACCCATGATGAACGCACCGAACACTGCGTGCACCCCGATCATATCGGTGAACCACGCACCCGCCATCAACATCGTAAGGATCAGCATTAGCCTGCCGGCGCTGAGGCTCCCCGCCCGTTCCACTGCCTCCGCCATCTTCGCGAGTTGCGGGCGCACGATGGCGAGCACGACGGCGGCATACACCGCACCACCCGTGATGGCCCACACAGCGGGGCCGAAGTGGTTATTGAAGCCCGCGAGGACGACGGCCAGCAGGCACCAGGCGATCGCATCATCGGTGGCACCGGCGGCGAGGGCGAGCGTCCCAAGGGCCGTGCCGGCGATGCCCCGCTCCTGGATGATGCGCGCCAGCACCGGAAAGGCGGTGACCGACATTGCCGCGCCCAAGTACATCATGCTTTGCCAACTCGAAACCTCGGGCGCAAAGAACCGGCCGTCCGCGTAGAGGAACGACGCCAGCGCGGCACCGAGCGCGAACGGAGCGATGATGCCCGCCAGCGAGATCGACAGCGCGCCACGGAAGGCCTGCCGGAGGAAATCCGTGTGGAGATGCGTGCCGACCACGAACATATAGAGCACGAGTCCGAGCTGGCTGACGACCGACATCACGCCGAGCGAGGCCGACGGAAACAATGCGACCTGCACCGACGGCGCGATCAGCCCAAGTAACGAAGGCCCGAGCAGCACGCCGGCGATCATTTCGCCCATCACCCTCGGCTGGCCGACGAACCGCATCAGCCCGCCGACCACTCTGCAGGCGAGCAAGATGACGGTGAGCTGAAGAAAAAACTGGACCGCGAGCTGCTGATTCGACAAATCAGGCCCCCGGCGCGACCTGAAAGACGGAGTCGATCTCGGGAGGAATGTCGATGGAACGCATCGGCTCGCCGGTCTTCTTGCTGACGCACTTGACGGCGATTCTGCCGGTGGCCACTCGCGTATCGCCTTTGGTAACGACGGCTTCGTAGCGGATGGTCCGCGCGTCCTTGCCGACGATGCGCAAGTGCACCTCGAACTCGTCTTCGAACATCAACGGACGGTGATACTCGAACGAGGCTTCGACACGCGGCCAGCCGACACCCGAACCGTCGGCGATGCTGAGACCGGCCTCGCGCCACATCGCATGCTCGGCCTCTTCCATGTAGCGGAAGAACCAGCTGAAATGGACGATGCCCGCCATGTCGGTTTCGTAGAACTGCACGCGCCGCTTCAGGCGATGTTCACAAGGCATGGCTATACGAGCGGCAGCACTTCGACGATATCGCCGATCTTGGCGCCGCTCTGAATCATCTCGGTGCGCCGGCCGTACAGCGTTTTTGGCTCGCGCATCCAGAAGACGCCCATCATTTCAGAATTCGGCGTGACGGCAAGGAACGTCTTCGGACGGCTTTCGTACTTCACGCCGCCGTCGCGGAGCAGGCGTCCGAGCGGAACATCATTCTTCAAGATCTGCCGTCGAATGCGATCGGGAAATGCATTGATCTTGATGCGAATAGCGCCCATCTCGACCGGCCGTCCCGTGTATGCCTGCGCGAGCAGGACGCGCCGGAAGTACCAAGGACCGCTGGTGAAGGTCGCCAGCGGCCGCAGCGCGACGCGTCCGCCGAAATGGCGCTCGAGGGTGAGCGTCATGTCGACCTCGTGTACAAGGAGTGACCGGTACGGGAGTGGAATGTCCTCCGGATCGATCGCCTCGACCTGAGGCAACGCCACCCCCGATCGGGCATAGACAAAGTCGAGCGGAAACAGCATGCCGCCCGACGAGACGCCCCTTCCGCGCTTAGGTGTACCTGAGGCCGGCATGCTTTGTCTGAAAAAACCGGGGAAGTAAGGAGTCGACGCGCAGAAGGCCTGCGCGGGTGAGCGCCACGATTTGGCTGTTCGCTTCTTCGAGAAACCCGTTCTCTCGGAGGGAGCCCAGCGGCTGCTCGAAGCGGCGCAGGATATCTACCCCGTACTTATCGGCAAAGTACGGCGGGCGCACGCGCCCGAGCTTGAGCTGCAGCACGAGCTCGCGGATCAGCCGTTCTTCCGCATCGGGCCGATACGCGCGGCTGAGCGGGAGCGAGCCTTCGCGGATCTTCTCGCTGTAGGTTTCCCACGTGTCGAGATTCTGCATGTGCACGCCGTTGAGGTGCCCGAAGGAGGCCACCCCGAGGCCGGCGAGATCGGCGCCCTGCCAGAGGCGGTCGCGGTAGATGAACTTCGTGCGATCGGGGTTCTTGACGGCGGTATACGCGCTGCCGACCGTGTAGCCGGCGCGCTGCAGCGCCTGGAATGCCTCGTCGACCCAGCGGCGTTTTGTCTCCCAGCTGGCGACGTGTTCCTGAAAGCGGCCGGTACCCTTCAGCACGTCGCTGCTGATGGTCGTGTTGTAGGGCAGCTCCATCTGATAGATGGTCACGCTGTCGGGATCGAGCTCGATCGTCTTCTCAACACAACGCTGCCAGTTTTCCTCGGTCTCGCCCAGCATCCCGGCGATGAGATCGACGTTGATTTGCGGAAACCCGAGCGACTGCGCGAACTGATAGGCGCGGAACACCTCGGCCGAACGATGCGCGCGGCCGTTCAGCTCGAGGATATGGTCGTCGAAGTTTTCGATGCCGAGGCTCAGCCGCGTCACGCCCAGGTCGCGGATCGCCGCGAGTTTGCTCTCCGTCAGCGTGCCCGGCTCGCACTCGAACGTGATTTCCTCGGCCGAGGTCCACGGCGTCACGGCGGTCATTCGCTTCACGAACCCGGTGAGCTGACGCACCGACAGAAACGACGGCGTCCCTCCGCCGAAGTACACGAAGTTCAACGGACGCCCGTTGATGGCCGGATAGGTGCTGTAGACCTCCCACTCGCGCGCCATCACGTCGAGATATTCTTCGACTTCCTGTGCGTTCTTGTCGGTGTACACGCGGAAATAGCAGAAGTGGCAGCGCTTCCGGCAGAACGGGACGTGCAGGTAGAGGCCCAGCGGCACCGGTGCGGCCGGTGAGTTCAGCGCGGGCAGCGCGTCGCGCTCAACCGCCTCGGCAGTCCAGACGGAAAACGGCGGATAGTTGGCGACGAAATAGCTCCCGACTGCCGTCTCGTCGACCGCCGTCGTGCGACTCTCACCCATAAGTTGATTCTAGTTCAGTGTCCACAGCGCCAGCGTGTCGGCATCCTTGACGAAAATGCGGTTGCCGGAGATCACGGGCGGCGCCCACGTCGCGCTCATGGCCACGGTGTAGGTCTTCAGCGGCTCGAAGCCTGCCGTGTTGGCCCGTCCCACCATCAGCTGCCCATCGTCTTTGAGGACAAAGAGCAGATCGCCCGAGCGGGTGATGGCGGCGTTCCCGGCCTGGCGAGGAGGCGACGTCCACAACGTCTTTCCGGTCTTCGCGTCGGCCCAGAAGAGCTGCCCGCTGTTCAGAGGCGACATCGAGAAGAGCGCATCGCCGACGAGCACCGGGTTGCTGAACGACATCGACAACGCAGGGTTCTCCCATGCGAGCTCGGCCGCCCACTTGCCGCCGGTGTTGGCAATCGTGTACGCCGTCAGCGGTTTGCCCTGCCCGGAGACGATCAGCGTGTTTCCGTACACGAGGGGCGTAATCGAGTTGGTGGTGGAACGCGACTCGAAGGGCGTGCTCCACAGAAGCTGGCCGTCGGCCGCGTTCACACCGACCAGGTTCCGCTGCGAGAACACGACCACCTGCCGCGTGCCGCTGATCTCCGCGATGATCGGGGAGCCGTACGCCGGTCCGTCGCCGGCCCACGTCCACTTCACGGCACCGGTGGCGGGATCGAAGGCGGTGAGCGCGCCGTCGTTGTGGCCGCCGACGTGCAGAATCATCATCCCGCGATCGACGAGCGGCGACATCGCGGTGTGAAAGTTCGGCTGAACCGCCCCCGCCGGCTTGCGCCAGAGCTCTTTGCCGGAGGCCGCGTCCCACGCCGTCACGATGCTGCTCATGCCGAGCGTGAACAGCCGACCGTCAGCGAATGTTGGCGTCGACTTGGGTCCGGGCCCGTGCCGCTTCGCCCCGGAGTTCATCTCGAAGGGCGCGGCGTAGCTCTTTTCCCAGACCACCTTGCCGCTCGCCGCGTCGATGGCGCGCAGGACTTCGTTTTCTCCCTGCCGCGAAAACTGGTACACGCGGTTGCCGACGATGATGGGAGTGGAATACCCATCGCCGACGGTGATCTTCCAACGCTGCGTCAGCGTCTCGGGCCAGACCTTGGGCTCGCTAAACGACGTGAGCGTGCCGTCACGGCGCGGCCCTCGCCACTGCGGCCAGTCGGGGCCCTGGCTCTGCGCAAGAGGCATGGCGGACATTCCTGCGAACGCAGCACAACCGATCAGCACGACGTGTTTGAGTTTCATCATCGTCTCCTACTCCGTGCGCAGGGCCGACAACAACGGCGACCGAAGTGCGGCAGCCGTCGCGCCGAGCGATGCCAGAAGTCCCGTCAACAGCACACCAAGAAGCAGCCAGACCAGCGTCGCGCCAGGCAGCCGGCCACCGCGATCCAGGAACATCGGCGCAATGGCGAGCAGCGCGGACGATGCGCCGACGATCAAGCCCCCCGCCAGAAGCAGGATGTTCTCCGCCATCACCATCGCGAAGAAATCGGATTGGCGATATCCGAGGGCCCGCAGCAGCGCCAGCTCGCGCCGTCGTTCGAGCATATTCCTCAGCAGGATCGCGCCCAGACCGAACGTGCCCAGCACGAGCCCCAACCCGCCAAGCATCTGAAAGGTTGAGAGGTAAGTATATTCAACGCGATGAAACCCGGCGAGACGTTCCGCTGTTGAGGCGACGTCCACACCAAAATCCGCCAATCGGGATTCCAGCAATTCCGTCAGCTCCCCCGTTTGCCCTGGCGGAGCATCAACGAGGAAGAATCGATAGCCCTCCCACTCCGGGAACGTTCGCAGGAACGGCGCCTCCGCCATGAGCAGCTCGCCCTGGAAGATGCTGTCAGCCAGCGCGGCGACGAGCCGAAGCCGCACGGGACGTTGCGACGAGCCCGGCAGCACGAGGTCCTCCCCCAACTTCAGGTGCAGGACGTACGTCATCGAATTCGCGTCGGTAATCACGGGGATCGCGCCATCGGGGAGCTCGCGATTGAGCAGCAGCCACGGGTTGGCGGTTTCGGCCGGGGTCTCGGCGAGCGAACTGTTGAAGGCGAAACGCCCTGCGCCGATGAACTCCGGCGTCGCGGCAAGGATGCGCGGGTTCTTCGGCTGATACAGATTCAGGCAGCTCGTGTCGTCGCCCGGACGCACGCGGAAACGATCGAACCTGACGCCCTGGAGTGCACCTGCGGCCGGCAGATTGATGGCGTCGCGGCTGGACGCGTCGTTGAGGTCGTGCACGACGGGCAGCAGGGAGTCGAGCAGCAGTGGGTAGCCGCCGCCCCCGGAATCGCGATCGAGCCGCGCATCGCCATCTTCGCGCTTGAACGATTCAACCGCCACGATGACGAACGTGGCGAACGCGATGAGCGCCATGCAGAGCACGCTTCGCGCCGGCCGGTGCGTGGCGTTGCGGATGCCGAGACGCCACACCGCCCATATCCCATGTCCCTGCAGCGTGCCGCGGTTGCCGCTGCGCAACCAGAGGCTCGCCGCACACAGCATGGCGACCATAGACAAGGCGCCCGCGCCGAAGAACCCGGCGACGCGCCCGACGGCACCGAGCGCTGTGCCGATGAGGAGCGCGAGGGCTATTAAGGCAAACCCGGCGGCGTAAACGGGGTCTGACCCCCGTACAG
>JANNJO010000058.1:0-7361 GCA_031395755.1 Acidobacteriota bacterium
GCGATTTATGGAATCGAGGAAAGCGGTCCGGCTGAAGACGGACCCCAGCGATCGGCGCTGGTCCTCGAAGTATAATTTTCGCGTGACACCGTCGGAGCTCGAACGGCAGCTCAGGAAGTTCTTCGAAGCGCAGCCTCACGGTGCACTGGCGGTGTACTTGTACGGGAGCACGGCGCGCGGTTCCGCCACGCCGGCCAGCGACATCGACCTGGCCATTTTGTACGAGCTCAACCCCGCGCCCACCCTCGAAGGCCTGCCGCTCTCGCTCGAATCGGAACTGGAACGCCTGGCCGGCCGGCCGGTGCAGATCGTCGTGCTGAATCACGCGCCTGCCGACCTGGTGCACCGTGTGCTGCGTGATGGAAAGCTGCTGCTCGATCGGGATCGCCCGGCGCGGATCCGCTTCGAAGTGCGTGCACGCAACGAGTTCTTCGACCTCGCTCCGATTCGGCAGCGTTACCGCAAACTGCGTATGCCGGCGGGCCGGCCGTGACCGATCCCGATCTGGTCGCCAAGAAACTGGCGCAGATCGAAACCTGCGTCGAGCAGCTTCGTACGCTGAGCCAGCCCGCACGCATTGCCACCGACATCCGCGAGCAGCGGTTTGTGGAACATACCCTGCAGATTGCGATTCAATCGTTGCTGGATGTCTCCTCCCACATCGTTTCCGACGAACATCTCGGCGAACCACGGACGAACCGGGAGCTCGTCGATCTCCTCGAACGAGGCGGTTGGCTTCCAGGCGAGCTTGCGCGGCGCCTCCGGAACATGGTCGGTTTCCGGAACATCCTGGTCCACGGGTACGAGACCGTCGATCTCGCAATTGTGCGGGAAGTCGTCGAGCGACGACTCGGCGATCTCATCGAGTTCGTGGCGATCGTTCGACAACGCATCACCTGAAGAGGCGGAGCCTTCACGAAAGGTGTTCCTCGAGAGCGAGCCAACAAACCACGAGTGGCACCCCGGCGATCGCGCATTTAGCGCGTCAGCGCGTTCAGGAGAACCGTTGTCATTCCGAGGTTCGCGGCGAGCACCGTAACCACGAAGCCAAACAGCCAGCGAAGCAGCGTGTTCTGCGCGTCGGCCATGCGGACGTTGATGCCGGCTATCTCCAGACGGAGGCCGCCAAGCTCCTCGCTGAGCCGGCGTTCGAATCGATCGGTCGCGGTATTCAGCACATCGGCCTTCCAATCTTTACTGCCTGAATCCAGCATGGCGTGCAGATCCAACAAGCCGCCATCGGTCAGCTTTTCGTGCAGGGTCGGATACTTCGCGACGTTCTCCATAAACTCCCCCAAAGCCGCGATGCCCGACCCCAGGACGACGATGCCATCGTCGAAAGGCGTCGTCAAGCCGAAAGACGTGCCATGTCAAGGCTCGTTAGAATCGACGGAGGAGAAGCGGACGTGCGCACCGACAGCTTCGCGTTCGGCGCCGGTCTGCCTACTCCATGCCTTCGATGTCGCCGAGATCCTTTGGCCGTCCGGTGGCGCGTTTGTTCCGAATGAACGCCGCGCGCCCGATGAAGTCGACCTCCACGTCCCCGAACGCGCGCCGGAGTCGATCCGGCCAGGCGTCGGAGAACGTGAGACCCGTGAGGTCGGTCAAGATGTCGATGCGGCCCGGCGGCAGGCCGATTTGATACGTGATGCCGGGGCGGGCGAAGTCGGCCTCGGAAATCTCCAACAACGGTGCGCCAAACTCGCCGAGTGCGCGCACGACGCAGCGCGCATTCTCCGGCGTGGCGTCGACCCACACGTCCAGATCGCCGGTCGCGCGCGGCCGTCCGTGCAGCGCGAGCGCGTACGCGCCGACGATGAGGAATCGCACGTCAGCGGCGATGAACGCGCGTAGTAGATCGATGAAGTCCTGGTTCATGGGGAGGCTCGCCACGCAGACGCGACAGTTCCAGGCTCAGTCGCCACGCATGAAGGACCCGCTCGGCGTCTGGAATCTGCAGCCAGAACTCGAGATCGTGCCGATCGGCCTCGGCCGACGAGGCGTATCGTCGCACGGTCATCCGCGATGGTCGGTTGCCGTTCATGCCGCGTCAATTATGACCTGAAACGCGCCACCCGCCGTCGGCCGTGATTACCGTATAATTCGTCGCGTCCCCTGACAGAATGTCGCTCTCAGCCGGCACTCGCCTCGGCGCCTACGAAATCGTCGCGCTCATCGGCGCAGGCGGGATGGGCGAGGTGTATCGCGCGCGCGATACACGGCTGGGGCGGGATGTGGCGATCAAGGTGCTGCCGTCGCAGTTCGCGGCGGACGCCGACCGTCTCCAACGCTTCGGGCAGGAGGCGCGCGCCGCGGCGGCACTGAATCATCCGAACATTCTCGCGATTTACGACATCGGGGACGCACCCAATCCCCAATCCCCAACCCCAAATCCTGACAGGGTTCTCTACATCGTCTCGGAACTGCTCGAAGGGGAGACGCTTCGGGAGAAATTGAGCGGCGGTCCGCTGCCAGTGCGCAAGGCAGTGGAGCTGGGGATTCAGATAGCCCAGGCGCTCTCCGCGGCGCACGACAAAGGGATCGTGCATCGCGATCTGAAGCCGGAGAACATCTTCATCAATAAGGATGGGCGGCCGAAGATTCTCGATTTCGGCCTCGCCAAGCTCACGCAGCCAGATGTGCACGCCGGGTCTCCAGGGCAAGACCCGGCCTACGGCTCGTCCGTGCCCACCACGCCCAGGCCTGTGCAGACCCAGCACGGCATGGTGATGGGCACCCTGGGCTACATGGCGCCCGAACAGGTGCGCGGGCTGGCTGCCGATCATCGCGCCGACATCTTCGCGTTCGGCGCGGTGCTCTACCGAGACGGGCCGCAACGAGGTGTACGTGCAACCGTTTCCGGCCTCTGGAGGTAGATGGCTGGTTTCCACGGGTGGAGGAGCGCAACCTCGATGGCGCCCGGATGGGAAAGAGCTGTACTACCTTTTCGCTCAGGATCAGGGGTTGTTAGCTATCAACGCCGTCGCGGTTCGCGCATCGGCGGCGACGTTCCACGTCGGCGTGCCTGAAGTGCTGTTCACCACACGTCTGGGTCAGAATGCGTCGCTCAATCAAGGAGCGCTGAGCTCGAACAGCATCGGGCAGTCGTATGCGCCCAGCGCCGACGGCCAGCGCTTCTTCCTGCTTAGGCCGGGCGTCGAGCGGCCGAGTCCCCCGGTGACCGTGGTGATGAACTGGGCGGCGGCCTTAAAAAATAGGGATTAGGGATTAGGGATTAGGGATTGGTGATTATCGTAGAGGCTGGCACATGCCTTTCCTGTTCCGCACGCCTGTCTTGATCTCGCGAAAACAGCCCCACATTGATTGGGCCAACGGTCTCGGTGACGGTGGTCCTGAACTGACCGCGGACTTGGCGGAAACGCGGAACATCTATCTCGGTCCGCAGAGCCCTTTCGTCCAGACGCTCGAATGGGCGCTGGACCAGATTTGGGAGGATATCTTCGAAGAGGAACTCTATGGGTGGTCGACTGACGAGCAGCGGTGGCCGGCCAACCGCACGCGCGAGATGTTCGGCGCCTGGTTTACCGCCGAGCTCTGCGGCTCCATCATCGATCTTGCGCCGGACGAGCCGCTGACTGAGGAAGATGTGGAGCTCGAGGAGCTTGATGTTGCGCTGAACACGTGCGCGGTTTGCGGAGCAGAGCTGCCCGCGGGCAGCGGACGCATGATTCCATTCCGACTGTCACATCGCGACCGGCTCGAGCACCGCGAAGGCCGCGTGGTCGCGCTGCTGGTCGCACGCAATCGAATCTTCGCCGGCGTCGTGACCCCGAAGGATTCGACGCCGGCACAGGAAAACGTGGACGTCATGTTTCGTGCATGCAGTCGGCGATGCGAAAAGCAGGTCCTGAAACTCGTTCCGCGGGCCTTACGCGATCTCGAGGACGATCTGGCGAACGGCCCCGCGAGCGACTCGTAGCGACGAGCAGGCGGCGTATAGTGGGGCTGCGTTACCGACGATTCGGTGGTGGCGCGTTAGGTTTCCGGCGGTCTTCGAGGCGCACGAGCACGAGCATGACGAGAGCATAGACCGCGGCCGCACCAAATACCACGAAGTACGTCGTCTGAAAATCCACGGGCGCTTTGAGGAAGTCTAAATTCATGGGTCCTCTCCTGCGACAGCGAAAGCGACCGCTGCAAAAACACCCCAGAGAGCCACGCCCGATAACAGCGCGAGGGTTGAGAGTTCACGGCCTCTAGACCGCGCGAAGTCGCGGTCGGTCTCGGCGATCGACAGCGGGCGCTCGTATACGCGGGCATTGGTCGAGATGCGAAGAAACGCCTCCAACGCGTCCACGCAAATCGCACGAGGGGCGATCCCGACAACGTCGTCTCGAGCCACGCCTTGCTCGCCGCGTGCCGGGTGGACTGCGGGTCGTACGCGTAGAGCAGTAGTCCTCATCCAGGGTGATGGTGGTGCGCATGTATTGATGCTAATCGTGAGGAATCATGATGTCACGGCGCTTCGGCAGTCGCCCGGCATCGGGGCATCGGTCGTGAACTGTGCCGCGGGCCCGAGGCAGTGACGCGCGACGTGCCCGCAGGCGTACAATGCTTTCGTGACTCCAGAGGAAGAAGCCATCAGGTTGATCGAGGAAATCGAGCGCGCCCCGCGTGAAACCGGCCCGGTGACGCTCTCGGCCGAATACCTGCGCGCCGTCGAGCAGCTTGAGTCTGATCCGAGGAATCGGTCCGGCGCCGACAAGAGCTGGGTGGCACGGGCGCAATCCGAATTCCGCCGCCATTATCACCGGGCACGGCGACGTTAGCCGATGGACGCGTTTCAACGTCTCATCGCAGAGCTCGCGGCCCGTGGCGTTCGCTTTGTCGTGATCGGTGTCGCGGGAATCAACTACTATGCAGCTGGCCCCGGAGCACTATTCACGACAGACGATCGCGATCTGTTCCTGCCCCCCGATCCGGAGAACCTCCTACGAGCGTGGCAGGCCTGCGAGGCTTCGGGGCTCTCGCTGTGGTCGGGGAACGAACCACTGGACATGCCGCGCGATCGGTTCATCGCTGACGCGATCGTCGCGCGCCGCGCGCTCGTACGCGCGACAGATGAACGCGAGCTTCAGATCGATTTGACGCTCGTGATGGGCGGCTTCGAGTTCGAGGCGGTGTGGAACGAGCGCCGGACCTTCATGGTGGGCATCACGGAGATCCCCGTTGCGCGCCTGAGCCACATCGTCCAATCGAAAGCGGCTGCGGGAAGAGAAAAGGATCGCCTGTTCCTGGCCACACACGCCGACACGCTGAAGCAACTTCTCGGACGCGGCGACTGACCGTTCCTTGCGACGACGCCTAGACGAGCTTCAAGCTCGCGATCGCCGCGAACGCGCGAAAATCCGCGTCCCTGGTGATGAGCGCGAGATCGTGGTCGAGGCAGGTCTGGGCAATCAAGGTGTCTGCGAGGCGGGCGCGGCGCCTGCGCGCGATGAGTTTCGATCGCAGTAGACCGGCGCGGTTCCAGTAGCCCTCCGAAATCCCCAGCACTGGAATTCCCCGCAGTATCGCCGCGACTTCACGCGGCAGTTTGGGGTCGCTCAGAAGTTCTGTCAGGACGACGGGGGGCAGACAGGCTTGACTGTCGCCGAGCCAAGGTCGACGGCATTCACGTCGGGGCCGGCCCCGCCGGCCAGGTACGCCACCAGCGAGCTCGTATCGATGGCGACCATTACCGATCTTCGCGCAACGTGACGACGTCGATCGATAACGGCACACGGCCCTTGAGCCGGCGAAGGTCGCGGTACGCGCGCCCGGCCGCGATCAGCTCGAGGCCGCGCCGAATGGTAGACGTGAGCCCCTCGCCGCTCGACTTCTGTATGGTATCGCCTTCAACCAGCGGCGCTAGAGCCGCACGCCCAGCAGCACGGCGAACCCGCCGGTCTTCACCGCCGCGGGCAGAGGCACGACGGCGATATTCCGCAGCCCTCGCGTAAACCTCGCATCCACCAGCCAGCGTTCACGCTGGAAGCCTCCCCCATACACCAGCGAGAAATTGCTGCCGGCGACCTGGGCGCCGATATCCTCGAGCTTTCCCGAGTCGACGACCTCGCGGATGACCGCATTGCGACGCAACGCCAGCGCCGGACCGGCGATGAGGTAGACCGACGAGTCGGTCCGCACCTGCTTCGCGGCTCGCACGAGCAGCGGGATTTCGAGGTAGCGCACCAGGACCACCTTATCGGCCTGCGGCGGTCTGAGGCCCGTCCCGCTGATCGTCGGCTGCGCGTCTTTGTCGTGAATCCTCTGTCCCTTCGCCGCGAACAGCACCTCCGGCTGAAACGACAGCGCGCCGGCGATGTGCAGACGCACGTACCCGCCGAAGTTCATGGTCGACTCGGGCGACGCCGCAACGACGGTGTTGTCGAACGTCTCGACGCTGGTGAGCGACGTGAACGCGGGGCCGAAGCGCACGCCGTATTCGAGGCCTGGTCGTGCCGGCGGAGCCGTCGCGGCCGCATCGGGCGCCGGAGTCTGGGCGAAGGCGGGAAGCGAGGGGAGGAGGAGAAGGAGGAGCAGCAGCAGCGATGCGCAGGCGGGTGAGGCGCGTGACGTCATTGAGTGGCGATTCTACATCGCATAGACAAGCGGCCCTGAGGCTATACTTCCCGCATTCGATCCATGCCATCTGCGTCCGGGGTCCGTCTTGCCGTCGCACTCGCGATCCTCACAGGGTGCGGTCCTCGTCCGGCCGATCCGCCGCCGGGCGTGCGCATCAATACCGCCCCTGCCCCAGACCCTGCACCGCCAGGCATGGCGTGGGTTCCGGGCGGCACGTTCTGGATGGGGTGCGAGAATTGCGGCATGCCCGACGCGCTGCCGGCGCATCTGGTCTCGATCGACGCGTTCTGGATCGATCGGACACCGGTGATGTAGCCCGTGGCTGCGACGAACCGCTGAAACGCCGCGTTTGTCACCGGTGTCCGATCCATCCAGAACGCGTCGATCGAGACCAGATGCGCCGGCAGCGCGTCGGGCATGCCGCAGTTCTCGCACCCCATCCAGAACGTGCCGCCCGGAACCCACGCCATGCCTGGCGGCGCAGGGGCTGGGCCGGGCGCGGTGTTGATACGCACGGCGTCCTGTCCCCGTGCTGTCTCGCCGGGGGCCGGCGTCTGATGCGCCGCGTGCGATTCGACCGGCGGATCGGCTGGACGGGCTCCGCACCCGGTTAGGATTACGAAAGCGACGGCAAGACGGGCGCCTGACGCAGATGGTGGAGGCCACCTGGGGCGCGAAAGAGAGCATCTGCCCGACGGACTGGAACGAGGCTATGGGGCGGCTGGGCAAGGTGGCGTTCGGCGAGCGGACGCACTTCACCTTGAACAATCCCC
>JANNJO010000064.1:0-3513 GCA_031395755.1 Acidobacteriota bacterium
GGCTCCTCGGGCCACCGACTCGACACGATCGACATACACGGTTGATAGGAAGGGCGTTGCGCCGGCGGTCCTGACCAGCGAGAACCCCATCGACACAAACTTCGAGCCGTCGGTGTCCCTGGTTTTCTGGAGCCTCAGCACGATGTCGCCGCCCACCGGTTCCTGGCACCGCGCGGCCGTGTCAGCCTGCTGGCGGCGGCCGCCCACCCAGCAGTCGGTCCACACGATGTTCAGACCGGCGTGCTGAAAGACCGCCCGCGTGTGCTCCCTGGCCACCGCCAGGTCAGCCGCCGGCACCCCGAAGTTGTTGTAAGAACGGATGAAGATCGTCGCCGCCAGCCCAACAGCCTGCCACCCCATGCCCACCCTCCCGGATTTCCGCGTCTGTTGGTTCACGCGGAAAGAGGCGGGCTTTTCACTCACCAGTCAGGGGACGTATCCTTAAGGACAATGGACCGTCCCTCGGCCGAGGTCACCCGGCTCCTGCAGGAGTGGAGCAATGGCCAGGACCAGGCGCTCGACCGCCTGGTGCCGCAAATCCACCGGGAGCTGCGGAAGCTCGCGGCCAGCTACATGAGAAAGGAGCGGGGGGACCACACCCTGCAACCGACCGCGCTCGTCAACGAGGCCTTCATGAGGCTCGTCGAGCAGCGGGCGGTGAGATGGCAGAACCGCGCCCACTTCTTTGGAATCGCGGCCCAGGCGATGCGGCGGATTCTCGTCGACCATGCGCGCGCGCATGCGGCCGGCAAGCGCGGAGATGGCGTGCCTAAGCTTCCACTCGATGACGCAATCATGATCGGCGGGGCAGTGGATACCGATCTGCTCGCCCTGGACGAGGCGCTGACACGGTTGGCAGCCATCGATCCCCAGCAGAGCCGCGTCGTCGAGTTGCGCTTCTTCGGCGGCCTGACGATGGAAGAAACTGCGGAGGTGATGCACATCTCGCCAGCGACCGTCGGCCGCGAGTGGAGGATGGCCAAATCCTGGTTGTTCGCAGAAATTAGCCGCACCGTCTGAGCGTTCGCACACCATGAATCCAGAGCAATGGGCGCGCGTCAAAGACGTCTTCAATGCGGCACTCGAACAAGAGCCAGGCGCGCGCCCCGCATTCGTTGCCGAGGCGAGCGCGGGCGATCATTCGGTCCACCGTGAGGTCGAGCGCCTGCTCGACGCGCAACGCGAATCCGCTGGTTTCATTGAGCACTCGGCCGCCGCGACCCTGCTGAGCGGCCGTGTCATCAGTCACTATAAAATCGAGCGCCTCCTCGGCAGCGGCGGGATGGGCCACGTCTATGCGGCACGCGATACGGAGCTGGGTCGCGATGTGGCGCTCAAGGTGGCGTCCCTCGACAGCGAAGACGCTCAGGCGAGGCTGCGCCGGGAAGCGCAGCACGCGTCGCGGCTGAGCCATCCGCATATCTGCCACATCTACGACGTCGGCCGCGCCAACGGCCAGCTCTTTGTGGTGATGGAGTTCGTCCCGGGGCGATCGCTATCGGACCTGATCCGAGAGGCGCCGCTGTCGGTTGCGAATGCAAGGCGCTATGGGATTGAGATCGCCGACGCGCTGGCCCACGCGCACGAACACGGCGTGACTCACCGCGATCTGAAGAGCACGAACGTGATGATTACGCCCAAGCGCGGCGCGAAGGTGCTCGACTTCGGCCTTGCGCGGATGCTCGACACCCACCAGATTGATGCGCTCTCGCAGTCTCAGCGCTCGTTGACCGGCGAAGGGATCATCGCCGGCACGCTGCCATACATGGCGCCGGAGCTGCTGCGTGGCCAGCGGGGCGATCAGCGCAGTGACATCTGGGCTCTCGGCGTGCTGCTGTATGAAATGGTGTCTGGCCGCCGGCCGTTCACAGGGGCGACCGGCTTCGAAGTGAGCGCCGGAATTCTGCATCAGGAGCCGGAGACGCTGCCGTCCAACGTCCCCGCGGCGATGCGTGCGATCATTCAGCGCTGCCTGGAGAAAAATCCGGTCAAACGGTATCAGCACGCGGCGGACTTGCATCTCGCTTTGGAAGAGATGAAGGGGCTGGCCAAATTCCCGCGCCTCCGGATTCCGTTCATTCCGAGACGTGTGACGGCGAGCTTTCTCCTCTTTGCCTTCGGCCTGGCGACCGCGGCGATCGTCGTGTATGCGATCAGATCTGGGATCCGATCGCCGGCGATCAGCAACGTGTACGGGTATTCGTTGCTGGAGGACGGTGAGTTCGAACAGGCGATCGAACAGTTTCAGGCAGCGGCGAACCGCTCGCCCGGTGAGGCGAATCCCTGGGACAGTCTCGGCGAGGGGTATCTCGCGAACGGCATGCCGGCCAGATCGCTGGAGGCGTACTCGCGGGCACTGGCCATCGATTCGGCCTACGCGCCTTCGATTCTCGGCCGGGGGCTCGCGCTGGCGGCGCTCGGCCGGTACGACGAAGCGCTCGAGAAAGAGTCGCCGGATTTCAGAATCCAGGCGTTCCTCTTGTCGCGCGTTGGCCGATACCGCGAGGCTGCGGAGGTTCTCGACAAGGGGCGACGTGAGTCCCCAGACGGCGCCGCCGAGGCTAGCGCCAACGCCTTGTTGACCTCCGCGTGGCTATTGGTCGAACAGAAACAGTATGCGCGCGCACTCGAGCAAGTCCGTGCCGCCGAGACAGCGCTCGGTCCGCTCGGCGATGGAAGAAAACAGGCGTTCCTGGTGCTCGCGGATCTGATCGGCGGCGTAGCTGAGAGTCGTGCCGGGAACAGGGGGAACGCCGCCAGGCGCCTCGCTTCGCAGAAGTCACGTTACGACAGCGGCGACCGCGTCGAATCGAACTGGGTTGCGGCGCTCGAAGCAGAGATTGCGCTCGCGCAAGGCCTGTACGATCAGGCGGCGGCGAGTTTTAGGACGGCGCAAACGAAAGGGTGGCAGACGCTCGGACGCGACGGGTCGACGGTGTTTACGACCAGCCTGCCATCGCGCGACGGGCTGGCGCGCGTGGAGATTGCGCGGGGAAATCGTGCGGCGGCCATCGAAGAGTACAGACGTCTGACCGATGTAGGGCCCGGCCAGCGCTTGTTTGCCGCGCTCGAGCCTCGCCACATCCTCGAGCTGGCGCGTTTACTGGACGAAGAAAAAGACGAGGCCCTCGCTCGTGTCGAGTACGGGCGTTTCCTGAAGTTGTGGGCCAACGCTGACGCAGGCCTGCCGGAGCTGGGCGAAGCGACGAGAACACTCACAGCGGCTCGCTAACTACTCCCTTTCCAAGCCCTCACAGCAGAGAGTCAGCGTTTCGATCGCCACATCGTTTCCCTTCGCGTCCAGATTCGGTCCTTCCCACTTCCTCGGAAAGGCGTTGACGAACTTCCACCGCACGACCGGCTTTCTTTCATCGTCGAGCAAGACGATGACACCGTTTTTGCGGTTTGCGACGCCATTGCGAATCGACTCGAGCCATTCCTGGAGCTCCTTCGATGTCGTGATGCCGCGCTTGAGCGTAATGTCACCCACTGTTGAGCGCCCCGGCAGCTTCC